>JAHCHD010000012.1 GCA_026129915.1 Bryobacterales bacterium
ACCTGAGTGGCATCCTCCCCATGACCTTCTCTGTGGAGAGCGGGATGCGAACATCCAGTTCAGGCGCACCTAGTGTTCGTCCCACACTGAGTACGCCGGTTCCCTCGCCTGTGCCTCCGCTCAGCACGCGGCCACATACCCCGGGCAGTGGCGTTTCTTTGCCTCCGCCGCCTCTGGGGACGCCAGGCATGCCGCCTCCGCCACTGCCCCCCTCAGCCCCTTTGCCTGGGGCGTACGAAACGGGCCGTGGCCCGGTTGCTTCCATGCATCCCGATTCTTCTGGATTCATGACCCCCGGCGGCACGTCCACACCGGCATCCGGCGTAAGCTTGCCTGGAGGTTCGTCTCCGCTGCCGCCGCCTGCCGCTCCGCCATCTCCATTTCAAGTTCAAGCAGAGGTGCCAACTCCCAGCGCTGGAACGCCAACGGGTGCGTCAGGTCTTGCTGGTGGAATTCCCGTTCCTCCGCCCGGTCCCCCTGGTCTCGGCGTTAAGCCGCCGGAACCGCCCAAGTCAGGGCTCAAGAAGCCTCCCGCTAAACCAACTGCAGGTTCATCCAAGCCGGCCGCTGTCGGCGCGGGCCAGGGTAAGGCACCCTCCAAATCGCCCCTCATTCTGGTGGGTGTCATCGGGCTGCTGCTAGTGGTTGTAGTTGGCATTGTCGTGGTAATGATGATGCGCTCTGGTTCTGAACCCGAGAAAGTTGTGGAAGTTACGCCGCCTCCGGTGACCGAGCAACCCGTGACGGAGCCGCAACCGGAACAGCCCGTTGAGGAAGAGATCGCATCCGAACCGGAACCGGAGCAACCGCCCGGCCAACAGGCGCAGGCGGTGCCGCCACCTCAGATTGCGTCGTTCGCTGCCGAGCAACAAACGATCAACCAGGGTGAGTCCACGCGGCTTCGATGGGCTTCGAGCAACACAAACTACGTGCAAATCAACCCCGGCCTGGCTCGTGGCCCTGCCACAGGCCAGCATACCGTCACCCCCATCGAGACGACGAAATACACCCTGATTGCCCGGGGTTACGGCGGACGCATCCAGCGCGAAGTCACTGTTACGGTGATGCCGCGCCAGGCAGTTGCGCAACAGCCCCAACCTGGCTCCACAAAACCCAATGCCTGGACGCTGGATGCGCTTGTTCGCGCCCTTGAGTCGGGCGAAGATGTCGTGAAGATGACGAACCTAATGGTGCGGGTAGGTCTGAATGGCGTTGCTTTCGCTGTTACGCCTGACGCTCAGGCTGCGATTCTGGCCGCCGGCGACCGGGGAAAGCGTTCTCGCGAGGATGTGGGCAAGATAATCGAACTTGCACGCAAGAGCAGCCAGCGATAATGCGAATGCCGTTCCGTGTACAATCCCATTAGCAGAAAGTAATCGCTATGTCCCGCATCGTGTTCCCTCACTGGCTATGTATTCTTGGCCTTGCCGCCCTATGGAGTTTGTTGCCCTTGGCCGCTCAGGCTCCGCCCATGAATCTCGAAACGCTGAAGAAAGTGCTCGCCGTTGGCGAGGATGTGGTTCCCACCGCGGAGGTACTCAGCCGCGTGAAACAGGAGGGAGTTGACTTCTTCCTGGACGCCGACATGAAGACGGAGCTGATTCTCTCCGCAGCCGAGGGTGGCCGTTCTGAGGCAAATACGCTTAGTATCATCAACTCATTGACTGATGCGTGTGTGCCCTGCAAGGAACGCATGGAGGGGCCCATTACCGTGGAACTCGCTTTGAAGTTCCTCACGGAGCAGGTACGGTCGCGGGACATTCTTAAGGAGATTGCCAAGCGTGGGCTGGCGGATGGTGAAATTACAGCGGCGCAGATCGCGGAATTGCGAAAGGCGGGCGCCAGCGATGCCATGGTGCTGGTGATGAAGCCCCGCGCGGAGCCCATCGTCCCCAGCGACTACAAACCAGTCCCGGTTACGAAAGCTAGGGATTTTGATCTGAACCGCCCCTACGGCTCAGTCGACATTCGGGTACGCATTGATGAGAAGGTGGAGTTCCGTCTCTCCGGAAGCGACGTCGCTTACAAACTGGAGGCCGGCAAGGAACCCGTAGCCCAAGGATCCACCATTTCGGGCGCTCTTCCAAGGCTCCCCGCCGACGCCATCTCGTTTACGTTCCGGCAGAAATCGGGCCGTGCCAAGGCTGAACAGGCCGCGATGCAGCCCGCCGATGCGTTCGGATTCCCTGCGATCACGTTCGCCGTGAACGACGACAAACCCCGGGAGGCCGCCTATCAGTTCGAGATTCTTTGGCAGGTAAAACCCTACACCCTGGATGCCCTGAAGACCGATGTGGAAGAGCTTTCCGGCAGCTACCCCGATATGCTTGCCGAGATGATTCGTCGTCGCGGATACGGCAGCCAGCTTTCCACTGTGGATGAACAGACCTTGCGTACGGCGGGGGCAAGTGCAGCTTTGATTAGCACCATCCGCGGAAGCATCCGCCCGGCAAACGCTCCGCCACGCTAGCCAAAGGCTAGCGAAGTCCCCCAAGTTGCGGGATTCGGTTTTGCTGGTGGACCTGTCCCAGGAGCATTAGCCATATCCGTCTCCAAACTCGCTATCGCAAGTAGGCTTGTGTGCAGATCAGTCTAGGCCGTTTGGATTTCTGCGCCGATTGAAAGACAATAGACGCAGATTTCCCGGTCTTGGGCAAGCAGCACATCCGGGGCGATTTACCCCGCAACGTTTGACAGCACAAACAAGTCCCGTCGGCGGAAGCAGTACCACCCACAGACATGGCGCTTCATCGAATTGGCAATTACGAACTGCTAGGCGAGCTAGGCCGCGGTGGGATGGGTGTGGTCTATCGGGGCGTGGACAGCTTCATCAAGCGCCCGGTGGCCATCAAGACGATTTATCTCTCCGAGATCCAGGACGACCAGGAGCGGCAGTTTCTGCGGGAACGGCTTTACCGGGAAGCTCAGTCCGCCGGCATTCTTTCCCATCCCAATATTGTCACCATCTACCAGATTGGCGAGCAGGACGAGATCACCTACATCGCCATGGAGTTCGTCGACGGGCCCAACTTGGCCGAGGTGCTAAGGAAACGCGACCAGGGCAAGGTGTCGCTGGAGTCACTAGTAGCGATCTTTGAGCAAACCGCGTCAGGACTCGACCACGCACATAGCCAGGGCGTTATCCACCGCGACATCAAACCGGCCAACATCATCGTCCGCAATGACGGTGTGGCCAAGATCACCGACTTCGGTGTGGCGAAGATCTCGTCGCAAACCGTCACCCGTACGGGTATGACACTGGGTACGCCCCATTTCATGGCGCCAGAGCAGATCCAAGGCAAGAAGCTGGACGGACGGGCTGACCAGTATTCCCTGGGCGTGGTGATGTACGAATCGATCACCGGAAAGCGTCCCTTCACGGCCGACTCCATGACCACCCTGATCTTTAAGATCGTTAGCGACCCGGTGGACCCAAAGCGCGACAATCCCAACATCTCCGATGCAGCCAGCGAAGTGCTGAAACGCGCTCTGGCAAAACGCGCGGAGGACCGGTATCCCACCTGCGAGGCCCTCGCCAGGGCATTCCGGGAAGCCGTGGGTATGGGTTCAGTGACAGGCGCCGCGACCGGGAGTTTTGCCGCAGGCTTCCAGGCTGGTGCCGCCAGCACTCAGCCTTATTCTACTGCCACAGCGTTTCCGCAGGGTTCTGGCGCTTTCCCGCCGCCAGCTACTGGTTCTACTGGCTTCTCCGCGGGCCTAGGTACGGTCACCCCCACGGGGATTCCATACGGGCAGCCACCGGCTGCGACACCGGTGCCTACCCCCTCCGTCGCGCCCATGCCGATGCCGCCCGTTCCGCCAGCCACCAGAAATGCGCCGCCGGTGCCAACGCCCCAGCCCGTTTCTGACTGGCGGCAACCCACGCCTTCCTACGGAACGAACCCACCCGTAAGCACGGCCACCCCAGTGCCTCGCAGGAACCATTGGCTCGCGCCGCTACTTGTCGTCCTGGGTTTGGCTTTGGTTGCAGGAATTTTTGGGATCTTCAAGCTGCTCACCGGCGGGCAATCGACAGCGGATGGCAGCAAGACGACGACGGAGATCGCGGGCCTTTCCCGTCCGGAAGGAACGGGCGGCTCGGGAGACACCAGAGGAAGCGCTGCGCCCGGGGATGCAGCATCTGCTTCACAGTCGCAAGCTCCAGGGACTTCGGGTAGCCCGCTTACAGCGCCACCCGCGTCGACACCCTCAACCAGCCCGAGTCCTGCTGCGGGCATGCAGCAACCCGCTAGTGGCGCAGGTGTCGCGGCAAGTGGCGCTCCTGCGGCGAAGCCTCCCGCAAGCAGAATTCCAGGTGGCAGCAGCGGAGTCACATCGCCCTCGATACCGGTCCCCGTCCCGTCCGCCGTCAAGGAACCAACTGCTCGCCCGGCCACGCCCAAACCAGTAGTCCCTGCGGTCAGTGAGCCGGTCAATCGTCCTGCGGAACCGGTTGCGCCAGTAGCTGAACCCGCTCCTGCTGCCTCCACGGCTGCGACGCCCACGGTCACTTCCGCGCCTCGTCCACTCGTACGCGTCCCTGCCGTTTACCCGGCGGCAGCCCGCAGGGAAGGGGTGAGTGGCACCGTGTCGTTACGCACTCTCGTCAATACGGCGGGAGAGCCCACCAACATTGAGGTGGTGAAGGGCATCCGCCCGGATCTCGACACAGCTGCACGGCAAGCTCTCGCCAAGTGGCGGTTTCAACCGGGAACCGCTGATGGCAAGCCAATCGAGGCGCGCGTGAATGTGGAGATCACGTTTAATCTGGTGCAGGATTCACGGAAACCGGTGAGTCTGCGGAATCCGTAGCGGTGTTGGGTCCGCTGTCAGCCTTGCCCTTGAGCGCCTTCTCCAACGCCGCTGCTATCCGTGCGCTCACGTCCGCGCCCGCGCTGCGATATTTACCGCCGCGGCTCTCCGCCGACCCCGACCACAGCACGTCCCCATCCGCATTCACGATCCGCACCGTGAGCGCGGCCTCGTGCCGTCGCTCCGTGCTACGTTCACGCACTGATTCGTTCGCCCCCACCCCGGAGGAAACCGCGCGACGGTTGCGTGTGTAGCCTCCCGTCGAAGCGCTTGCTTGCCCGCGCGCCCCCACGTTCTCATCCCGCGAGTGTTGTTCCGTGTAAACCAGGTCCTCAGCAAAGCCGCGCAGAAACGCATCTGCCCGGGCGGGGTTCTCCGTCACCACAAACGCGCCCAGGCGCCGGAGTTGGTCAATCAGCATCCCTCTGAGCTGTCTGGCGTTCTCTCCGCCCTCGAATTCCTCCACGCAAACTCTGCGGACGTCCTGCATCGACTCCACCAATGGAGTTTTGGCGGCCGTTTCCTGGCCGGGTAGCGGTAGGGCAACTTGCGCCAGGAACCAGAGTGCAGTCAGGATGCCCAATGTGAAGCCCAAAAACTGGAGCCGTGTCGTGATAGCCCCTGAGCTCTTCATTGGCTTTCTCCGCCGAATCGCGCTTCCTGGTCCTGAAGTTCCACGCGAAGGCCAGTACGCGCCTCCAGGGTCACCAGGACACTGCGCACGTGACTCTTTTCCAACTGAAAAACCAAAGCCTGCTGCCGGTCTCGCTCATCCCTGAAACTTAGCGTAAGGAAGTGCTTACGGGTCTTGCTCATTAAGAAAAGCGGGGATACCACGATGGCAAGGCCGATACGCCGGCCAGCCCGTTGTCCGTACTCGATCAGGTTGATCCTCTCCCACGGAATCGCCACTTCGACGGAGTTACCGCTGAAAACGAAGAATTCCTCATCGCCAGTGCCGATACTGCCTTTGGCGCTGTCCGGCAATCCGGGGATACTTCCCCCCACAAAGGTTGCCTTACCCACTCCATTCCATCCATGCGCCGGAATCGCCGCGGCCATAAGCAGGCAGATTGCAATCAGGCACTGGCATCGGAAAAGTTGGAGTCTGGGAATTCTTCTGGTGGGATGGCTGAGTCGGTTTTGCAAAGGGTACTCCCTGACGGCCCGCATGGTCACGCAAGTCGCGCATCCAAGGAAAGGTCGCTCAGGGATATAGTGGGCCGGTGGAGAGAATCTTCTCCGGAAAAGTACCAGGAAAACGAAAACGACATGCGGATAGCGGGCTCAGCAGGATGAAATCGCCCACCCAAAGCTAACCTTGTAGCGGTATTTCGTACTTTTCGAGCACTGCCTGCCAAAGGCCATGGCCAGTAAGCAGCAACTCACACACTTCGCGCACCGCAGCCTCTCCGCCTGGAGAGGTGGTCACGTAGTGCGCCACCTGTTTCACTTCGTGACGGGCGTTGGCAACAGCCACACCCAGGCCCACTCGCCGCATCAGGATGGCATCCGTGAGGTCGTCGCCCACAAAGCACACCTGGTCCGCCGCAATCTGCTCTTTCGCAAGGATCTCGTTAAGAATCGGCACCTTTTCCACGTGGCCCTGGTAGATGTAGGCCATCTCCACCTGAGTGGCCCGCTCCACCGTAGCGGGAGAAACCCGGCCGCTGATGACCCCGGTCTTGAAGCCGTGCCAGGCTAGCCACCGCAGCCCGATGCCATCTTGGGCGGAAAAGGCTTTGGTTTCCACCATATCCCCACTAGGACCAGGGAGGTTGTAGAGCTTGCCATCCGTAAGGACGCCATCCACGTCCATCAGCAAGAGCTTCACTTTGGCCGCACGCCGAAGCGCATCGGTTGGAAATTGCATAGCGAGTCCATTCCTTTTCAGGGGCGCGTACAATGGGCGAAGTTGCGCACCCAGCGTCGAGCATAGCAAAGGCAAGCCGCCGTAATGGCCAGAGGTATTCGCAGTATTCATCAATTCGAACGTGCCGTCGCCGATGAGATTGAGCGATGGGGCATGCTTCCCAACGGAATCCGGGTGGGCGTGGCGGTTTCCGGCGGTGCTGACTCCGTCGCGTTGCTGCGCGTATTGGCGGCCCTCCAGGCAAACTACCGCTGGCATATTGAGGTGCTTCACCTGAACCACAACCTCCGCGGGTCAGAATCGGACGCAGACGAAGCCTTTGTTCGCCACCTGGCGGAAAGTCTCTCACTCCCGGTGGTTGCCAGGCAGATTGCGCCTGGCCGCCCCCCTGTCACCGGCGTCGAGGAGTGGGGTCGTCAGCACCGCAAAGAATTCTTTCTGTGGGCACAAGAGAGTTTGAATCTCGGCCGCATTGCCACCGGGCACCACCGCGGAGATCAGGCCGAAACGGTACTATTCCGGCTGTTGCGCGGCGCGGGAAGCCGCGGGCTAGGCGGCATTGAACCCATCACACCTGATGGCCTCATCCGACCGCTCCTCTCGCTTAGCAGGGATGAGATTCGTGCGTACCTGCTGCTCGCGCGCCAGGAGTGGCGGGAGGATGCCAGCAACCGTGACCATACCTATTCTCGCAATGCCCTGCGGCATCGCTGGCTACCGGACTTGGCTCAGGAGTGGAACCCAGGGTTGGAAGCCATCCTTGCCAACACCGCGGAGCAATTACGGGACGAATCGCGTTTCCTCAACGAGTTGGCGGAGTCAAAGACCGTTGATATCTTTGCGCCTGGCCCTTACGGGTGGGTGGGTGCAGCGGATGATTTCGGCAAGCTCGCTGTAGCCCTGCAACGAACGGTGATTCTTAACCTGGGCGAGCGGATGGCACGCGGTCACGGGGACGGCGACGATGCAGGTGATTTTCGGCGTTCCACACCCACACTTGGGTTCCAAGCCGTAGAGACCGTGCGCCGGCTTTGGACCGGGGTAGCCGGCAGCGGTCGCTACTCCGCCAAGTGCTTCTTATTTGAGCGTAGCGGCGGCCAAGTTCGGGCTACTATTGCCAGATCCGGACGCCCAGTGGCTGCGCAGCGGAACTCCATGAATCAGGTTGAGCAATGCATTCCGGAGCATCAGCCCGGACGCTATGCGCTGCCGGGTTCGCTCACCGCGGTCGATGTGGCCTATCTTGCTGGATCACAATCTGATACCTCGATTATCGCCGCCGCTCATTGCGGGTATACTGGAGGCTGGAGCCTTGTTGACTCCAGTCGGCTGTGCTTTCCCGTTACCCTGCGTCTCTGGCGCGAGGGCGATCTCTTTCAGCATTCTGGAAGTACATCGAAACGAAAACTCAAGGTGCTTTTTCAACGCAGCGGAGTTCCGGTCTGGCGCCGGAATGACGAACTTGTTCTGGAATCTGCGGGCGTGGTTGTGTGGACGAGAAGCTTTGGCGTCGCCGCGGAATACACCGCAGCAGGTGACCGGATGGGGAGCATGGCCATTCGTGTTGTCCCATCCAAGCAGGTATGGGAATCCAGTTCGGCTGATGCGACGTCTTAGAATTGTGCGGCAATCCGGATGGGAACTGCCGTTATATCGGAGTCTGAATGTCTAGTCTGAAAACCGCCATCATTTGGATGATTATCATCTGCATGGTGATCTTTCTGTTCGCTTCTCTGCGGCAACAGTCGCAGAACCCGGAGCGCGTTCTCTCCTTCACCGAGTTCATGCAAGACGTCGAGTCCGGCAAGGTACTAAGCGTTGTGGTGAACAACACAGACGTGAAGGGCGAGTACAAGGACGAGAAAGCCACCCTCAAAACCGTAATCCCAGACAACTACCCGAACACCTTCGACATCCTGCGAGAAAAGAACGTGAAGGTGACCATCGACAACCGCGACAACGGTTTGATCATGGCCCTCCTCTTCAACATGCTTCCCATCTTGCTGATTGTGTTCGTGTTTCTCTTCGTCATGCGGCAAATGCAAAGCGGTGGAAACAAGGCCCTCAGCTTTGGCAAGAGTAAGGCACGCCTGCACTCCGCACAGCAGAAGAAGGTGACCTTCAAGGATGTAGCCGGGGTAGAGGAAGCCAAGGAGGAGTTGGAGGAGATCATTGACTTCCTCCGCGAGCCGCAGAAGTTCCAGAAGCTTGGCGGGCGCATCCCTAAGGGCGTGCTGCTTGTTGGACCTCCCGGCACCGGCAAGACCCTGCTGGCGCGGGCGATTGCCGGGGAAGCGAATGTGCCTTTCTTCTCAATCTCCGGTTCTGACTTCGTCGAGATGTTCGTCGGCGTTGGCGCAAGCCGCGTTCGTGACCTCTTCGAGCAAGGCAAGAAGAATGCCCCTTGCATTATTTTCATCGACGAAATCGATGCCGTGGGACGTCACCGGGGCGCGGGCTTGGGCGGCGGACATGACGAGCGGGAGCAGACCCTGAACCAATTGCTCGTCGAAATGGACGGGTTTGAATCGAATGAAGGTGTCATTCTCGTCGCCGCAACCAACCGTCCGGACGTGCTCGACCCTGCACTCTTGCGCCCTGGTCGTTTTGACCGCCGCGTGGTTGTTGGCGTGCCCGACGTCAAAGGTCGCGAGAAGATCCTGAAGGTACA
This sequence comes from Bryobacterales bacterium, assembly GCA_026129915.1. GTDB lineage: Bacteria > Acidobacteriota > Terriglobia > Bryobacterales > Bryobacteraceae > JACTMJ01. The sequence goes on from JAHCHD010000012.1 coordinate 9,357, forward strand.
CGTTCGAAAGACTCCCATCTCCGACGACGTCGATTTGAGCGTAATCGCGCGCGGTACCCCTGGTTTTGCTGGAGCCGATCTTGCCAACCTGGTGAACGAAGCGGCGCTCATCGCTGCCCGCCAGAATCGCAAACTGGTGGCGATGGTGGATTTCGAGCATGCCAAAGACAAGGTGCTGATGGGCGTGGAGCGGCGCTCCATGATCATGACGCCGGAAGAGAAGCGCAGTACGGCCTACCACGAGGCCGGCCATGCCGTGGTCGCGTCCGTCGTTCCTCACGCGGATCCGCTCCACAAGGTAACCATCATTCCGCGCGGCATGGCCCTCGGCCTTACCATGCAACTGCCGATTGATGACAAGCACACGCAAAGCAAGGATTATCTTGAGGACCGCCTGGCTATCCTGATGGGTGGCCGTGTGGCTGAAGAGATCTTCCTGGGCCAGATCACAACAGGTGCCGGGAACGACATTGAACGCGCCACCGATATGGCCCGTCGCATGGTTTGCGAGTTCGGCATGAGTGACCTCGGCCCCATGAGCTTCGGCAAGAAGGAAGAGCAGATTTTCCTCGGCCGCGAGATCAACCAGCACCGTGACTATTCGGAAGAGACCGCGGTGCAGATTGATACGGCGGTGCGCAGCTTGGTGCGGAGTTCGTATGACCGCGCTCGCAAGATCATTGAGGACTATAAGGAGCCGATGATTCGCGTGGCGGAAGCCCTTCTGGAACGGGAAGTGCTGGATGGGGAAGAGGTGAAGCGACTCCTTGCTGGAGAAGCTCTCGCTGATTTCTCCGGTCCAGGTGGCAGTGTCAAGCCTGGGGATACACAACAGGTACTGCGCCCTGAATCGGATTCGAAGCCTTCCAACCCTGGGTTGATGGAAGGGGGCTCACCCCAACCGGCGTGATTCCCTCGTTTCCAGCATATTTGTTTGACGTCGACGGCACCTTGCTCGAGTCTGCACCCGATATTGTGGGTGCGGTGGAGAAGGTGCTGTCGGCGCATGGAGCCCCCAACCTTTCCTTTCCCTACCTTGCCTCGTTCATCGGTAAACATCTCTTTGCCCTTTTCGATGAGGTATTTCCCAATGCTGACGACGCCTTGCGTGAGCAACTGCTAAAGGAATACCGGGAAACTTACTGGGCACGGGAGCACCGGTCTACAAAGCGGTACCCAGGCGTCGCCGAAGGACTGGCCGCTCTCGGCGGCCTGAAGGCGACTGCCACCACCAAGAGCACGCAAACCACCCACGTTGTGCTGGAGAAATTCGGGCTTCGCCCGTACTTCCAGCACGTCCAGGGCACCGACGGATTCCCCGCGAAGCCCGCGCCAGATGTACTCTTTCGCGCCATGGAAGGGCTCGGGATTACTCCCGACGCCTGCTTACTGGTGGGCGATTCCGCGTCCGACATGGCAGCCGGAAGGGCGGCCGGCGTCAGGATCTGCGCTGTGGACTACGGTTACGGCAATCACGAAGAGATGCGATCGTACTCGCCCGACTATTGGATCTCGGACTTGCGGGAGTTAAGCCAGAACGGAAGCTAGCAAGTGCCTCTTGCCGGTCGTCCGCGTTTGCCGTGGCGGCCAGGCTCCACAACTCCGCAATCTCCGGCAGGGCATCTATCGCACGCGCCAGTTCCGCACCGCCACCCCGGAATACGTGGCGCCGATAGCGAAGTTCGTGATGGCAAGCGGCTTTTCCAGTTCCGGGTTCTTCTTCACCAGATAGTGCTGCCCGATCAAGGCCGCACCCAGCACCCCAAACTTAATCGCTGTGCCTCGCGCGTGCAGATGCCCGGAGGAACTCCGCAGCATTCCGTTGGCCTCCGCGTAGCCCCAACTGCTGGCGACATCCATCGAACTCCCGGCAACCAGCGCCGCCGCGCTCCACTTCCACAACTTCTTCCACTTCCCTGGGCGCGGAGCACGGTCTGTCATTTCGTAACCAACATCGGGTCTCGTCACCGGATGGTATGCGGATCCCGCCATCCCCGCTCCGGTGCTTAGCACCAGCAAGGCGCAGATCCACAAGATCGTTCCGCAGGTGCGGGAAGCTATCCGGCGATTGAAAATGGACATACGAAACATAGGCGTTCTCTCCTCGGTGACACACGTCGTACCACGGCATTCCAGGTAGATCTGCATGATTTCTCAGCAAGGCAACCTAGAGTGCGTATTACGGATTTGTGTCTGTTTACTTAGTATTTCAGGAGAACTTGGCGCCTAGTTTCCGTGAGTTCAGTGTATCAGTTTGGAACGGATTTACAAGATGGCTGTGGTATAGGACTACAAGTTGAATAGCGCACCAAGTCCCAGACCTTAGTACTTGAACGGCCATGGGAACCGCTGTGCGTTCACGCTATCTTACTGACGGAAAATGATTTATTCTATGCCCTTCGCACTGCCCGATGTCCGACCTCCAATGGCATTTCCCGAAACTTGTGCGACGCATGTGGTATTGGCTACACGTACTAAGTAAGTTTTTCGGTAAAAATGCTCTAAACCCTTAGGGGATTTTCCCGATTATTCCAATGGTATCCAGTCCTTCGCAAACGTATCCCAGGAGAAGTTCCACTCTGCCTGAAGTTTCTTATCTGCTAGTATCGTGCCAGCCCCTCGCGCAAAGAGTGGCTCCCTGCCAAGATAGAGCAAGAAACGAGGATTGATGTCCCGCGATCACGAATTGGAACTGATCCACCCGTCTCAGTTTGAGCAACTCCTCAAGGACGCCACGCAGTCTCCCCGCAGACGGGCGGTTCACTGTTTCCACTCTGGCCCCGATGACAATCCTCATCGCTTCCTGAACCTCATCCTCCACGGCTCCTACGTGGCCCCTCACCGCCATGCGCTGCCACCCAAGGCAGAGAGCTTCGTGGTGCTGCGCGGAAAGCTTGGCGTGATCCTTTTCGATGACTTCGGCAGCGTACGAAGCACCCACCATCTGCACGCACTGGGTGAGCCACAAGCGTCTGCGGACTCCTCGCCCGCCTGCGGACTCGACTTGGTCCCTGGGATCTGGCATTCGATTGTGGCGCTGTCCCCGGTCGCCATAATTTTTGAAGTGAAGCCGGGGCCCTACGACGCGGGAACAGATAAGGAGTTTGCACCTTGGGCGCCGTCGGAAGCAGATCCCAACGCCCCGGCCTATGTGGAGTGGCTCGAGCAGCTGTTCGAAGGGCATTAGCGCCAATTTTGTCATCGCACGGAACTTTTTCCGCCGCCAGACGCAATACTTCTCAGAGAGCAGCCTGAGCAGGACCGCCGGGGTCGGATGGCGGCACATTCCCTGGAAGCAAATGAGTTCACTATCCATGTCCTGGTGGTTCAGGTCGAAATCCCGGAAGCCAGCGACTGCGTCGAAGGGCGAGCCGGTCACCGGGGCAAGCGCCACCAGCGATGGGGAACTCGATGGGCTCGCAACTCCAGGCCCGGAGGCGGTTGCGGCGATCTATCAGCGGCACGGACGATCAGTTTACCGCTTCGCTTACGCCTTGACGGCCTCGCGTGAGGCAGCAGAGGAGACCACACAAGAGGTGTTCCTTTTTCTGCTGCGCGAGTGGAAACGATACGATCCCGCTAAGGGCACCTTAGAGGCTTGGATCTTGGGCATCACACGGCACCTCGCTCGAAAGCACTGCGCTTCCGGCAGGTTGCTGCCCTTGGACGCCGACGAGTCCGGCGACGGCCTGGCGCCTGGAGCCACCAGCGGGATTCTGGAAACGCTGCTTCACCGCGAGCAGCGGCTTCAGCTTCACGGCGCGATTGCGGAGCTACCCGAAGCCTATCGGGAAGCATTGGTGCTCCACGCGTTGCAAGGGCTTCCCTACGAGCGGGTAGCCGAACAACTCGGATGCCCGCTTGGAACCGTGCGCTCCCGGATCGCGCGAGCCAAAGAGATGCTTGTCCGTCGCTTGCGTGCAAGCAGCCCAGTACTTCCAGTTCCGAACAACTCACCCGCAACGTCGTCCACATTGGAGTTCGAGGATGTTCCGGCGCAGAAAGGAGCACCAAATGCCAGTTGAGTGGAATCCTCCACAAGGGGACCCGCGATGTGATCACGATCGCGCGGTTCTCGGTACAGATCTTGGCAACCGGAGCATCTCCGCCGCCGAGTCCGAGGTCTTAGATCAGGCCCTGCAAGCGCTAGCGCGGGACAGCCAGGATGCGGAGCCGTCCGCTTGGTTGGAAGCCAGCATCCTGCAGGCAGCCCGACAGCAAGGGCTGTTAGTTCCTAAAGGCGAATCCTCCGCATCCACGGCCGTGCAACAACACGATGCAGCTTGGCGTTGGATCTGGCAACCGGCCATGTGGACGATGGCGACCGTCGCTGCAGTGACGGCTCTGCTGTGGATTCCGGCATGGCGAGAATCGCTCTCGGTTCCAGAGAAGCCACTGCCAGGATTAGCTGTTGTGGCGTCCGTTCCGCCCGAAGCAAGCCTGGGGGGCGTCACCGGGGACCACGCAGGCGCTCCGGCGCTCGCTGCGATTGCGAAACCACGTTCAGCGCGGAAGCCACGAGCGGTGACATCCCCCCGGGAGACCGTACTCGCTTCAGCACCGGTCGCCCCCCGTAACGGGATGAACCCGGATACCGAAGGCGCCGCGCCACCCTCGATGGAATGGCCTGCTGAGGTCCTGGCTGCCGCTCGCCAGATGACGCAGCGAAACCAAATTGAAAGCCTGCCCGCCCGCTTCGCGCCGGAGCAGACACTTCAATCCGTGCGTGTGCGGATGGGAGCAAACGATCTTTGGCGGATGGGATTGTCATCGGCGCCCACCCCAAACAATCAAGCCGTACTGGCCGATTTCCTCGTAGGCGAGGACGGACGGCCACTGGCAGTGCGCCTGGTAGGCGTATACCCCTGAGCGCCTGTTGCTTACTCGCCATATTTCGTGAAGAGCACAGGAACGCTAGACATGATGGATCTGATTTGGAGGAAAAACATGAAAACTTGTATCACGTCAACCTGCCGGCTGTCCCTGGCCAGTCTCGCGGTGGGACTGCTGTTTGCACAGGCGCCCTTGCCGCCACCCCCGCCGCCACCACCACCTGGGTCTCAGGCTTTTGGCGTCACGCGGGATGTGGTGATCTCCGGACAAGGCCCCAACTTCCATTTCATCGCAGCCGAGCCTGCGTTCCTGGGCAAGCCGGTAACAGGTGCCCCGTACTCGGCGGAATCCGTGAACGAAACCACGCGCGTACTTGGCGATGGCACGCGAATTCAGAACAGTGTCTCCTCCCGCGTCGCACGAGATAGCGAGGGGCGAACGCGCAATGAGCATACCCTTCCCGCCATCGGCCCAATGAACGCAACTGAGCGAGAGCCGCGCACCCAAATCACGATCGCTGACCCGGTAAACCGAAAGTCGATTATTCTCGACCCCAAGGCACAGACCGCAAGGGTGATTGCGATGCCACCCATGCCGCCCATGCCACCCATGCCCCCAACCGCTGGGGCCGAATCTAGAACGATGACCTGGGACTCTACAGAAACAGGAGTTGCAGGCAACGCTACCCAGCAGAATGTGGTGATTCATCGCCGGATAGCGAGTTCTGCTGGCGCTAGCGGGGACTCAGTGCCGCCCGTCCCACCCACCGCTCAGATCCACATGCTTCCTAGGGGTACGATGGGGTCCATTCAGATGCACCAGATCGAGACTCCTGACAATGTGACAGTGGAAGATCTGGGAGAGCGCCAGATCGAAGGTGTGAATGCGACGGGTACCCGTCGCACCATTACGATTCCCATCGGAGCGATTGGGAACGACCGCCCCATCGTGTCGGTTACGGAGGAGTGGACTTCGCCCGAGCTGAAGGTGGTCTTGCTGCGCACCACACGGGATCCCCAGATCGGTGAGATCACCCACAAGCTGACCAACCTCAACCGCAGCGAGCCCCTCAAGGAGCTGTTTGAGGTTCCGTCAGGCTACACCGTGCTGGATCCCCCCTACACCGTGCTGGATCCCCCAGCCCAACGTCGGCATCTCGAAATTAGGACGACCCCCTGATCTCTTGTTCAGTGCGGCAACCGTTCCCCGAAATCAACCGAGAACCCGCCGAAGGCACCCGAGGCATCGGCGGGTTCTTCCATTTCAGACGAAGCGACACGGCCGACCGCGGTTTCTGCTACGGGTAGGTAGGCTGTACTTTCAGGCCGTCGCGAAGCTCGCGATCCACCAACAGGGCCACGCTTTCGCTCTCCTGTAGCCCCTCCTGCACCTCCGCTTGCGTAACGCTGGTGATTCCCACCCGTACCGGCTGCCAGCGAAGTGCAGTTCCCTCCAGCTTCCAAACTCCCTCCTCCCCAAGGCGGCGGCGGATGGCTTGCTTGGGCACTACCAGCGCCCCGGTCGCTTGGGCGCTCAAAATCTCCGCGTTCACATTCGCGCCCGGCAGCAGGTTGCCATCGGGATTCTGAATGCGGCAGACCACCTCCCCCACCTGCCTTGTGCCGAAGGTTTGAATCCGTGTGGGAAGGCGATCCACCAAGCCCTTCCATGTGACGCCTGGTAACGCATCCCAACGAATGCTCACCGCCAGACCCTCGCGAATGCGGCCCAACTCCGGCTCGTCCACATACACCAGAATCCGCAATATCTGCAGATCGCCGACACGGCCCAAAAACTCTCCTGGTTGCAGCCACGCACCCGCTTTCATCGGAAACTCATACAGTGTGCCGGTCGCCGGGCTGCGCGCCACGGTTTCACTTACCCGGCGGTTGGCTGCTTCCGCACGGGCACGGGCAGCGGCAACGGCAGCACGTGCGTCTTCCCGATCCGCATCGGAAAGCAGCGCTTCCAGTTGGGCGCTAACGCTGTTAACCCGCTCCTGCGCCACTGCGACGCGGCGTTCTTCCAATTCCAGTTCGCGGGCAGTGGCTGCCTTGGCCTCCACCAACCGACGCAATTTCGCGGCCTCGTCTTGTGCTTGCTGCAACGTGAGCTTCGCCTCGCCGAGAGAACCCTCCAGCTCCTTTCGGTGAAGTGGATTCCCTCCCGCAATTGCCTCCAGCAGTCTCGCCTCTGCGGCCAATAACGCCGATTGGGCATCACGAAGCGCCGTCTGCGCCTCCGCGTCGTCTACGCGCAGCAAAGGCGCTCCCGAATTCACCTGCTGGCCCTGGCTCACCAGAACCTGAACCACGCGCCCGCCAGCGGCGGAACGAACCTCAGCGCCATCCAGCGGCTCCACCTGCCCGTTCGTCACCACAGTGCTCGCCAGGTCCCCCCGCTGCACCTTGGCGAATGGAACCTCAGGAGGGCTCGCTCCCAGCAGTTGATAAATGGCAATTCCACCTGCCAGCACCAGCGCCGCTATCAGAAACCATCGGATAAGTCGCAAGCGGGTAGTCTCCTTCAGATCGCACGAGCGCCTGTCCAGCCTAGGTACGCGAAAGAACCGCGTCGCGCGGCGACGCACAGTAATCAAAAAGCAATTGCCATTCCGCCAGTTGGATAGCCAGAGTTTCCCGCATGTGAGGATGCCGCGCGTCGTGCGCGGCCGCATCACAGAGGTCAGCGAACCATAGGGCATCCCAAGTGGCCGGCAACTCCAGGCGATTGCCCGCCTTCGCTACGATTTCCGTTGCGGCGTCATGCAAGGCCGGATGCACTGCATGTCGCCCGGCCCGACGCAGCCAGTACTTCGCGTTCCAGTTATCAGGTTCCTGACGGTGCAAGATGCCATGCCAGTAGGAGCCTTCCGGAGTGTGAATCTCCTGCGAAATCGCGTGGCTCTCGGCAAAACATGAGAAGTAGAGCCAAAGGCCCGCTAACGCAGCCTCTGGTTCACCTGCATCCCGAAACCACTCGGAGGCATTCGCGCCTTGCATCCGGCTGCGCACTTCCGTTGATACGCAGCCCTTCGCCAGCAGTGGCAGCGGCCGGTTTCCTTCTCCATCCAGAGCAAGCACGGAGGCAACCTCCGGGTGATAGCGCGATGCCACAAAGCTCATGCTTCCATCGTAGGCTAGCGGACCCGCTTTGGAGTGGGGCATCCGAATGAGAAGCTCCAGCCGACAGAGGACCATTCGCTAAACCTCCACTGGCTGCTACAAACCCATATCTCGGATAGATGCAGGAAGATCTTACATAGCTATTGTGGAAAATACTTGCCAGAAATTGACCCGTAGAGACTGTCTTCCATTCGTAAGTGATTGTTTTGCAAAGTGTTAGCAGTTGCCATGGAGTTTGGCACCCCACATGCATCTCTATAGATCGAGGTGATGCGAATGAACTCTCTGTTTTCGAAATCAACAGTTGTTCTTGGGGCGGTGCTCGCAGTAGGTGTTTTCACCCAAGGGTGCGCCACCAAGAAGTATGTCAACCAACAAGTGAGCCCCGTGGACCAACGCGTCACCGATGTGGCTCAGCGTACCGATGCTCATGGAAAAGCAATCGATGAGCTGGATTCCAAGGTCGATACCAGTGTCAGCCGCTTGGATGAAAACATCCGGACGGCCCAGCGGATTGGTGAAGATGCCACGCGCATGGCCCAAACCGCCGGCGACACCGCAAACACTGCATGGGGGGCGACCCAGGAAAATCAGCGCTCCATTACCATGCTCGATAATCGCCTCGGCAATGTCCATCAGTTCCGCCTTGACACCACGGAATCCGTGCAGTTCGCGGTAAACAAGCATGAACTCGATGACGAGGCAAAGGCCCGCCTCAATGAGCTGATGGCGAAGACGAAGTCCAACCCGATTTACGTCGTGGAAGTACAGGGCTATACGGATCGCACCGGCACACCCGCCCTCAACCTGGCACTAAGTGAAAAGCGCGCTGAAGCCGTGGTGCGCTATCTCACCACCACCTACAACGTGCCCCTGCGCAGCATCCATAAGCTGGGTGTAGGCAGCGAGGATCCTGTGGCGGACAATTCCACCCGCGAAGGGCGTCAGCAGAACCGTCGCGTGGAAGTGCGGATCTATCTTCCGGAAATCAATGCGGCTCCGGTAGTAAGCACCAACGAGCAAAACGCCAACCAGGTGCGCACCGCAGCAGCGGCGCACTAACTATCGGACTAGCCCTTTGGCTGTCCTGTTCCTAATCCTCTCACCGCCCGCTGCCATCGCGCAGCGGGCTTTTTTCGTAAGCGAATCACCCTTATCAACCCGTGGGGTTCGAAGCGGCTTCCGCCTGCTTGGCCCCATCCTGTTTCAGCCGTTCCACGCGACGCTGAATCTCCTTGCGCTCCCTAGCCCCTTCGTCGGCGGCCTCCAGAAACTGCTGGTAGGCCTTGCGCGCCCCATCAAGGTCGCTGAACTTTTCGCGGGCTTCACCCAGTAAAATGTACGCTTCCAGCAGCGAGTCATCCCACTTCACCGCTTCCTGCGCTCGCAGCGCGGCCGCGCGGAAACTGCTCTTCCGCATATAGAAACGGGCAACTTTCAGTTCCTTGCGCGCTTGAATGGGGTTGAACGAATACTCTTGCGGCGCGGCGTAGCTCTCATCCTCTTCAGGCGGAAGGTCCGGAGGCGCCTCCTGGCACCAGCCCGGAACGCAGCCCAGGGCGCCGGCCAACAGCAGCGAGCCTGCCAGCCGTTTGCAGGAAACTAGGCCTGTCGGAAAATGCCGTGCCACAATTTCATTGTAACGGCCTTGTTTTGATTCTCGCTCCATAGGCTTCCTGAGACTGCCGTACGGTTACTTGATTCAGGGAGTGATTCCAGAACCAAATGGTGCTTCTCGAACAGATCAGCAATTTCCCCACAAGGCCTGGCGTCTACCTTTGGAAGAACGCCGCAGGGTCAGTTCTTTACGTGGGCAAAGCCAAAAACTTGCGAAGCCGCGTTCGCAGCTACCTCAGCGACGACAAGATGGCCGAGGCCAAGACGGGCACGTTGGTCTCGGAAGCCTCCACGGTGGAATACATCCTTGTAGACAACGAAAAGGAAGCGCTCGCACTCGAGAACAACCTCATTAAGCAGTTCAAGCCACGTTTCAACGTGTTGCTACGCGACGACAAAACCTACCCGTACATTAAACTGACGCGCGAAACCTACCCGCGCGTTTACGTTACTCGCCGTTTGCGTAAGGATGGCGCCACTTATTTTGGCCCCTACTTCCCCGGCAACCTGGCCCACCGCCTTGTGCACTTCATCCACCGGCACTTCAAGGTGCCCTCCTGTAAGGTCGATTTTTCCCGGCGTCATTCAAGTCCCTGCTTGCAGTACCATATCGGGCGCTGCCTGGGCCCTTGCGTGGAAGGGCTCACCACGAATGAGGCTTATGCCGCCGCCGTTCAGGATGTAAAGCATTTCCTGGATGGCCGAACACGTGAACTTCTGCGCGATCTGCGACTGCGCATGGCTGCCGCTTCTGAACACCTTCGCTACGAGGAAGCCGCCAATGTGCGCGACCTCATCGTAACTGTCGAGGAAATGGAGCAGAAACAGAAGATGGCGGCCGCTCACGGCGAGAACATCGATATTTTTGCGAGCTACGCCGAGCCGCCCTTGGTAGCACTGAACCTCTTTCATCTGCGCAACGGCCGGATTGTCGACCGCCACGAGTACTTCTGGGAAGACCGGCATGAGTTTGAGGAAAGCGAGTTTTACGCGTCGCTGCTCAAGCAGTTCTACCTCGATCAGAAGTTTGTCCCCAACGTCATTCACGTGCCCGTTGATTTCGAAGACCGGGAAACGCTGGAAGAATTGCTCTCGGAGCGCCGTGGCGGCAAAGTAGAGATTCACACCCCTCAGCGAGGCCAGAAGCGGGCCATGGTCGCGCTCGCCTCCACCAACGCGAAGCATAGTTTCGACGCGCGCTTCCGGGTACTGAAGCCAAGCACCGGGGCCATCAAAGAAGCGCTCCGCGACACCCTAAATCTCGAAGAGGCTCCTGCCCGCATCGAATGTTTCGACATCTCCCACATCCAGGGCACCGACAAGGTAGCCAGCATGGTGGTGTGGGAGGACGGGCGCATGAAGAAGTCGGACTACCGCAAGTTTCTGATTCAAACCGTCGTAGGCAACGACGACTTCGCGAGCATGTTTGAGGTTGTTACCCGGCGCTACCGGCGACTGCAGGACGAATCGAAGCCCATGCCCGGCCTGGTGCTCATTGACGGCGGACTCGGCCAGTTGCACGCGGCAGCGCGGGCGCTCGAGGAATTGGGCATCATCAACCAGCCGCTTGCTTCCATCGCCAAGCGCGAAGAGATCATCTATGTGCTCGGGCAAGAGGATGAACCGGTCAAGCTGGACCGCTTCCATCCTGTCCTGCACGTCATCCAGACCATCCGCGATGAGGCCCACCGTTTCGCCGTCACATTCCACCGCAACCGTCGGCAGCAGTCACGCATGACCACGGAACTCACGGAACTGCCCGGCATCGGCCCGAAAACCGCACAGAAACTCCTGAAGCATTTCGGCAGTGTGGAGCGGGTTAAGGCAGCCAGGGAACACGAATTGTCCGCGGTGGTGGGTCCAGTTGGGGCAAGAAGGTTGGTTCAATGTTTTACGCGATTGGTTCCCGAAGAAGAAGCATGATGCCGGTGCTTTGCGGTTCGTAGCTACCCGCTTAGTTATGCCGGGCTGGTGGCGTCCGGCTCGAACACATCCTCCCAAAACCGTTCCACCTGATTGAAAACAGCCTCCATTCCCACAGTGTCGAGGGAGTACAAACGTTGCTGCGCCTTTGCGCGCACTTGGATTAGGCTCGACTTACGCAATACCGCCAAATGCTGGCTCACTGCCGGCCGGCTCATCGAAAAGTGCACCGCCAGGTCGCCCACCGAACGTTCCTGCGCAGCCACCAGCCGCAGAATCTGCCGCCGGGTGGGATCCGACAATGCGCGAAGTGCCTCATCCAGTGAGTTTTCCATTGTGTAAGAGTATACTTACGTTATGAACTCAATTCAAGTGTAAAGATCATTTCTTGAATGAAATGTTCTGGGCGAATCTTTCCTCAGCACGAGGCAGGGCGGGTGCTGTATCCTCCGAAAAGTAAATGTTTCCGGAGGATCGCAGCCAGATGAAGTCAATCGTGAAGACAGACGCGGCTCCTTCAGCCATCGGACCGTACTCACAAGCTGTGGTGTGGCAGGGCTTGGTGTTTGTGAGCGGGCAGATCCCGCTGGACCCAGTAACCGGCTCGCTGGTAGATGGCGATATTGCCACGCAGACGCGGCAGGTGCTGCGGAATCTGGACGCTATCCTTCGAGAAGCAGGAAGCTCTCTTGGATCTGTACTGAAGACCACGGTCTATCTCAGGGATATGGGCGAGTTCCCGTTGATGAACCAGGTGTATGCCGAATTCTTCGGGGAAAGCCTGCCAGCCCGCGCGACGGTTGAGGTCTCGCGCCTGCCGAAGGATGTCGCCGTGGAGATTGACGCGGTGGCCACGGTCGTCTAAGTGATGGCCCCCTGGCCTACGGTCCTCCAGCGGCCTGTCCGGAATGGGAGCCTACGGCGCTCTGCCATCCGCGCGGGAGAACCGGGCAGCAATGGCTCCGCCGATACCGGCTAGCGCGGTGAAGTAAAGGAAAAGCAGAAAAAGCGCCACCAGCATCACCACAAAGAGCTTCGTCCAGTCAGAGAAGACTTCGTTTACCAACTTGAGCTGGTCCTCAGGGAGCGCCGCAGCGCCTGAAGACTGCATAGCCTCCGTGAGTTGGCTCAAGAGGTTCCCGCCCGTGAAGCTGATTACTGCGAAGGTGACTGCATACACCCCTAGCACCAGCAGAAACAGCATCAGGCCCGCAATCCAGCCCAATCGGAAGGCATTCAGGTAGCCCAGGCGGGAATGAGTGCGACGTTGGTATAACCATGCCGCGAAGAAGCCCCCGCTCACCAGCAAGACTGACTTCAGCGCCATCGGTAGCGGCAGCAGCACCAGAGGGAACAGCATCGCCGCCGTAAAGAACGCCAGCCGCACCACCATCCGGTTACGCAAGTCAATGGGCTCAGGGGGCCCCACATAGACTGGCTCTTCCAACGAAACCGATGGCGGAGGTGGAGCGAAGTCTGAAGGCAAGCTGGGAACAGAGCCTTCGTCAGCCGCTGAAGTGCTATCCGCCTCCGCGAAATGCGGGTCCTCAAAAACGGGTCGCCCGCAGCGATGGCAGAAGCGCGCGCCGTCGGCTAAAAGCGTGCCGCATGTGCAGTGCGTCGGGCGCTGAGAAGGTTCCATCAGGTTCGTCCAAGCCGGTAAGTTCATCCAGGACGGAATCGGCAACCCATCGCTGCCGAATCGCCCCCACTTCTATTGTCGCGTCAATTGCCCCTGGATGGGCAAAATCTACCCTCCACAGGAGCCCGGTTGAGACGCCATCCCAGCTCTCATGGTTGACGCCTGATTTTTCACATCCATACAATAGAGGAGACTACTGTAAGGAGGCCGAATGCGCTCAATCGGCGTATGGGAACTGATGGTGATTCTTGGAATTGCCGTGCTGCTCTTCGGCGGCAAGAAAATTCCGGAAATCGCGAAAGGCCTTGGAGAAGGAATCAAGAACTTCAAGGTGGCACTCAAAGACGAGCAAAAGAAGGACGCCGAACAGGAAAAGAAGCAGGCAAGCTAAGCCTCCCCTGTAGCCTTCTCACTCGTGGTTGCTCGACAACCTGCGGAATCTTACAACGAAAGCCCCGCGAAACGACCGCGGGGCTTTTCATTTCCTCTTCACGTGGTAGCACCCAGCCATTGCTGGCGTGCTGCCCGCTCTAAACCCGCGACTGATCTACTTCGCGGCCTTCTTCGGTTTGGGCGGAACGATGGCGTCCTGCAACGCCTTTGCGATGCGGAACTTCACCACCTTCTTGGCGGGAATCTTGATCGCCGCGCCCGTCGCCGGGTTGCGTCCCGTCCGCGCTTTGGTCTCCCGCTTCACCAGGCGTCCGAGGCCGGGGGCCACAAACAACCCATTCTTCTTCGTCTCGCGAATGGCGATTTCCAAATATTTGTCCAGGAAGGCCTTCACAACGGTCTTCTGAATCCCTACCGCTTCGCCCAATTCCTTGATCAGCTCGGTCTGCGTCATTTTCTTTACTTCAGCCATGACGATTCACTCCTTTACACTCGATTGCTCCCAAATCCAACCAGGAGACATGCGCCATCGAATCGCCATTCAAAAACAAGATCATTGAAGAATGGTTTCAGTGGGCCTGTCGCTTTCAAGAATAAGAAAGAACTGGCTGCTTGTAAAGAGAGAAATGCGCCGGAAGGCCTGTTTTTCTAGGGGTTTCGCACGTTCATACCGAAAAAAACCCCCATTTTGGGGGTTTTCGCGGGCTAGAAGCGACTTTCTCGCTTTGAAATCGCTGCAAACAGGCGGTTTCAACGCGCTGGGAATCGCTGAGTTTCTGCCCGGCATGGGCTTACCGACGACGGGTTCAAGCTAGGATTTGCCCTTCGCGGTTGCCACCGCTGCAACGGGAGCCTCTGCCGCCCCCTCCCCATTTCCCCCGTTCTTCTGGAGCCCCAGCAACTTGCGAAGCGCGGCGTCTAGGTTGTCTGTAAGTTCGGTATGGTCCCGAAGAAACTGCTTGGCATTCTCGCGACCCTGGCCAATCCGCTCCCCCTGATAGCTATACCAACTGCCAGACTTTTCGACGATCTCGTGCTTTACCGCAAGATCGAGGATGTCGCCCTCGCGCGACACGCCTTCACCGTACATGATGTCGAACTCCGCTTCCCGGAATGGCGGAGCCACTTTGTTCTTCACCACCTTCACTTTGGTCCGGTTGCCCACAATGGCTTCCCCGTCCTTAATGGCGGCGATCCGGCGAATGTCGATGCGCACCGACGAGTAGAACTTCAAGGCGCGTCCACCTGTGGTGGTTTCCGGATTCCCAAACATAACGCCGATCTTTTCCCGGATCTGGTTAATAAAGATCAGACAGCAGTTAGACTTGGATACAATGCCGGTCAGTTTGCGGAGCGCTTGCGACATTAGGCGCGCCTGCACACCCATCGAAGAGTCTCCCATCTCGCCTTCGAGTTCCGACTTGGGCACCAGGGCGGCCACGGAATCTACCACCAGGCAGTCAATCGAGTTTGAGGCGATCAGCGTGTTGGCGATTTCCAGCGCCTGCTCGCCGTAATCTGGCTGGGAAACGAGCAAATTGTCGACATCCACGCCAAGTGCAGCCGCATAGGTGGGGTCCAGCGCATGCTCCACGTCGATGAAAGCTGCCATTCCACCAAGGCGCTGCGCGCTCGCTACCGCCTGCAGTGCAAGCGTGGTCTTGCCGGAGGATTCCGGACCGAAGATCTCAATGATCCGGCCTCGGGGAAACCCGCCGATCCCAAGCGCGTAATCCACGGAGATCGATCCGGAGGGAATCGCCGCGATGGGTACAATCGACTCCCTGGATCCGAGGCGAAGTATGGACCCTTTTCCAAACTGCTTTTCGATCTGCCCCAAAGCCAGGCTCAGCACCCGCGCTTTTTCTTTGTCGTCCGCCATCGAGATTCTCCTTGCCACGCGTTGCGCAGCCTAAACCTGTTAGTGTATACAATTACACCGTCTCGCGCCAGAAACGGTTGGGTCGCAGTAGGCAACTGCATTCCGGCCAAGCCATGAGATCTGGCTACTCCTTGAGTATAGTTCGGCAAGTGAGCCCCCTCTCGAAGTGCGCTACGAATGCGGTGATACAGTGGGGGTATGGTCCAGGTTCTGCTCCTGCTGCTGATGTGCCTTTCGCCGCTGGCGCACGCGCAGAACCCCTTCTTTGACGCGGTTCGCAAGCACGATACCGGCACCGCCCGCTCGCTGCTTTCCCTGGGAAAGGCTGTTCCCGATCAGTTTGATTCGCTCGGCGCCACCCCTCTGCATGTAGCCTGCTGGGAAGGGGACACCGAAATGGCTTATCTGCTGCTGGAATACGGCGCGCAGGTGAACATCCGTCACAAGGAAGCCGGATCCACGCCGCTCCACTATGCCGTCATCACCGATCGTCCAGAGATTGTGAAACTGCTGCTCGACCGGGATGCCGATGTCCACGCCCGATACCGTTCAGGGCAGTCGCCTTTGCATCTTGCCGCCAACCGGGGCTATCATGCCATTGCCAAACTGTTGGTGGAACGCGGCGCGGACGTCAACGCGCGCGACGACAGCGGCGCCAGGCCCCTGGATGAGGCCGTTTGGAAGGGTAGCGCGGAGGTCACCCGCTTTTTGTTGGAGAACGGCTCGGTGCTCCCTCAGGCCAAGGACACCCATAGCGGGGAAGCGCTCCACCCGCTCAATGCGCAGCGCCATAACCCTCGCCCGGCGCCGCTCCATACCGCCGCGGTCCGCGGGCACGCCGAGGTGGTGGCTGTCCTGCTCGACGCCGGGGCAGACCCGAATGCTGTCGACGAGGGTGGAGCCACGGCCCTCGACGAAGCCATCCGCTTTCGGCATCGTGGGGTATTGGAAGTCCTCTTGCGCCGGGGTGCGCGCCTTGATGAGCCGGGCAGCCCTGGGAAGCGCTTGCGCGATGCAGTCATGCGCGGACAAGCAGATTTGGTGGCGCTATTGATTGAGAACGGCGCTGACTTTCGTTCGCTTTCCGAAACTGGTTCCACAGCCCTGCACGACGCCGCGCTGCGCGGCAATGTTGAAGTCCTCCGCGTGCTGCTGGGCCACGGCTTTCCCGTGGATAGCCCGAATGCCGCCGGCGCCACCGCGCTGCATGACGCCGCCCTCGCGGGTAATCTGCCGGTGGTCCGCTTCCTGCTTGAGAAGGGCGCGGACTTGCAGGCTCGTGATGCGGAAGACGGCGCCACGGCGCTTCACCACGCTGCCAGTTGGGGGCGCGCAGAGGTGCTGCGCTATCTCCTCGAACAGGGGGCTGACCCGCAATTGAAAACCAAGTCCGGCAAGACCGCTCTCGAAGTTGCATTGGATGCCAATCAGGAGCGCACCGCCGAAGCACTGCGAAGCGCCGCTCCCACACCCTAAGCAGATTGCCCTAAAGTCAGTCGCTTGGCACACCGATAAGCCTGGTGTGGGAACCACACGAGAACTGCACTTCCCCCAGTTCGCTTCCCTGCAAAGGGCGGCACAAATCATTGAACTGGTGAAAGAGAATCTGGATGCCCTCGCCGATGTGCTGCCTCGCGCCGAACAACGCTTCCATCACTTTCTG
The DNA here is from genome assembly GCA_026129915.1 of Bryobacterales bacterium. Lineage (GTDB taxonomy): Bacteria > Acidobacteriota > Terriglobia > Bryobacterales > Bryobacteraceae > JACTMJ01. Next base: position 26,435 of record JAHCHD010000012.1, read on the forward strand.
GCAACGCTGGAACTCGGCGTCCAGGAAACCAAGTCTATCCGGGGTATTTCGTTGGGTTCGGTTCTCAACGCCATCCGCAGTTGCTATCCCAGTGAAACCGTCCTGGAGGAGATAGAGTATCAGGCGCGACGCTTGGCGAAACTGCAAGTGGATCCTGCCATGGTTCACACCGCGCTTTCCGGGTTCGACCAGGCAATCCTCGAAGAAGTAGAGCAGAGGCATCCGGCGCAATTGTTCGTCACCCGGATGATCGTGAATCATTATCACCTATTCGTCACCAACGTCATCAATGTGACGCTCTATCAACTCTGGCGCGCCGATAGCAAATTGCTTGAGGATATGTCCGCCGTGGAACTGGCAGAGCTTTCCGAGAGAGATCTGCGCGCGCGCATCGTATACCTGGTGAAGTCCTGGTCTGGCGCGGATGCCGTGGCCGTGCATGCCTCGTCGCTCACGCCCTGTGACGGCCTCCCAAGGACCGCTGGTGAGCCCGCCTTCGGGCAACACGAGCGATGGCCTGCAGAAGTGGCAGTTCCCCTTTGTATCCGCGTTGTTGATGCTCAGGATCCCCGTGTTCTTGCTCCAAGATGGCGCTCCCGCTACCGCTCCGTCTGGAGCTTCCCGATTGTCACGGGAATGCGACTGCTCGGAGTGCTGCAGCTGGGCTTCACCAAGTCATTCGAATGGCTACCCAGTGAGGCCGCTGTGCTATTGCAGGTCACCGAGCGACTTGGGCTGGCGCTCACTCGCTGCGAACTCGTCAGCGGTCTCTCTTCGCGGGAAGCGCAGGTCAGGCAATTGGCCACCCATCTGCAACTGGTCGAAGAGCGCGAACGCAAACGAATCAGCCGCGAGTTGCACGACGAGGCGGGACAGTCCCTGCTGTGCCTGCGGCTGCAGCTCGAAATGATCGAGAACGGCTTATCCCGAAGCCAGCGGAAGACCAAAGACCGCATCCGCTCCGCGCGAGAGCAGGTGGAATCCATCATCGTCGAAATTCGTCGCCTGTTGGCCGCGCTCAGCCCCAATGTGTTGGAGCAGTTCGGTCTGGTAGCCGCCATCCGGCATCTCCTGAAGGAATTCGTCAAAGTCTTCCACGCCAATGTGGAGGTGGCCGTGAACCTGCCCGAAAAGTTGGAAGTTTCCAATGCCACCAGCATGGTCGTCTACCGCTTCGTGCAGGAGTGCCTGCACAACATTCTTAGTCACGCCCAGGCTGACACCGTAAAGATCCAGGCAGACTTCGCCGATGGATGGCTAAGGTGGCAGGTGAAAGACAACGGAGTTGGCTTTGAGTTGGGCGCCGTTCAGGATTACGAACAGTCGTTTGGGCTGCGCGGCATCAGCGAGCGAATCTTCCTGATGGGGGGCACCATCGACATCGCCACCGCGCCAGGAAGCGGCACAACCGTTACCGCAAATCTGCCGCTGCATGCCGATGGCGCCACTCCCGGACTCAGTATTCCTGCGGGACTCGGTATTCCTGCGGGACTCAGCACCCCTGCTGGCTTGGGTGCGCTCGCGCAAGCGACAGCGGCCGACGACGACGCCACATTTCGCGATGCAGTTTCGCGCGAGCAGCCATCCTTGGCGACCGGCACCGACCAACACATCGTGATGGCGGATACGTAGCAACTCAACACGCCCCTGGGCATCAGCACCGGCACCTGCTCAGCAACGCGTTGAAAAAAGCAGCAACCCTGCAAGCATCTGCAACGCAAAGCCTTGCTGCACAGAGACCTGCACCACAGAGAAGAGGATTGCAAGATGAAACGAACCCGAGTGCTGATTGCCGACGATCACACCCTGTTCCGTCAGGGTATGCGCACGCTCCTTGCCAGCGAGCCAGATATTGAAATCGTTGGGGAAGCACGCAGTGGCAATGAGGCACTGCTGATGGTGGACCAGTCCCGCCCGGACCTCGTCCTCATGGATGTCAGCATGCCCGGCTTAAGCAGCTTCGAGGCTACCCGTCAGCTCAAACGCATCCGCCCCGACCTGAAGGTCCTCTTCCTTACCATGTATGACGATGAGGACTACCTCTTGGAGAGCATGCAGGCAGGGGCCAGCGGCTACATCTTGAAGGACAGCCCCACTGAGCAACTCCTGGCTGGCATCCGCGACGTGCAAAATGGCGGTAGCTACCTTAGTCCGAAGATGCTTGCGCAATTGGTTGACGACTTCCGCACTCGCATCAAGTCGAGTGTGCCCCAGCCTCGCCTGGCCTCGCTCACACCCCGCGAGAAAGAAGTGCTCAAACTTCTGGCCGAAGGCAACTCCGTAAAGGAAATCGCCAGCAGCCTGAATCTCAGCGTGAAAACCATTGAGGCGCACAAGTTCAACCTCATGCGGAAGTTGGACATTCACAACAAGGCGCAACTTGTGCAGTATGCCATCCAGAAGAAAATCATCCAGCTTCCCGTGCTCGCATGATCTGCACGCCCGTTCCGGCACTCCCTACACCACCAAACGCCTCAGCACGCTAAGGGCAGTTCGGTCGCCGATCCCCCTTAGCGTGTTCCGAGTAACCGAATCTCCCGCGCTTCCTGCCGCGCAGTCGCTATCGGAGTTACTTGCTCCGATTCTGCCAGGGCACCTTTCTCGCCTCACCTCGATAACGGCAATTGTTTCGGACGCCACCGCGGCTCCTTACTTGAAAAAATAACCCTAAAGCTGTTGGTAATCCGATCCGATAACAAAAATACATTGACCGATTGCGCAGTCTGCAATTACAGTAGGAGATTAAGCGCAACTACTTACGAAAAAAACTAATGGTACTAGCTGCCTTGTGGTTGGGGTGATGTGAATGACGACCTGGGTGATTGAAAGATGACCTGAGGGAATCGGTGTTCAGGAGTTGACGTGCCCACGAGTGGACCCTACGAAAACCTCTGTCAGGATCCGGAGTTCCGTGCCCCGGTAATCTTGATCCTTGAGCCCAACCAGTCACGTTGTGCCCATCTGCTTTCCTGCCTGGAACGTGAGTCTTACAACCTCCTGCAGGCTGACTCTGTGGCGGCGGCCATTACGCTGCTCGTACGGCAGCATGTCGACCTGCTGATTGCGCCCCAGGACCTGCAGGATGAAAGCTTGGTGCGGCTGCACGAAGAAATCAAGATCCTGCGCATGCTGCGGGATTTCCCCGTACTCACTCTGGTGGATACCGCCAGCATGATGGATAGCCGGGTCTCGCTCGACTTCCCCAACGAAGATTTCATTGAAGAACCCTTTCACCCGTTGAGTGTGCGGCTTCGTGTCCGGCGCAGACTGGAGACCCGCCGCACCCAAGAAACGCAGGATCAGACAGAAGCAGTCCTGGTGACGCTTGCGCAAACAGTCGAACACCGCGACCGTTACACTGGCGGACACTGCCAGCGGCTCAGCCTCTATTCGGTTCTCTTGGGATCGAGCTTGAAGCTCAGCCAGGAGGAACTGATCTCCCTCTACCGCGGCGGGTTCTTGCACGACATTGGCAAGATCGCGATTCCGGATAGCGTCCTGCTCAAGCAGGGTCCTTTGACCACGGAAGAGCATTTTCTGATGCAGAGCCACACCCTCAAAGGCGAGGAAATCTGCCGACCGATGATCTCTCTGTCTCGTGTCCTGCCCATCATTCGGAATCATCATGAGCGTTGGGATGGCAGCGGATACCCCGACCGTTTGTCTCGCGAAGACATCCCCTTGTTAGCCAGGATTCTACAGATCGCTGATATTTTCGATGCGATCACCACCAAGAGACCCTATAAATCCGCGCAGACTCCATCCGAGGCAATGCAGATTTTGGAGCAGCAGGCGGGCAGCGGTCTGCTGGACCCCGCCCTTGTGGAAGCTTTCCTGAAGATCGCCGGCTACCCGCACCTCTCGCATCAAACCCAGCAGGAGCAGTCCCTCTTGAGCCAGTCCTTGCGAAATCTGCGGCAGGTCCTTACAGGGACCGAAGCCAATTTCCGGCTGCTCGATCTGCACCAGGCGCGCTATACTTCCACCACCTCGAACGTCCATACCTCAGGGGACTAACTCGTTCTGGAACTCGCAAGCCAGGCTCTCATTCAGTTGCAGCAGCACGTGACCACCTGTTCGCGATGCCCGCGACTTGTCGCTCATTGCCGAAAGATAGCGATTGAGAAGCGACGGGCGTATCTGGAGTGGACCTACTGGGGAAAGCCGGTTCCTGCGTGGGGCGACCCTGCCGCCGAACTCCTTCTCGTCGGTCTAGCCCCGGGCGCCCACGGCGCAAATCGCACCGGACGCATGTTTACGGGTGATCGGTCTGGCGATTTCCTCTATCGGGCGCTGTGGGAAACCGGCTTTGCGTCGCAGCCGTTCAGCACCCATCGCGAAGACGGTCTGCAGCTCCACAATGTCTGGATGACTGCTGCCGCCCGCTGCGCGCCACCCGATAACCGCCCGCAACCGGATGAACTCAGCAACTGCTTTCCATTTCTGGGCCAGGAGTTCGCCCTCTTGCCCAGCCTGCGCCTCGTGGTTGCCTTGGGTGGCATCGCTGCCTCCGCCTACCTGAAGTTGCTCCGGCAACGCGGCGAAGTGAAGTCTTTAGCGCAGTTCCCCTTTGGCCATGGGCGATTCCATTCCTTTCGCGACGCGCCACCCCTCCTGTGTTGCTATCACCCAAGCCAGCAGAATACCTCCACTGGCAGACTCACTGCAGCCATGCTGCGAGACCTGTTTTCCCAAGCCGCATCGTATCTCGCAGACCCCGGTTTCCCGCACCCCGCTCATCCGCAATCTCATCTCGACGAGTAGGCAGCCATTGGCAGCCCCGCGCTGGGCATCGCAACACCCGCGATAAACGCCGCTCACTAGGTCCTGAGGAGGCAAATCAGCATGCGCTATTGGAGAAATGTCTACGTCGTCGCGGCTCTGCTGGCGGCGTCAGTCCTGGCTGCTGCCGGGGAGCAGCAGTCCTTCACCAAACAACTGTGGCAGGAAGCCGAGCCGGTGTATGAAGCCACCCTTCGGCACCCCTACCTCGTTGGACTCAGTAACGGCACGCTGCCGAAATCGAAGTTCCGGTTCTACCTCGTTCAGGATGCCCAATACCTTCGCGTATTCGGACAAGCCCTCAGCATGCTGGCAGCCAAGGCTCCCAGCGAGGAGTGGTCGCTCACGCTCAACCAGCATGCCATCGAAACCCTCCAGGCCGAACGCCAGCTACACGCGGAGATTCTGGCCGCGTACGGTACCAGCGCCATGGCCATCCAGCAGGAGCCTATGGCCCCGGTGAATGTCGCTTACACCAACCACTTGCTGGCTACTGTTTCCCAACGGCCCTTCATCGAGGGCCTGGCCGCCGTCCTCCCTTGCTATTGGGTATACCTGGAAGTAGGTAAGCACTTGGTGGCTAAGGGTTCGCCCGACAAGGACTACCAACGCTGGATCGACCAGTATGCAGGGGAAAGCTTTGAACAGTCCGTCCAGGCCGTACTGCGGATGATGGAGGAATCGGCGGCAAGGGAAAGCGAAGATGCCCGTCGGCGCGCATTGCGCATCTACGAACGTTCAACTCGCTACGAATATCTGTTCTGGGACATGGCTTGGCGCGAAGAAGGCTGGATGCCCTAGGCTTCCGCCTCCATAAACAACAAACAACCAAGCCGCGAATGTCCCGCCAAAACGGAAATCGGGTTGCCAGTCTTCGAAACTGGCAACCCGCTCAAAATCCGATGGCTTCGCTGCCGCGAGGCCAATAATGTGCCACCTTAGGCCGTAATCGCCTTCAGCCGCTTGTGCAGGCGGGCCTTATAGCGGTCAGCCGTATTGGTGTGGATGATGCCCCACTTAGCCGCACGGTCTATCACGGAAAAGGTCTTGGGGAGCAGTTCGCCTGCTGCTGAGAAGTTGTTCTGATCCAGAAGCCGGCGAAGCGCGCGAATCTGGTGACGCAGGCGACTCTTGCGCATGCGATTGATCACCGTCCGGCGGCGCGTAACGCGAATTCTTTTCAGGGCGGAAACGTGATTAGCCATTGTTGAGTAAGTACGAACCTCTTTATAGGATATCGCGGATCTAGCTAACCGTCAAAGGAGAGGCAAAGGATGGCCTCTCATCGCTCTGTGCCGCGTATCTGCCTTCTTTCCGCAATCCCCGGCAGACAAATCGGCGATTTCGGTACACTCTTTATGCGTCGATGGGGTCCGGTCGTTGCGTCCTATTGGTAAAGGGCACAAAATGAAAACAGTAGGGTTGCTTGGCGGGATTTCAACGACATCGCACTGTCAACCGGCGGTCTGCTAAGTGACAAGCCTATCCTGAGACCCGATCTGGAACCGAAGATGGCCACCCACGGCGAGAAGCTGAAGGAAACCCGGCTCAAGCAAGGCAAGTCGATCCACGAAATTGCCGAGCAGACCCGTATCTCCTCTCAGTTTCTCGAAGCCATCGAAGCAGACCAACTGGACGCGATTCCTGGCGCTTTCTTCCGCCGCAGTTTCTTGAAGCAGTACGCGAAGGCGCTAGGCCTCAACCCGGAAGAGTTTCAGCCGGAGCGGCCCATGGAGTTTCGTTCCTTGGGCGGAGCAGCGGAAGAGATGATTCCCGAGGTCCGGCTTCACAAACTGCCAGACCTGCCACCCTTGCCGGCGATGGGGCAATCACGCTCCTTCCCGTGGCGCCAGATCTTCCTGTCAGTGGGTTTGCTCGTGGGAGTGCTCGCCATCTGCGCCGTTGCTTACACCCTATGGGAGGATTACCAGGTTACCCGCGGGCGTCAGGAGTCTGCGTCTGTCGAAGTCGCACCGCCCCCGCAACCCGCGCTGATACCCGAACCCGCGGCGCAATTGGAAACTCACCCAGCACCTTCAGACACGGAATTGGAGAGTAGCTCTACGGGCATCAACTCTGTCCCGGCCAATCCTTCCTCCACCACCGCTCGCACTGAGTCTCCCGCCCCCACACTGGACACTGCGGCCGCCCCTGAGCCTCCAGCGGATCCGGAGGTCTCCACAGCCTCTTCGGTGCATGGTTCCGGCAGCAGGGAATTGCGCCTCTCCGCTTCAGCCACCACATGGGTGCAGGCGCGCGAAGGGGAACGCACGGTGTTTGTGGGAGTCATCAATCCTGGGCAAACAAGAGTGCTGCGCCTGAATGAAGGAGCGCGCCTGGTGGTGGGTAACGCTGGCGGCTTGAATGTTGTGTGGCAGGGTGAAGATGTGGGTGCCGTGGGCCCGCTTGGCCAGGTGCGCATCGTCACCGTAACGCCAGAGGGCGTATCCGTTGCAGCACCGGTGAAAGCTGCTCCGCCCGGCGAGACTCCCTCCTCGGCACGGCAAGGCAGTTGAACCCTGGCGCTTCTGCCCCTGCCGCCCAATAACTAGGTGCCTGCGGGTGGACGCGGATGGGAAGCTGTCGATTGTGATTCCTGCCGCCTGGCTGCGCGCTCCCAAGCTCGAAGCGCATTCCACCGAAACGGCTTTCCAGCGGCTTTGTTGCGTTGGCGGGCTACCCTTGCCAGACTCACCTTCCGGCGCTGCTTGTCGGTTTCGAGTGCCAGCAATTCCCTGCGCCGGCGGCTCTTTACGCTTTGATCCAATTGGCTCCAGAAGCGCAGAAAGTATTGGGTACCGGCAACGAGTGCAAACCCCACCATGCACCACATCACAGCCAGGGCGGGAACACGCAGCCATTGGTTGTGGATGCTCAGGATCAGCAGCACAACAGCAAGAATCTGCGACACCATCTTCCACTTGCCCAGTTCGCTGGCCTGAATTGTGAAGCCCTCCGCTGCCGCAATGCTGCGCAGGCCCGTCACCGCAAACTCCCGGCCAAGCACCACAATCACCATCCAGGCGGGAACTACCTGTACCTGCACCAGTGCGATCAACGCAGCCGAGATCAGGAGCTTGTCGGCAATGGGATCAAGCAGCATGCCCACCGTCGTGATCTTCTGCCAGCGCCGAGCCAGGTAGCCATCCAGAAGGTCGGTGAATCCAGCCACCAGGAACACCGCCAAGGCAATGGCCTCATTCGAAACCTGCCTGCCCCATACCGTGACACCCCAGCTCTTCTGCACCAACAGTGCCACCAACAGTGGCACAAAGAAAATCCGTAGGATGGTGAGCAGATTGGGAATCTGCGCTCGGCGGTCGATTGCCTGGGCAGCGCCGGCTGTCGAGAGTGACACTTGGTCCTCTGGAACCGGCGGCGAATTGGTTTTCGGTGCTGGCATCAAATCAGAACCGGCTCACTGCGGGCATTTCCGCTCTTTCGGCTTCAGTCTAGCCGATTCACTCTCTCGATGCTTCACCGCCCTCGTTCCAGTGGAGTCAACACACCTTGTGAATCGCGCAGCCCGTTCAAGAGGGACGCCCTCACCGCGCCTCAGCAATTGTTACTCCGCAGGGTCGGCTGTACTCACACCAGCATCCACACCATCACCCTCATCGCCACTTTCACTGGCGTCTGTACTCGCCGCGGATGCCTCTTCGTCCAAGTCCTCGGCAAACGCAGACAACTTTCTGATCAGCGATTCCGGCGCCAGTGCGTCGATGCGGTATTCGGTTTCTGTATACGCGCGCTCAATCACCCGCGCCCTGGAATGCACCAGGCCCAGATTTCCTACCTCCGCGTGGGGAATATGAAATCGGACTAACCTCACCGGGTCGTGCAACAGGTGTCGGTCCAGTGCATCCAGCAAGGGTCCGCACCCTTCACCAGTTAGCGCGGAAACTCCAAAGACAGCTGCATCCCCTGCCGTATCTCGCATTTGCCCCAGCAGAGCAGCCCCGCCGTCTGGCAGGCGATCGCACTTGTTCAGAACAAGAATCCTGGGAATGCCCTCGGCCCCAATCTCGCGCAAGACAGCATCCACGTGTGCGCGGTGCACAGCCGCATGTTCCGATGAAGCATCCAGCACATGTAGCAGCGCACTCGCCAGCGTCGCCTCCTCAAGCGTCGCACGGAAAGCCTTTACCAGACTCACCGGCAGGTTGCGGATGAAACCCACGGTATCGCTCAGCAGCAGCTTTCGCATGGTGGGTAACTGGATCGCTCGCACCGTGGGGTCAAGCGTCGCAAACAGGCGATCATCGGCGAGCACATCAGCGCCGGACAGGCGGTTGAACAGCGTGCTTTTCCCCGCGTTGGTATACCCCACCAGCGCGGCTGTGCTCAGTGGCACCGACGCACGGTTCGCACGCTGTACGCCACGCCCGCGCCGAACCCCTTCCAGGTCCTCTTCCAGCTTGCGAATGCGCCGTGCGATCTTCCTGCGGTCAGTCTCAAGCTGCGTCTCGCCGGGGCCACGGGTACCAATGCCACCCCCAAGCCGCGACATCTCAATGCCACGTCCGGTAAGGCGGGGAAGCAGGTAACTGAGCTGCGCCAATTCCACCTGCAGCTTTCCTTCCCGGGTCTGGGCGCGCCGGGCGAAAATGTCCAGGATGAGTTGCGTGCGGTCGATCACCCGTGTATGCAGGCGTCCTTCAAGGTTGCGCTGCTGGGTGGGGGAAAGCTCCGTGTCAAACACGAACACGTCAATAGACGCGGCACTCTGCAGCAGTGCCAGTTCTTCCACCTTGCCGGAGCCGATAAGGGTGGCTGCCTCCGGGGTATCACGGTGCTGCAAGACGGCTTCCACTACCTCCGCACCGGCGCCGTGAGCGAGTTCGCGCAACTCCTCCAACGACTCCGTCGCGCTGAATACTGGACTATCCGAAGCGGACGCCGCGGCGGAAGGCCGCCCGAAGTCGAGTCCTACCAGCACCGCTCGCTCGCGATCTGGTTTGCGTTGGGTACCGCCAGCTTCCATGCGCAATTAGAATACCCGCTTAAGGGGATGCTCCCGCAGGTAAAGAAGGTTCGCAGGCACGAACGCCTCAGTCTTCCGTTGGAGCCCCAGGCACATGCGACCCTGCCGAAGCCGCCACTGCGGAACTGCCCACCCCACTGGGTCCGCCATACCCCTGTGAACTAGGGGCATGCCGTGCCACAACCACGGTCGAGATTGCGTGCTTAAAGATCAACTGTTCCTGGTTGTTCGTCTCGAGGATCACGGAGTACTTGTCGAAACTCTTGATGCGACCCGAGAGCTTCACGCCACTTGTCAGGTAGATCGTCAGGAAAATCTTTTCCTTGCGCGCGTTGTTCAAAAATGCTTCTTGTATGTTTTGCGCTGATTTGTCCATCGCTATAGTCCTGGCCGAAAATTGAAAGACCACAGGCTGGTAGCAGCCGTGCCCCGATTTTACAACAGTTGACTGAGCGAAGAGACTTTGGGCGGACCGCGTCTGGGTTGCGCCGCAACCATCCGCACCGTGTTTACACCACTGCCGCGAAGCGCGAACATCAGAAAAGGGGAATGCAGCCAGCCACCTGCAACATGCAAATGAGCACCAACCAACGCATCGCCCAGCTCCTTGCCGAAACCGCGGACTTGATGGAAATCGCCCAGGAGGACGGGTTTCGGATTCGCAGCTACCGGAACGCCGCCGCGGCCATCGAAGGCAGTCCGGAACAGATGGCCGATATCCTGGCCGACCCCAGGCGGAAGCTCACCGACATCAAGGGAATCGGCAAAGGCATCGCCTTTGTAATTGGCGAGATCGTAGAGCGCGGTTCCTTTGAGCGGCGTGATGAAATGCTAACCCGCTACCCGCCCACCGCTCTGGAGCTGCTCAAGATCCAGGGGCTGGGGCCAAAGTCCATCGGCCTGCTCTGGGAACACTACCGCGTCAGCACCGTCGATCAACTGGAGGCGCTTTGCCGCGAAGGCAAGCTCCGCGAGCTGCCACGCATGGGACAAAAGCTCGAAGAGAAGGTCTTGCGTTCGATTGAAACCTACCGCCGGGGCGCCGGGCGCTTTCTGCTAAGCCATGCAGATGAAGTGGCGCAATCCCTCCGTGATTGGCTTAGCCAGGTGGTCCCTGCCCAGCGTTGCCATATCGCGGGTAGCCTCCGCCGCTCAAAGGAAACCGTCGGCGACCTCGATCTGCTGGTTGAGTCCGAGAATCCCCTCCTGGTGCTCGATCGATTCGTGGCATCTCCCGAGGTCGGCGAGGTGCTTGCAAAAGGCGCCAACAAAGCCAGCGCCCTGGTTGGCCGTCAGCAGATCCAGGTGGATGTTCGCGCCTTGCCTTCCGCCAGTTTGGGCGCTGCCCTGCAGTATTTCAGCGGCAGTAAGGAGCATAACGTCGCCCTCCGCACGCGCGCGGTGAATCGCAAGCTATCGCTGAACGAGTACGGGCTCTTCCGTGAGGGCGACTCCACTCCCGTGGCTGCAGCAACAGAAGAAGACATCTACGGTGCGCTTGGGCTTGCCTGGATTGCCCCCGAACTGCGCGAACACAGTGGCGAGATCGAAAGCGCTGAGCAAGGCACGTTGCCTACCCTGGTGGAGCTAAGCCAAATGCGCGGAGACCTCCACATGCACACCAGGGAAAGCGATGGCCGTGGCACTCTCGAGGAAATGGCCCTGGCGGCAAAGGCTCTGGGCTATGAATACATTGCCATCACTGACCATTCTAAGGCCCTGGCCATGGCCAATGGCCTTGACGAGCAGCGGGCGCTCGCCTTCGCGCGCCTTGTGGAACAAGTGAACCGCGAGGGTCACCTGGGCATCCGTGTTCTCTCGGGCATTGAATGCGACATTCTCCGCGACGGCCGCATGGACCTGGATGATGAAGCGCTAGCCGCCCTCGACTTCGTGGTAGCCAGCGTTCATAGCTACATGAACCAGGAAAGCGGAGAGATGACCCAGCGGCTCTTGCGTGCCATCGACAACCCACACGTGAAAGCGATCGGGCATCCCACCGGTCGTATTCTCCTGCATCGCGATGCGTATGCCTATCAGTTTGAGGAAGTCGCCACTGCCTGCGCGGCGAAGAGGGTAGCGATGGAGATAAACGCCAGCCCCGAACGCCTCGACCTGCATGCGTCATTGATCCGTGGCGCGAAAGCCAAGGGGGTGCGCTTCGTTGTGGATACAGATGCCCACCATCCGCGGCATCTCACCAACATGAAGTTCGGTGTGGGAATGGCCCGCCGGGGGTGGCTGGAAGCGGCTGACATCCTGAACACGCAGTCCTACGAGAATCTGCGCAAACTGCTGCGGCCTTAACGAACCCACTCAGAAACCGTCCGGCAGCGGCAGTGTATAGCGTAGCGCTTCATCCCCCAGGATGTGCAGAATCGACTGCTCCACCAGCCAGTCGCGAGGCGCATCCCCGTTGTGCACCTTGCGCAGCTTCATGGTGTAACGCGCGATGTTCACCCCGTCACGCGCGCTGTAGCGTTCGTCGTTCTGGTGGGCGCGCTGCAGGAAGTCTGTCACATACTCAAGCACCTGTTCGTCGGCAAAGGGCAGGTTCTCACGCAGGATCAGCAACTCCTCGTCCCGCTCCGGGAAGTCGATCAGAATCTGCGGCTGCAACCGCGAATGGATGTACTCTGGCAGGTCGAATGTGGAAGCGTCATCGTTCATTGTTGTCACGAACCGGAAGTCCGGATGCGCCTTCACCTTGATGCCGGCCACAATCGATTCCACATAGCGCCGCTTGTCGAGCAGGGGGGCAAGGCTCGCCCAGCTCTTCTCGCTCATCCGGTTGCCCTCGTCCAGAATGCACACGGCGCCACGCAGCATGGCTGTCACCAGCGGCGAGGCCACGTACCGCAGCTTCCCCTCGCCTTCAATCACCGGCGTCACCAGCAGATCTTCGGGCCGCGTATCCACTGTCGCCTGCAGAATGTACACGTCGCGAGCCAGACGCTTCGCGGCCGCATAGGCGAGCGTCGTCTTGCCCACACCGGGCTTGCCCACCAGCCGCGGGTTCATGGGAACATCTTGCGCATCCACCACCATCCAAGCCGCAAGCAACTGGCGCAACGGCTCGTCTTGGCCCACCCAGCGCGCGTCAAGCTCATCCGGGTGCGCCAGGTGCAGCGGAACGCCTTCAATTTCGGTGATCATCTCCTCCTAGGATAGCCGTTGCGCACAAGTCCGCAGCGGGAGCCTCCAAGCGTCGTTCCTGCGGACACCGCTATCTGTTGTCGCCAGCCTCTCCTACACTGGAAGTTGGTCACCACCCACCCGTCCAGCATGCAAACAACCGATACCGCATCTCCTGCCGCTCTTCTGTATGGCCAGCGCATGGCGTCCACCCGCGCGGAAATCGTCTCCCTCGAAGCCCGCGCCGCAAGGCTTTCCAGCTTCCGGCTTGCTGCGTTTCTCCTCCTGTTGGGCGCCACCGGCTTCGCGCTTTGGAGCGACTACACGGCGTCCCTCGCCGGCCTCGCGGCAGCTCTGGTCCTATTGATCGCCATCATCGTCGTGCACGAACGTTTGTTGCGCCGCATCGTGGAAACACGGCGCCGTGCCCAGTATTGGAGCGACGGCATCCAGCGCATTGAACAGCAATGGGCCGGCAAAGGCATCAGCGGTAAACAATTTCTCGATCCGCATCACCTCTACGCCGAAGACCTTGACCTCTTTGGCGTCGGTTCGCTGTTTGAACTGCTGTGCTCCGCTCGCACCAGCGCGGGAGAGGCCCAACTGGCGTCGTGGCTTACACAACCGGCCACCCCCGCGGAAGCCGTCGCCACGCCAGCAGGCCGTGCGTGAACTCCAGCGGCAGCCACGCGCCCTCCGCGAGACCTCGCTATGCTGGGTCCGGATGTGCGCGCCTTTGTCCATCCGGTGGCGCTGGTGGCGTGGGGCGAGCGTGCGCCCCGGCCTTTCGCCGCCTGGGAGCGCGTGCTGGCCAAGCTGCTGCCTGCGTGTACGCTTCTCACCGCCGCGACCTGCTTCGGACTCGGGCTGCCTGTCTCCGCCCTGGCCCTCGCCATTATGCTGCAGACGCTCCTGGCGCTGCGCTTGCGGCCGCGCGTGTTACCCATCCTGGCGCACGTTGATTTCGCCGCGCGCGATCTGGAAGTGCTGGCGCTGGTGTTGCGTCGCTTTGAAGCTGAACGCTTCCAGTCGTCCCTGCTCCAGAGTTTGCGCGCGCAGCTAGAGGCCGGTGGTGCGACCCCTGGCGAGCGCATCGCCCGGCTGAGCCGTCTCAGCGAACTGCTCGATTCCCGGTTGAACCAGGCCTTCGGCATCCTGGCGCCCATGCTGCTGTGGAGCACGAATTGCGCCGTTGCCATCGAGCGCTGGCGCGTGGAGAGTGGCCGCGACTTGCCGCGCTGGCTCCAGGCAGTGGGAGAACTCGAAGCACTGTGCTCGCTGGCCCGCTATGCCTTTGAACATCCTGCCGATGCCTGGCCCACATTTCACGATGGTTCACCTCTGTTGCTGGCGGAGGATCTCGCGCATCCGCTCATTGCCGAAAACTCTGTGGTACGCAACCACGTTTCCCTCCGCGCCGATCAGCCACTGCTGATCGTCAGCGGCTCCAATATGTCGGGCAAGAGTACCTTGCTGCGGGCCGTGGGCATCAACGTAGCTCTCGCTCTTGCCGGCGCGCCCGTGCGGGCTACCCGCTTCGTGCTCAGCCCACTTCGCCTCGGAGCCAGCATTCGCGTTTCAGACAACCTGATGGAGGGCGAATCCCGCTTCTATGCGGAAATCCGGCGGATCCGCGACATCCTGGAACTGGCCCGCACCCAGCCGCCCGTGCTGTTCCTGTTGGATGAAATTTTCAGTGGCACCAACTCGCATGACCGGCGCATTGGCGCGCAGGCGATTCTCCGCTCCTTGGTGGAGCGCGGAGCATTGGGCTTCGTCACCACCCACGATCTTGCCCTCACCCGCGTGGAGGATGTGCTGGGCGATCGCGCACGCAACGTCCATTTTGAAGATCAGATCGTAGATGGCCGCATGCGCTTCGACTACCGCATGCGCGAGGGGGTCGTCACCCGCAGTAACGCCCTGGAGCTAATGCGGTCCATTGGGATTGAGCTATAACCTGGGATCGAGTTATGACCCTGCTCTGGTTACCCTCCCGGCTTCCCCCTACCGGCGATGCTATGCTGATGCCTGAACAGCCATGTCCATCCTAGTTACCGGCGGGGCCGGGTATATCGGCAGCGCCACTGTGGATCTCCTTATCGAGCGGGGCGAGCCCGTCGTGGTGCTTGACAACTTCCTGGAAGGCCATCGGGATGCCGTAAACCCCGATGCTGATCTCTACGAAGGAAGCATCGGCGACGCCGGCTTAATCACTTCCATCGTGCAAAAGCATGAAGTGAACGCCTGCATCCACTTCGCGGCTCACACAAATGTGGGAATCTCCGTCACTGACCCCGGCAAGTTCTACGCCAACAACGTCGGCGAAGGCCTTGCGCTGATGAACGCCTTGCGCAGCGCGGGTGTACTGCGAGTGGTGTTCTCGTCCACTTGCGCTACCTATGGCGAACCCATTCGCATTCCCATGGACGAGGATCACCCGCAGAATCCGCATAACCCCTACGGTTGGACCAAGTTCTTCCTCGAACGGATTCTGGAGGACTTCGACCGCGCCTACCAGATGCGCTTTGTGGGTTTGCGCTACTTCAATGCCTCTGGCGCAACGAAACTCCGAGGCGAACACCACCGGCCCGAAACCCATTTGATTCCGCTAGTGTTGTTCACGGCGCTCGGGCTGCGCGAGAGTATTTCCGTTTTCGGTTCAGATTACGGCACGCACGATGGAAGCTGCGTTCGCGACTACATCCACATCGAGGATCTGGCCGAGGCTCACTGGAAAGCGCTCGGCTACTTGCGCGATGGCGGCAAGTCCGACTTCTTCAACGTCGGCACCGGCCGCGGCTACTCTGTGCTGGAAGTCATCGAGGCGGCCCGCAGGATCAGCGGCAAACCCATTTCCGTGAAGGTGGAAGGACGCCGCGCGGGCGACGCCTCCTTCCTGGTGGCGGACGCAACCAAGGCCAAGGAAATCCTCGATTGGGAAGCGCGCCACGTCACACTCGAAAGCATCATCGAGTCCGCATGGAAGTGGCACGAAGCCCATCCGGAAGGCTACAAGAAGTAAAGCACTCCGCAAGCGCAACCCCGCTATTCGCCCTCCAGTTCCACGATGTCATACAGCGCGAGCGGCCCATGCTGCAGTGTCAGCACTCCCGCATCATACGTGAACGGAACGCGCACCGAACCCGGCCGTACCGTCACCCGTCGCGGTGCGCGTGACAAGCGCAGGCGCAGCGTAACCTGAGGCACCGGAGCCACGAAGTCGAGTGCCGCATAGCGCGCCGCCACCTGCATCCCCGTGGTATTCAGCAAGTGAACCTGCAACACTTCGCCGCGGCGGCGCAGCACCATTTCCACAGTGGAAGGCGCATCAAGGCTGGCCATGGGAGCAAACAGCTTTGATGCTGCCCCCTGGATGAACTGGCGCATGGCTGGCGCGTGCGTTTCCGCGTAGACTTCGCCCAGATTGCCCGGAACCGCCGCGACGCGGCCAGCCGGGGTAACCCGCAGTATCGCCGCGATGACGCCGTCCTTGGTGGTGTCTCGCCGGCGGAACCGGTAGTCGAGGATGGTGGTTCCCGGCAGCGGCTCCACGGCCTGCCAGAATCCTCTCGCCGGGGCAATGATCTCCCGGCCACGCACATAGATTTCCCCGGAGTCCCCGGCTTCCCCCTCCATTCGCAGCCCCAGCAGATCAGCGAACTGTCTCGTGTTCTCTGCTCCCGCAATCAACAAGGCCGTGCCGCTCGCGGCAAGCTTACGGAGCTCATTCTCCGTTTCCTGGCCAATCTCCTTCCACTCTGGAACCACAATCAGCGGGTAGCTCGCACCATGGCTGGCCAGCTTCCAGTCGGGCAACACATCCACCGAATAGTGCGCCTCCAGCAGCGCATCCAGCCACCCTTTGGCACATAAGTCAAAGTCACCCCAGCCGCCGAACATCTTGTTCGTGTGGCGATAAAGTGAGTTCCGGGAATAGAGTACGGCCACTTGTGGCACAGTCTCCGTCTTCCAGCAGTAAGGCTGGCGCGCGCGGCAGAAATCACCCACCTTGGCCATCACTTCGATGAAGTGGTCGTCCAGATGCCCCTCACGGCTCGGCTGGTAGTACACCTGGAATCCGCCGCCTTGGGCCAGCACCACACCCGCTTCCTGCTCCAGTTGCATCGACGGCTTATGCACCGGACCTGCCGGGTTCCCTCGCGCACTTTGGAAACCCCATGCCATCAGGTCCCAGCTCTTGCCGTTCTGCGCCAGGTAACGCGCCTCAATCCGCGCACCCGCGATGGGCGCATTTCCCAGGTAGTCGCCAGAGAGAAAATCTACCGGCAGTTCAGGGGGCTCAGGCACCATTGTGCTGTAGAGCCAGTTGCTCGCCACCTGCACCTGCGGGTGCGAGCGGTGCATCTCGTCCACGTAGTGGCGCACGTACTTGCGGAACTGCTCGCGGTGAAACTCCAACCACTCATTCCAGCCGGGGTCCGTCGGATACTCGGGAACCCGCCCCAGGCCCGTTGCCGTCAGAAACTGTTGGCGCGGTTTCTCGCCCCAGTCCGGTCGCACGGCCCAGCATTCCCCATCCACCCACACGCCATCAAGCTGGTATTTTGAGGCGGCTTCCCGAAGCTGCGGCAGCATCAATGCGTCCACATACGGGCCAAACGTGCTGGCTTTCTCCGGGTCCCCCTTGCCTTCCCGCGTAATGGCCGCCCATTCCGGATGGCGGGTTACGGCCTGGGTATCCCACACTCCAGAGAAGTGGATGTAAAGCGCCACGCCCCGCTCGCGGGTGGCCTCGCGCCAGATCGCCAGCGAATCCTGCACAATGTTTGGCGCGGAAGGTCCCACCTGCGACGGGTAGCCAAGCCAGCCGGCATGTCCCTTGCAGTCGTACTGCACATAGTTTGGCTTCACTGCGTCCAGGAACCGCAGCACCTGCTCCTTCCGCAGGTCCTTCCCCAATGCAGGATCGTTCGGGCCAGGGTGCAAGTCAAAGTGCATCCCAAAGAAACTGTCCGCCCGGCGCGGTGCCTTAGGCGGGCTCTGCCCAAGCATCTCGCCGGGTAGAAGTAGCCCTGCGGTAGCCGTGGCAATCAGGTCGCGGCGTCGGATGGTCATGGCGATTCTCCTCGAAGCAAGCTCATCATAGCGAAGCGGCCCCGTCAGCGCAGCGGCCCGAAGCCGGCGGCGTTGGGAGCACCGCCGGCGCTTTCCATTGCACGGTTCGCCGCTCTCGCGCGTCTCTACAGCTTGATGGGCATCAGAACGACAGTCTCCGCGTTAATCGTCAGCGCCCTACTGGCCGCGGTGGTGCAGGCCGAGCCCCGTTTTGCAGTCACCCTGCGCAGCGGCTTTGTCATGCAGGCTGATCGCACCGAGGCGCGCGAGGGGCAACTGGCCCTCATTCTGGATGGCGGCGAGATTCTGCTCGCGACTCACGACGTTCATCGCATTGACGAACTGCCCGCCCCTGCCCAGGTGGTTCAACATCCCGCCCATCCGGCGCCTGCCCAACAGTCCGGCCAGCAGCCAACTCCCTCCGTTTCTGAACTCATTCGGGCAGCCGCGGCAAAGAACGGCTTGCCGGAGGCCTTCGTGCGGAGCGTGGCGCAAGCCGAATCCGCCCTCCGCCCCGATGCAGTCTCCCCCAAAGGAGCCTTGGGCGTCATGCAACTGATGCCCGGCACGGCGGCTGCCCTGGGCGTGGATCCTCACGACCTTGCTTCAAACATTGAGGGCGGCGCCCGGCTGCTCCGTACCCTGCTGCTGCAGTATCAGCACCAGCCGGACCAAGTGCGGCTAGCCCTCGCCGCGTACAACGCCGGAGCCGGCTCTGTGCAGAAGCACAATGGCGTTCCGCCCTACCGTGAAACCCAGGTATACGTCGAGCGTGTCCTGCGCCGCTACCATGCCGGCATGCCGGCTGCCGCCACCCCTCAGCCTAACCACGCACCGCGCTAGCCGTTATGTGCCGAAGGCATCCGGAGCCGTCTTCGATTATGCTGGAGATTCAGCTTGCTTTGAGGTGCTTCTGTGTCGCTCTTTGATGGCGTGGTGGCGGCGGCGGTCACTCCGCGCCGGCCGAACAGTTACGAGGCCAACCTGGGCGCGTTTCTGGAGGTCGTTGATTTCCTCTGCGGATTCCCCCTGGACGGCCTCGTCGTTTTGGGCACCACTGGCGACATGGTGCACTTCGACGTCCCCGAGCGGGTGAAGATCCTCGAGTTCGCCCACAAGCGTTCCACCCTGCCCATCTTTGCGGGAGTCACCCATTCTACTCTGGACGGCACCGTCGAACTGGCCCAGCACGCCGTGGTAATTGGATGCGCTGGCCTGGCAGTGATGCCGCCCTACTATTTCCGTTACGACCAGCCCGAAATCGACACCTTCTACCGCGAGTTCGCTCGCCGTGTAGGTCTCACGGTGCCCATCTTTCTCTACAACATCCCGGCTTTCACCAGTGAGGTCCACACGGAAACCATCACGCGCCTCGTCCAGGAAGGCGTCGTCGCGGGAGTAAAGGATTCCAGCGGAGACCGCGCGCAGTTGGACGCACTCATCGCTCTCCGCGAATCCAAGCCATATCACCTCTTCGCGGGAGACGACCGCCTGCTCTTTGAGGCAAAACAGCGCCCTGGCGTTGGCGCCATTTCCGGAATCGCCTGCGCCCTTCCCGAACTCATCACCGGCGTCAGCAACGCCGTGCGCACCTCCAACGACGAAAAGGCCCGCACCCTCGACCGGCTCCTGCAGCAATTCTGCGATTGGTACGACGAGTTCCCCAACGCCATCGCGGTAAAAGAAGCCCTCGCTGCACGCACGCGCATTCCCATGCCCTCAGCGACGCCCCTCAGCTTCCAGCGCCAGCAAAGGCTGGAGGAATTCCGCGCATGGTTCACTAAGTGGCTGCCGGAAATGCAGAAAGCCTGCACCGCGGAATAGCGTCAGCCCCGCTATCCTTCCCTGGGGTCAGTCGGATCCTCGCCCCCATCCCCAGGCTCTTCCTCGGCGGCTTCGAGTTTCTCCCGCTCGTGAACCGCCCAGGTCTTCACCGCCAGCCCGACAAATAAAATCAGCACGAAGATCCGCACGTTCCCGTCAAGAGTGAAAAACGAGGAAGCAGCCAATCCGCCATACAACAGCATTGCTAGCAGCAGTCGGTTGGTGGAGGGTGCTGGCATGCTACTCCACGTTGTACGAAAACGTGAACTGCAGGCGCACTTCCTCGCCCGCAAATTCGCGCGGAAGCGGCGGGAAGGGGTTGGAGGCGCTCACGCCCGCCACTGCGGCACGGTCCAGATGATCAGCGCCCGAACTGCTGGCGATCACCAGCTTCGGTACCCCTCCATCGCGCCGGATAGCAAATTGGATCTGCACCTGGCCGCGACGGCCGAAGCGCGCGCTCTGCGGCATCACCGCAAACCAGTTTCGCTTCACAGACGCCAGCACTTGTATCAGGTAGGGTTTGAAGTCCACGCCATTCGGGTCGCTTAGCAGTTCCACGGCGCCGCGCTGCTGCGCTCCCCGGGAGGAGGCGCCGCCCGCGGGTGAAGGCCCTGAAAAATCAGCAACCGCCTGGTTCCCGCCGCTACCTCTCCCCTGTGACGCCACCCGCATTGCCTCCGATACGCTGGTGTTCGGAAGGCTTATCTGTGAACTGCCTCGCGGACTACCCACCACCGAGCCTGGCTTCTCAAACTGAATCTGGGGCTTCGCCTGGGCAACCGGCTCCGACGAAGGTGCAGGAGCAACCGGCGTCGCCGTTCCCAGCGACGCGAGCGGCGAGGAAGGCACTGCCGCAACCGGCACCTGAATGTCCGGCGCTTCCAGTAACTCTGGCTGCTTGCCCATCGTAGAGCCCGACGGCGGCAACGCAGCCATCTGCCGTGGCTTTGGCTTGGCGCCCGGTGGCTGATCCACTTGCGGGCGAGGCAGCAAGCTATCCAGGTTCACTTCCGCGCTTACCGTCCCTCGATTGGGGTCACGCTGCGTGAGTTGCTCCAAACGGGGAGCCACCAGCGGCGTCACCTGCTGGCGACGCACCACAATCTCTGGCGCCCGGCGGAAACTGCTGGCTTCCCACGGAATGATGCCTAGCAGCGGAACCGCAATCACATGCACTACCGCCGAAAGCGCCAGAAACTTCCGGCGCTTCTTGGCCGCAGCTCGCTCCTCCACCTCAATCAGGTGGACTAGGGCGGCGGATTCTTCAAGTTGCAGCGCGAGCATCAGTTTGAATGGGTGGGCCGCATCGCGGCTTCCGGTGAAACACTTCCCGTTATGTCAAGCTGGCCCGGCGAGCGATTCGTCGTCCTGCTACTGAGGTGCTTCCGAGGGGATATTCGCCCGATAGGCAGCCACTCGTTCCGCTACCAAGTCCCCGTGTTCCTTGATTTTACCAAGGATATCCTCTGCTACCCTCAATGCCCGGCAGGCGGCAGCGCCGTCCACCGCCGGCGGTCGCCGGTTGCGCACGGAATCGAGGAAATCCTCTAATTCCAGACGCAAGGGTTCTGCGGGTTTGACGTCCAGCTTTCGAAAACGGATGCGCGGATCGGCGCGGCTTGTTTCAAACACCACACCCTCCTGCTTGCTGTAGTCCATCGAGAAATACTGGTCCGGTTGGAACAAGCGTAGCTTCCGGATGCGGTCAGTGGAAACGCGGCTCGCCGTCAAGTTCGCGATGCAGCCTCCGGGGAAGGACAAGCGCACGTTGGCAATGTCCACCTTCTCGGAAAGCACCTGAATACCCGAAGCGTGAATCTCACTGGGCTCTTCCCCCACGCAGGCAAGCACAATATCGAGGTCGTGGATCATCAGGTCCAGCACCACGTCGATATCCAGGCTGCGCGGCGTAAAGATGCTCATCCGGTGAATCTCAAAGAATAGCGGCAGCGTGAGTTCGCGCTGCAACGCCAGCACCGCCGGGTTGTAGCGCTCCAGATGCCCCACCTGCAGGATGCGATCGTGTGCGCAAGCCTGCGCTGCCAGCCGCTCGCCCTCCGCCACACTGGGCGCGATCGGCTTCTCCACCAGCACATCCAGGCCCTCGCCCATCAGGAAACTTGCCACTGCTTCATGGGCCACGGTAGGAACGGCCACCACCGCCGCATCGGCCTCTCGCGCTACTGCCTCCAGGCTCTCCAGCACCGGCACGCCAGCTCCACTAGCGATTTCCTGGGCGCGGGCAGCGTCGCGGTCAAACACTCCCGCCAGTCTGGCCCCCGGCAGATCCTTCAGAACGCGAACATGGTTCTGGCCAAAGGAACCAACACCCACTACGGCCA
This sequence comes from Bryobacterales bacterium, assembly GCA_026129915.1. Lineage (GTDB taxonomy): Bacteria > Acidobacteriota > Terriglobia > Bryobacterales > Bryobacteraceae > JACTMJ01. The sequence goes on from JAHCHD010000012.1 coordinate 48,584, forward strand.
CACGCACGGCTTCCGACATGTCCTCTGCATCATAACGAACCGAAGGTTATTGGGGGAGCAAGCCTGCGCTCTTAGGCGTCCGGCGACTTTGGAGATTCGTCCGCCACGCCCTTTGGCTCAGCAGCCTTCGGTCGTGTGGCCATGGATGCGCCGTTTGCAGGTTGGCTCTTGCCGGAGTCGCCCGCGGCGCCACGCCGCCAACTCTCGCGAATACCCCTGGTCTTGTTCAACTCCTCGGGAAACAGGAAGAACCCGTCCGCTAGCGGATAGAACTTGCGCAGAAGCTCAAGACGGCGGCGGATCTCCGAGCTGGGCGCCTGTCGAGGGCTGGGCTCCACGTCAATATCGCAGCAAAGCCCGTGCAGAAATAGCGTCAGCGTGTCGATGAACGAAACACGAGCATAGTCTCGGAAAAGCTTTGACTCGCGGATCGGCGGCGATTGCTTCGCCAGCAGTTCGTTCTTCTTCTGCCAGCTCGCTTCGTCCACCTCTCCGTGGACCTCGCGGCGCAGTTCGTCCTTCAGCTCCTTCGCCCATGCCGTCCGGATGTCCGCGGTGGCTACTTCCCACGCCAGCGACGCAATCGCACTGAACAGGTTGTAGTGGATCTCGTTGCCAGTGATTTCTTGCACCGCCAGCAGAACCGAAGCGTCGTCCGGACCCACCATTTGGAACGTCTCTGAACGCTCCGCGGGCTCCGGCGCCTCAAACACCACCAGATCTACCTGCTTGCTGCGGCCCCGCAGAAATGGCACCAGGAACAAGTTCAGTCTTGGTAGCATCTCCACCAGCCGCGGGGGGAGGCTCCCCAGTGGTTCCTCAATGTTTGAGGCGAGGTCGTCCGCACCCATTGGCACCACCGAAAACCAATGGATTTTCGAGTGGAATGGAATGAGTTCCGTTCGAAACTGTTCCACAAATTGGTCGGCAGGCAATTGTTCCGTAGCGGACATGAAGAGACCTCTAGTGTACCAGAGACACCTTCGCCTCAATTTTTTCAAAAAGTTACATACTCCAGCTCGCCGTTTTTCTGGTAAGCTGCTTTCGTTCCACTTCTTGATTTCCGGGAGATTACCTTCGAAATGCTAAAGCGAACAACAGCGGAATTTTTGGGGACGTTCTGGCTCACCTTTGGCGGATGCGGAAGCGCCGTCCTGGCGGCTGCCTTTCCGAACGTGGGAATTGGCCTGCTTGGAGTGTCCCTGGCTTTCGGCCTTACAGTTTTGACGATGGCTTTTGCCATCGGCCATATTTCGGGTTGCCACCTCAACCCCGCAGTTACACTAGGTCTCTGGGCAGGCGGACGCTTCGACAGCAAGGAGATCCTGCCCTACTGGGCTGCGCAGGTCCTGGGAGCCGTCGCGGGCGCGTTCGTCCTGTACGTAATCGCCAGTGGCGCTGGCGGCTTCAGCCTAGCCGGAGGCTTTGCTTCCAACGGCTACGGAGACCATTCCCCCGGCGGTTACACCATGCTGGCCGCTCTGGTTGCGGAAGTGGTGCTTACTGCATTCTTCTTGTTTGTGATCATGGGCTCCACAGATAAGCGAGCGCCCGCTGGCTTGGCGCCCATCGCCATTGGCCTCTGCCTCACTCTTATCCACCTCATCAGCATCCCGGTCACTAACACCTCCGTCAACCCGGCGCGCAGCACCGGACCCGCCCTGTTTGTGGGTGGCTGGGCACTGGAGCAGCTCTGGCTCTTCTGGGTGGCGCCGCTCGTGGGTGCTGCCATTGGTGGATTCCTCTACGCTTGGCTCGGCAAGGAAGAGAAGTAGCTGCTACCAGGGAAGCAGGCCCCGCGCCTGCAAGTCAGGAAAAATCAACCGCGACAGACTGGGGGCAAGCCGCCCCCAGTCGTCGTCGCGCCCAAACCAAACCAGCTCTTCAATCTCTGCCGAGGCCTCAGGCGTACCCCTCAACTCCCCTCCGAAAAGCTCAATCTCGACAGTACTCGGATTCTCAGGTGTCGACCCCGCCGCCAAAGCCTCATAGGTCCCAAGCACTTCTGATCGCAGTAACTCCACCGCTCCCAGTTCTTCCCTCAGCTCCCGCAACAGGGTTTCAAGTGATGCTTCTCCCGCCTCGCGCTTGCCGCCCGGCAGAATCAGTAGCTGCCGCTCGCGGCTCCGGCACAGCAATACCCGGTCTTCCTGAACCGTCAGCAAGCCCACTTTCTTGATGTCGGCCATCGTTACCGTCGCTCCAACATCGCAAGGCTTACAAACTGGCTGGCCGGTACAAAGAGGCTGCCCTCGGTAATCCCTTCCGGGGCAACGCGGGAGAGAGCCGCCTCCAGATCCGCCGCCGTGCCCTGGCTGAATCTACCCCACTGCCGCCATCCCTCGAACGCCGCCCCAAATGCCCCCACCACCGCCCTCACCTCATCGCCCGTCTCGTGCGCGAACTCCAGGCGGAAGTGCCGTAAGCCAGCGGCCAGCCATTCCCCCAGGTGCGGTGCGGCGTGCTGTGCCTCCGCCCCGAAAACGGTGTTCCGGCATCCTACATCGGCAAGCAAGGGGTGGGCGCGGCCTTGCGGGTCTCGCAACGAAACCACGTGGCTCTCACACGGACGTCCGCAGTCCTTGTAGCTCGTACCAGCGGAAAGAAAGCGGCAAAATACACAATGCTCGGTATGGAATACAGGCAAGTGCTGGTAGGCGATCACCTCCAGACGTGCCGCCCCCAGACGCCGGGCCAGATCCAGTATCTGTGCTCCATTCAGGTCGTGGGTTGGCGTCAATCGCGCGACGCCAGAATCCAGGTACGGCCGCGCGGCCACCGCGTTGGCAATGTTCAGGCTGAAGTCCCCCGTCAGTTCCCGCGGCGCCTGCGCCCGCAGGGCTTCCAGCATTCCGCCAGCGCGCACCAGCAACGGGCAGTCCAGGCGCAGCAGAAATTCCAGCACCCTCTCCTCGCCTGGCTTCAGCACGCGCGGCGTCGCCACTCGCACCGCAATCCCGCTTGCTTGCACCCGTTCCACCGAGGGCTTCAGTCCATAGAGATCCAGGTAATCCAGCGTGATGCTGGCAGCACCCAGCGCCAGGGCCGCGTCCAGCTGTGCGGCGTTACGCACCAGCAGATGTACCTGCGGCGCAGCCAAGCCTTCCGTCACGCCAGCGGCGCCACCTGCTTCCGGCTGCAGTTGCGCAAGCGCCCGCCGTGGCGGCTCTGCCAGCGCCTTACCATGCCCAGCCTGAATTGTCTGCAATTCCTCCACCGCGTCCCGCCGCATCGCGTTCAACAAAGACGCCGGCGCAAACGGCTGCCCCTCCACCTGCAGCGCTACATTCCTCAGCACATAGGGCGTATTGCCCAGCCTCCCACAATAGGTTTCAATCTGTTCTCGCGAAACCGGGTTGCGCGCCGCCGCGCCCAGCGGCTCCGGGGATACCACAGTCACCCGTACTTCCGGGCTTCCCGTCACAATCCACGTCATACGCAGCCGTTCGCCCTCTGCGGCAACTGCTTCAAGTTCCAGTGTTTGCCGTGCCACCGGAGCCGATGCCTCAGTAAACGCCCGGTATCGCTTGCTCAGTTCCGGGTCGTGGCTGCGCCATAGCAGGTCGCCTGGACGTATGCGCGAGAAATCCACCGCGTTGTTGGCGAAACGCAGGCGCAGCAGCCCGCCCTCCTGCTCCACTTCATACACCCTGCCGCCCTCTTCCGGCTCCTCCGGGCTGCGCCAGCCGGCAGCATCGAACACCACCCCATCCCCGGGCTTCAACGGAGACAGCCGGTGCGCCTGCGACGGTTGCATCAGCACCTCATCGCGCCCCGCCCTCACCACCTCCCCCATCTGTACGCCTCGATGCCGCGGCGCCCGCCCATCCACCACCAGTTGGTGATTCGTACCCGTTAGGAAATGCGGCCCCATCCCGCGCGAATACACCTGCTCCAGCCGCATTTGGTCGAGGTCGCTCACTGCGTGCGCACGGCCCTCCCACGCAGCATCCACCGCCTCGCGATAGGCCTTTGTGGTGGCCGCCACGTATTCCTCGTCTTTGTACCTGCCCTCAATCTTCAGCGCCGCCACCCCGGCTGCCGCCAGTTCTGGCACCTGGCGTAGCGCGAACAAGTCACCCGGCGACAGTAGATAGCGTTTGTCTTCGAGCGGTTCCAATTGCCCGTCTACCAGCAGTTCGTAGGGCAACCGGCAGGCCTGGGCGCACTGGCCCCGATTGGCGCTCCGTCCACCCCAAGCCTCCGACGAGAAGCACTGCCCGGAATACGCCACACACAGCGCGCCATGAACGAACACTTCCAGGTCGCAGCCCGTGTGCTCATGTATCTGGCGGATCTCCGGAATCGACAATTCCCTCGCCAGGGTCACCCGGGCCATGCCATGCCGCTGCGCCATCTCCACACCCTCGGCATTGGTGATGCTCATCTGTGTACTGGCATGCAGTTCCAGTTCCGGTGCAATCCGCTGCGCCAGTTGCACCGCCGCGTAGTCCTGCACAATCAGCGCATCCACACCGGCCTCCGCCAGCAGGGCGATCGTGTCCGCTGCCTCACCCAGTTCATTCTCAAAGATCAGCGTGTTGAAAGTAACGTACCCGCGCACGCCCCGCTGGTGCAGGGTCCGCATCAGTTCCTGCACATCGGCAGTGGCAAAGCCAACCTTGGCGCGCGCGCTAAAGTGCCGCAATCCAAAATACACGGCATCCGCACCGGCCTCAACCGCCGCGCGCACCTGTGGCCAATAGCCACCAGGACTCATCACTTCAGGCTTTCGGGCAATTCCAGACATGGAAGGGCACTTCCAGGTTAGCGCGGCACAGCGGTCAGTACGCCAGCGCCCATTGCCCATTGCCCCGCACCAACCGCATGCGCTCCGCCCGGCAAGAAGCGGGTTGGCCGTACGCTTACAGTACGCACCCTGCCTCTGACACCCTTGGGTCTCTGCGCCTCCAATAGCCAGGGCGCGCGGGAGAAACCGCAACCATCACCCCTGGCAAACCAGCACCAAACCCATCCGCCGCGTGAGAGGCGGCGCCCTCCGCGGCAACCACGCCGCGCAAGACGGGCGTCTCGGCCACCATCGGCAGCAGCATCCGATGGTCCGTTTCTTCTTGCTTCAACCGCGCGCTG
>JAHCHD010000120.1 GCA_026129915.1 Bryobacterales bacterium
CCTAAGGCGCTCTAACGCGCTCAAAACTCTAGCTCCTACACCAAAGTTTGGGGCCATACCTTCTGCGCCTCAGTGCATAGCTCAAACGAACGTCGGTCGATGAGTTCCGAGGTCCAATCGTCGGGAAAGGAGAGTAGGGCTTTCGTGAGGGCAAGTTGAGACTTGGAATACGCCTCCAGTTTCTTGTCGGCGAATGCTGCATTCTTGATGGTCTCGTTCAAGCGCCGATCCAGCAGCGTCAGATTTCCAATCCGGTTGACCCACTGCTTGTGATTCGGCAAAGCCATCCCTTCTCGTGGGGTCTGCGGGTATATGTGCTCGACGTGAACTTTCGATGAACCAGCAACAACTAATTCTTTCGTGGCAGCCAATGATGCTTCAACTCCCCGTAAGAGGTATCGGGCTGTACCGTGCTCCGATTGTGAGAATGTCAACGCGCAGAAATTCTTGACGAAAAGCTCATCGTCTGGGGAGATGGATCTGAGATCGCCGATTGCAGCACCGTAACCGTGCCCTTCTGAGATTCTCTTCGCGGCCGCATACACAGTAGTCTCGTATCGCGCTCGGTCGAGGTTGCAGACGATGTTATGCCGAACTGCCAAGCTCACCAGTGCTTTGGCAAGCTGTCTCTGTTCATCGCTGGTAAGCTTATGGTGTGCGGACAAGAGCAAAGCATACGCGGAGTTTGCTTTCAAAGTTCGCGGTGCGGTCCAGGATTCCTGCAAATCCTCATCGTCGCTGTCACCATCCCGGAATCTACGATATAGAACCGCATCGTCACGGAGTCTTCGCGAATACTCCAGTGGCGATGTCCCCTTGTCCAAGTGTTCTGAAACAACCTTGTAAAGCGCCCGAGCCTTGATGTCTCCGTGTTGGGAAACCCAGGACAGCCTCATCAACGCCTCTGCTGTGATTGCGGTCCCGCAGGCATCTAGGGCGCCGTCCCAGCACTGAAGGATTTCTTCGCGCTGCGTCTCGTGCGCGTGCTGGAGGACGAAGCTCCGAATAAGATCGACAGTCGAAAGGCCGATGCCACGATCATTCAATGTGGCAAAGATCGACGCAGCGCTTTTTTCGTTGTTCGAAACAACTGTCACGAGGGCAAGGTGTTCGCGAAGAATTTGGGTGATGTGCGCGGCCCAATTAAAGCCCTTTTTGCCACCCCCAGCAGCATCCCACCCGGCAGCGACCCGCGTATGAAAGTATCCATAGGCTTTCTCAACCAATTGATGAGATTTCTTTGACGCGACTGTTCCATCCACCCGAGGAAAAGCCTGAACGTAGTCTCGAAAAAAGGAGCGATCGAAAACATTCAACTGGATCTTTGAGACCTTCTCCCCGGTCAGGTGATCCTCGAAGGCGATGTATTGGTCCTGGATCTGCTTCGCGGCATCGGCCTTGAACTCGTTGATCTTGTCTCGCAAAACGGCAAGGAGAATAGTTGCAGTCGCAAGACGCTGCTGACCGTCCAGCAGTAGGTGATAGGTACCGTTGTTGACGAGGACGGCCGCACCCAGGAAGTATTCCTTGCCGGCCAGTTTCGATATGGGCTCGTTCCCACCGAACGCTACCAAGTCCTCCCAAAACTCAGAGACCTGCTGTTCTGCCCAACTGTAGTCGCGCTGGAAGTCGGGGACGCGAATCGGTGGGCTTGTGCTGCTAAGGATCTGGCCAAGCGTTCGCTTTTCAGGTTGGAAGGTTTCGATTTCGGCCATGTCGAGCCAATTTGACCATGTTACTGAAGTAAGGTGCAATCATTTTGTGCGAAGTTCGCGCTGCGGCGGTCCGGGCATTCGGAGCCAGAGTACCAATTTGCTTTCGCATCTCTATTCAGCGTTTCAGGGCTGGGAGCGTTAGGGACGGGAGGGTTGGGGAAGCCTCCGAGAAAACAGGGGAAAACGTGGAGTGCTAAAAGAACAATAGGGTCTCGGTCGTGTCTCGTGCTCAATCTCCGCGCGAAATCTTGGTCCACCCGCGCTCGCCCATCCACCACCAGTTCGCCAGAGCCTCTTGCAAAACCCGGCTGGTCGCTAAAACAATTTACAGGGAAAATGTCTGGGGATGGCGGTTCGGTGCGGTAAGATGTTGTCGCCAAACAAACGTCAAAACCGACCAAACCCCTTATGGGCATTTGGTGTCAGTCACCTCCGTCACCGCAATTCGAAAAGGGACCTTGGCACCCTGGATTGCTGAATGATACTGGACAAGGTGCCTGCGCGGACGGGGTCGTGGAGGGGAAGCGGTACCGCGACGCTCTGGCACGCGTTCTGCAACAAGCGAGCGCCGCGGGACGGGTGGAGGTGGGTAGCTTTGTCTGGACCCCGGTCGACGCCAAACAGCTGTACCGTTTCTAGTGGCGTGAAGCGAAGTCGCGGCAGGGAACGGACACTCAGCGATGCAGAGCGCGGAAGGGTTATGGTAGGAGGATGAATTTTCGTTCACTCGAGTCTGTGCTTTTGGGTGTATGCCTGGTCGGGATGATGGCGCTGGCGCCTACTGCGGTGGCCCAAAGCCACAGCGAAGGATGTCAAGGGGAGTTCGGATCATCCGCTGTTTAAGAACCGGATGCCGGGCTACTACATTAGCTCCTATCAGAAGCAGGGGTTCGGTTCGTTCAAGTTCGGAACCCAGCCGCCGAGCGTTATCGAAGGGACCTACTACAAGATCAACTACTATCTGGACACCGGCGAGGCGCATCCCGGCGGATTGGCGGTACGCCGGAACTATGAGAATGCGATCAAGGCGGTTGGGGGTGAGATCGTGTTTGCGAAGGACCCCTACACCGTGATGAAGGTGAATGTGGATGGCGTTGAGACCTGGGTCCAGGTGCAGGCCGGCACGAATCGCTACATGTACATGAATATCGTGGAGCGCACGGCGATGACACAGGTGATTCAGGCCAACGAGATGGCGAAGGCTCTGGAGACCGATGGCTTCATTCCTTTGGATGTCCACTTCGACACCGGCAAGGCCGATATCCTGCCCGATTCGATGCCGCTGATCGATGAGATTGTGAAGCTGCTGCAATCCCAGCCGGCGCTGAAGGTGGGCGTCGAAGGACACACCGACAATGCAGGTACGGCGGCGGGCAACAAGACCTTGTCCGAGGCCCGGGCGAAGTCAGTGGTGGCGGCCATCGTGGCCAAGGGCATCGCGGCGAATCGCCTGGCGGCAGCCGGTTATGGGCAGGAGCGGCCGATCGGCGACAATCGCACCGCGGCGGGCCGGGCAATGAATCGTCGCGTGGAACTGGTGAAGCGGTAACGTGCGGGAGACGGAAGAAGCGAAGGCCCCTAAACCGACCGAACCCACTGGGCAAATAGATCTCTATCCTGACGCAGGGATTGCGTTCGATGGCGCCAGCCGGACGGTTATTGACGGTCCTTTCGCTGCAACCCGCGAGTTGGTGGCCCGGTTCTGGCTGTGAGATGTTAAGGACGTGGACGAAACAATCGACTGGGTGAAACGATGCCCAAATCCCATGCCGAGACCAAGCGAGATCGAAACTCGGCCGCTATTTAAGTTGGCTGATTTGCAATAAGAAGTGAACGCTCACTCAAATCATCAAGGGACACCTGATGCGCAAGAACACGATCTGCCTATGGTTCGACAAGGACGCCGAGGAAGCCGCCCGCTTTTACGCAGCAACTTTCCCGGAAAGCCAAGTGACTGCTATTCAGCGGGCGCCGTCTGACTACCCATCGGGCAAGGCCGGCGACGTGTTGACGGTGGAGTTCACGGTGGCGGGCATCCCTTGCCTGGGTCTCAACGGTGGCCCGGCATTCCGGCAGACCGAGGCGTTTTCGTTTCAGATCGCTACTGAAGACCAGGAAGAGACCGACCGCTACTGGCACGCCATCACCGGTAGCGGAGGGAAAGAGAGCGCATGCGGCTGGTGCAAAGACCGGTGGGGAGTCTCCTGGCAGATTACCCCACGAGTGCTGATCGAGGCGCTAGCCGCAGGGGGTGAAGAGGCCAAGAGAGCCTTCGAAGCCATGATGACGATGGGCAAGATTGATGTCGCTGCCATTGAGGTGGCCCGTAGGGGCTGACGGTGGCAGGCAGTATCCTCGTGAGACACGGAAAGGACTCTGTGCAGAATCACCGAGTTCACGGTCCAATCGCGTGATGGCGACAAGCAGCGACAGGACGAGGGCATTGCTTGAAGTTGTCACGGATCCCGCGAAGCGCGCGCTTCGAAGGTTCAGCCGTTACACCGGCATGTGCTGGTCACCATGCGGCGCACTTGCCAGCGCACGGCCGTGGTAATGCCGGCGCCGGAGGCTTCCATACGAGAGATCCAGATCGCCTGGCGCAGGAGATGAGCCGAGATGGACGTTGTCTCGATCTGCCAGCGCGCGGTTGACCTGGGCTCGGCATGGATGGAACGTTCATTCACTCCGCACTTGGCACAACCTCTCCCTGCCATGCGCCGTAGCGTCTGCGGGCAATCACCAGGCACTCATGGGTGTCGGGGGCGGCGACGATTTCGGCGCCGTCTTCGGCCCATATCGCGCTCTTGCCGGCGGAGATCTCGCCTCCGGTGATTCCGGCATAGTTCGCCATCAGGACGGTGATGGCGTGGGCTGAGGCGTATTGGCGGAGCAAGGCTGTCTTGCGTGGGAATCCGGCGTCGTCGATCATCACCCCGGCCGCGTAGAGGTGCGCTCCCTGGGCTGCCGCGGTGGCGGCGTGCTGAGGAAAAGATGCGTCCGCGCAGATTGCCAATGCGACTTGTGTGTTCCCGACTTGAAGGAGCGAGCCGCCTTTGCCCGAGGTGAACACGTGTTGCTCGGTCTGGTGCACATGTTGTTTGGTGTAGACGGCTACCTTGCCGTCTGGCAGGAAAGCAAGCGCTCCGATGTGCAATACGCCGGATTCGCCGCGCAAGGGTGCTCCAGCAACGATGGCCATGCAAGCGTCCGCGGCAATGTGTTTGAACGGCACAAGGAGGGGGTGATGGGGATCCAAGACATGCCGGTGGGCAATGGAGAGTTCGTAGCCGGTTAGCGAAAGTTCAGGAAATACCAGCAGGTGCACGCCGCGCGTCGCTGCCTGTTGTGCCAGCCGCAAATGGCTGGCGACATTCGCTGGGACATCGCCTGCCAGCGAAGACGATTGCGCAGCGGCAATCCCGAACGGTCCGGCGTCCATGTTCCAACTTAGCATTTCGGGTTAACCCGCGATGGCGAATGCCGGCAGCTACGCGGAATCAGTTTCAGACGGAAGGCGTGCCCGATTCCTACTGCGACGAGACTCTCCTTTGCCCGGAGGAGAGCGAGGCGAATGACTAGCGGCCAGAGGGCCTTGGCCCCAGAAGACTCTGCGGCAACGGGTTGGTGGTGAGCGCATCCAGGAACGCGAGCAGATCGCGTTTCTCCTCCGCCAGAAGTCCCAGGGGCACGATGCGGTAGTCCTTGTTCTCAGCAATGTCGCCGCCCCGGTTGCAGAAATCCACTACGTCGGAGAGCGTTGCCATGGAGCCATCGTGCATGTAAGGAGCGGTGCGCGCCACGTTGATCAGAGAGGGGGTCTTGAACAGTCGCCAATCTTCGCGGCGCATGGTGACCTCAAAGCGCCCACCATCCTGGGATCCCTCGCCAGCGCCAGCGCCCACGCTGAGGAACTCTTCGGTGGTGAGGTGGAGCCCGTTATGGCAGAGATGGCAGCGCGCCTTCCCAAAGAACAGCAAACGTCCACGTTCAGCATCTTCCGGTAGCGGCTGCTTGCGCAAAAGCCAGCGGTGGTATGGGGAGGGCGATACCAGTGCCCGTTCATAGGTGGCAATCGCCTGTGTGATTTGAGCAAAGGTGGGGGCATCCTCACCGAAGTTTCGCTGGAAGGCTTGGCGGTAGCGTGGGTTCGCCACCACCCTGGCGACGGTTTCCTCCTCGGTTAGAGCCATTTCCACCGGATGCGTTAGCGGTCCGGCAGCCTGCTGCTCAAGAGTATCGGCGCGGCCGTCCCAGAAGAAGCGCCGACCGTAGGCGCGGTTGATGAGCGATGGGGCGTTGCGGGTTCCCTTGGCATTGCCCACGCCCAGGGAAACTGGACGCGGATCCGCGAAAGCATGCTCCGGGCGGTGGCACGAAGCGCAGGCCACCGTTCCATCAGCGGAAAGGGCGGTATCGAAGAATAGATCCCGGCCAAGTTCCACCAGTTGCGGGGCCACTGCGCTTGCCCCACGGGGCGGCGGCAGGATGGATTCGTCTCCGAATGCCAGCACCGCGCACAGCAAGGCAGCCACCAGAAGGAAAGCGCGGGAGCTACTCATGGTCGTGCGCATGGTTATGGGGCTTCGCGGTGCCACTGGAGGCTGGTTGGCCGGACGACGCCGGTGCGTTGGGCGAGGGGAACACGTAGATTTCCCTGCCCGCCCGGTTCAGCCAAATGTACTTGCCGTCGCGGTGAACCTGAGCAACATCGCCATCGAAGGGGGGCGCCTTTTCGTAGGTGGGCTGCACCACCCATTGTCCCCGGGTGTCGATATAGCCGAACTTGCCGTTTACCTTCACGGCTGCCAGCCCCGAGGAGAAACGCTCGGCCTGTTCAAACTGCGCCTGGATCACCATTTCGCCCTGGCGGTTGATGTAGCCGAAGCGCTGCCCCACCTTTACGGCACTGAAGCCATCCCAGAAGGCGTACGCAAAGTCAAAAGTGGCGGGGATCACCAGTTTGCCAGATGGATCAATGAAGCCATACTTGTCGTTGATCCGCACCGCGGCCAGGCCCTCGCGAAAGCCAAAGGTGTTATCGTACTGCGGTGAGATTACTACCTCTCCCTCGCCGTCGATGTAGCCATACTTGCCCCCTTCCCGGATGAAAAGGCGGGTGGGGTATACGTCGGCGGCGGCGAGCGGCAGCACGCACAGAAGGAGGAGGAGTGGAGCGACGATGGGACGCATAGTTTTGATATTCGATACTTAGAAATCAGTGTAATGAAACGTCGGCCAGCAAATCCACTTGCAGGGAAGTGCTGGCCGATGGATGCGATCGCCCGGGGGGCGGCTAAAACACCAGCCGCAACGATAGCTGCACGGACCTTGGCCCGCCCACTTGAAACAGTGGATTCAGTCCGCCGGAACTCCCACCGGAGCCCAGAAAGCGTCCAAACGAACTGCGGGCAACGCCGAAGAGTGGATTTTCGGGAACGGTGAGCGATGCCGGGGGCAAGCCGAAGTTCGGCGTGTTGGTGATGTTGAAGAGGTCTCCGCGGAATTCCAGTCGGCTGGTATCCGTTATAGTGAAGTTCCTCCGAATGGAAAGGTCCAACTGGCGTACGGTGAAGCCACGAATGGCGTTCCGGCCAAGGGTGCCCTGGATATCCGGCTGCGGGATGGCAAACGCAGCGGCATTCAGTCGGCGGCCTCCGGCCACATTCGCATCGTCCAGCCAGACATCTCCGCCAAGATAGTCCACGCGCCGGCTGGAGGCAAAGTTCAGATCGTCAACCTGCGGGGCAATCACGGTAAGCGGCAGGCCAGAGCGAATGCGGCCCACCCCATCCAGCGCCCAGCCGCCTAGTAGCGCCTTCGCGACGCCAGACCGCGGGGAGGCAAGCTCCCAACTGATCGCGGCCGAAAGCAGATGTGGCGTGTCAAAGTCGCTCAGGCCGCGCTCCTGCCGCAGGTTGTAGGGAATTCCCGGAATGCCCTCAACGGGTAGCAGTCCGGTGACCTCATCGCTGGAGTTGTCGATGGACTTTGACCACGTGTAGGCGGCCATCGCTTGTACGCCCTTGGACATGCGCCGCTGATACGAGGTCTGCAGGGAATGATAGTTTGCGTCTCCCGCATTCCGGTTCAGGAACACAGTCGCGTTGGGGTGGAAGACCTCCGGATTGATCACGGGGCGGATAGTGGAAATCACCGAGGCACGATTCCGCAGCAGATCATTGCGCAATAGGCGCAAGCTGCGTGAGCCCACATAGCCCATGGTGATGCTCTGGTCGCGGCCCAATCCTTTCTCGGCACTGAAGTTCCAGTGCCAGGTGGCGGGAAGGTGGATATTGGGGTCCACCACCCGGAATGTGGCGTTGTAGGGCGGGTTCGCATTGAACGGTGCAGGCACAATCAGGGCGGGGTCCACGGGCCATTGCTGGCCGGGAAGTGCGGTGTTGCTATTGAACGGGAAGCCGGTGTAGCCACCCAGCGCCTGGCCGTTTCCGACGTCATAGAACAGCCCGGCGCCGGTACGGATCACGAGGTCGGACCCCGCCAGCGGAGACCACGCAATGCCCACCCGCGGGGCGATGTTTGCCCGACGGGTGCGGTACATCCGTGTGCCCGGCGGCGCCAGATCGGTCCCCAAGAGGTTGTTCGTGTCGGCCAGCGTATAGGGCAGTCGTTCGCCGCTGGGGGCCGGGTTCACCTCCCAGCGCGCGCCCAGGGTGAGGGTCAGCTTGGGGTGGATTCGCCAGGTGTCGTCCACAAATGCGCTGAAGTTGTGAATGCGGAAATCGGTTACCGGAGCCAGCGCCTGTGCGCTCACATTCACCCGGCCCGTTTCCAGCAAGTCAATGATGCCAATGCCGCCCGTGCGCGTGGTGAAGTTGTAGCTCACCCCGAGTTCGCGAAACTCCGCGATGGGCATCAACCGACGCCAGTCAAAGCCGAACTTCACCGTGTGCGCGCCCGCCACTACTGAGAAGGTTTCCAGCAGGTTGAATTGGCGCTGTGAATTCCCAATGCTGCGTCCCTGGGTGAGGGATAGCGTATTGGGGAAGGCCACCAACTGCAGTGACACTGAGGTGCGGTCTCTGGGCAGATTGCTGGGGAAGATCAGGCTGTCAGGGGGCAGGATGGCGCCATCAATCTCCTCCGCCTCAAAGTTGAAGCGGCCCTGTGATCGCGAGTAGTTCATCCGCAGGTCGCTCACCAACCGGGGACTGATGCTCCAGGTCTTGCCGCCAGTAAAGAACCGGTTGTCGATGCGGAAGCTGTTGAACTGGTTGGCGAAGACCCGGCTGCGTTCACTGGAGGGCGTATTGGCGAAGCGGAAGAAGAGATGTACGTTGTCGGACAGGTTCTGGTCAACGCGGCCACTCAGCTTGTTGAATTCGTTGGGGTTCGAAAAGGTGTAGGTATAACGGCCCAACCGCGGGTCCTGCACATCGCCCGGCAGCAGCGGCGCATTCGGCAGAGGAAAGGCGCGCAGCACGTCGGCTACGGCTCCGGTTGCCTGGGCGCGCGCCTCAGCGCTGGGCACCAGCAGATTGGGAACGGTGGGCTGGGGTTGCAGCAGGCGCAACCCTTCGTAGTTGGCGAAAAAGAAAGTGCGATTGCGGCCATCGTAGAACTTCGGAAGAAACACCGGACCGCTGATGGCACCGCCAAAATTGTTGCTGCGCAAAGCCGGACGTGGTTGCGCGATTTCGTTGGCAAACCAATCGTTGGCGTCCAGCTTTTCGTTGCGGAAGTAGTGGTAGAGCGCGCCGTGCAGTTCATTGGTGCCGCTACGGGTGGTCATCTGGATCTGGCCACCTGGGCTGCGTCCGAATTCACTGCTGTAGCTGGAGGTCTGTACACGGAATTCCTGGAGTTCCTCCAGGCTTACCAGGCTGTTGGTGCCGCCCTGCAGTGTGAAGGCGGGGATGGACCCTGATGCCTGCTGGGCGTAGGTGGCAATGGGGCTGGCCACGAAGTTGGCACTCACTCCATCCACCATGAATACGTTGGCGTTGGTGCGCTGGCCGTTGATGGTGAACTGGCCTGGATTGCTGAGGTTGCTACGTGCCATTGACACGCCCGGGGTGAGTTCCAGCAAGGTCTGGAAGGTGCGTCCATTCAGGGGCATGTTCTGCACAAACTCGCCGTCGAATACCGTGGAAACGGCTGCTGTGTCGCGTTCCACCAGTTCAAAGCGGCTTTCCACCACGATGCGGTCGGCCCGTTCACCTACCGACAGAGTGAAGTCCTCGCGAACTCGTCCGGCGGTGGGCAGCCGCACCGGCCGTACGAGGGTCTTGAAGCCGTCCGCCGCCACAGTGAGTTCGTACTCGTCAGCGGGCAGGGAGGCAAACACGTAGCTGCCATCCTGGCTGCTACTCACGGTGAGGCTGAAGTTTGTGGATTTGCGATTCGCGTGCAGTTCCGCATCAGGAACCGCGGCCCCACTGGCATCCAGCACGCGCCCTGACAACGCTGCGGACTGCGCGAGGGATGCGGCTGGGCAGAAAAGCAGCGCCGCCAGAAGAGTGGCGAACCCCACCTGTGCGTAGCGAAAAGGGGGAAAGAGCAAATGCAGGATAGCCGTGTGAAAAGTGTTCATAGAAGGTCCAAACAGTAATGATAAACGATGATCATTTACCAGACAACCGGTCGGAGGTCTGTTTGGATCGCGGCGAAACCCCGCGCGCAGCCCGGAGTTGCGCAAGTCACCGCGGGGCTAGAGCCCCCGCTCTCTAGCCGAAGAGGAACCGATCCCCCCAACTGAGTTACGAAGCCGTCAGAGTTTCGCGCCGCTGGCGCACTAGCAGCGTTTCAGTGTGGGGCCTTCGTTTCCTCGAGGTGTGACGCGAGATGGCCGCAGTGGTCCGCTTCGCACAACAGCGCCCGCACTAGCGCCAGCACGCCTTCGCCCCGTTCGTTGATGTGAATCTCGCGCAACTTGCGGTAGCGCTCAAGGACGGGGGCGGCGTGGCGGCGGATGGACCGATCGAAGTCGTCCTCCTGGTGTCCTTTGGGAGCGGCCCATACGAAATGGTTGGTGGGCTTGGCGAAAACGGGCACAGAGATGAAGTCGCGAGGGACAATGCCTTTGGTCGAAGAGTCTCCATTTGTGCGCTGAGTTTCGTCCGCCGTGGCGAAGAACTCCACGGCGTAGGCTGGATAGCCCAATAGGTGCCCCCAGGCGCGATGCCGCAGCGGGGGTTGCAAGAGTTCCACAGTGGCCAGAACCTGGCCCGGGGGCATTTCTGGCACGATGCCTGCCGCGCCGTAGACACCGGGAAACTCAGCGATCACGGCCATCACGCGAGCCTTTCGATAGAACACCGCATGGACGACGCGGCGGCCGTCCATCACCACCGCGCCAGGGATAACCGCCGCGGCAAGGTCGTCGCCACAGTGCCAGGTGGCCAGGGTACGCGCAGCGCGGCGCAGGCTGCTGATTTCGTCTTCCGTCGGCTGGGTTACGGAGATGCGGCCCGCCAGAAAGCTGAGACTGGCAGGCTTCAGGTGACTGGCCACAGTATAAAGGGCCTCTTTGTCGAGGGCGTCCAACAGCCACTTCTCGCCAATCTTGCGATCGTCCGGGTGGAGGCTCTCCATGGGGAAGCAGGCAGCGGGAGGCACAGCGGTTGCTTCTGCACTGGGAACCGGAACCTCCTCAAGTGCCGATGTTTGCGTCCAGCCGGGTGTGGCCGCGAGGAATGTGGCAATGGCGAGAAGAAGACTGGCTCGAAGGCCGGAAGGGACGAGATGCAGGGCTATTGGCATGAGAACGATAACTCATTCTCATGATAGCGGGTGTCGCCAGGTTTGGTGCAGCCCCCTAGGAAACGGAACGAGTTTGGAAGCCCGGCGAAAGAAAGCCGGTATGGAATCGCTGTCGGCCTAACCGCGATGGACTCCAAGAATGAAGCACCGAATCGCCCTGGGGCTGATCCGCGTTGGTTGGAAGCCGATTGGCATGATGACTCGGATCGGCGGGCAATCCTGGGCCAGGGGGCCTTGACCCCGGAAACATAATCCGTTAAGCCAAGAGTCAAAGGGATGGGGAAGAATGGGGCAAGGGATGCGAATGAACAATCTGGACCGTCGCGCGTTTCTTGCTGCAAACGCCCTTTTTGCGGGCGGGTTCCATAGCTGTTTTGCCGGGCAGGATCCGGCTGGAGCGCAATCGACAACGGCTCGCCGCAGCCTCTCGCGGTCGCGGATCAGCGCGATCACCGACGAGGTGGCATTGACTGAGGCTGCCGGATTTGCGTTCGCGCGGCAGTATTCTCTTGACTGGATTGAACTGCGTACGGTGCCCGGCAGCGACAAACTGTACGCGGATTTGGACCCGGCCACTCTGCGGCAGTTCCGGAAGCGGGCGGAGGACGCGGGGGTTGGCGTGTCGTTCCTGAATACATGGATTGTGAAATGGACGCTGCCTGGCACGGAGCCGAGTATCCGTGCACGCTACTCCGCGGAAGAGTGGGCCACTCGGAGGGAGGCCGATGCCGTTCGGCTGGACCAGCGCATGGAGCATCTGAAGCGCGCCATGGAAGCGGCCCATGTCTTGGGCGTGGAGGCAATCCGGGTCTTCACCTTTTGGCGGACCGAGGATCCACTTCCGTTGTATCCGCGGATTGCGGAGATCATTCGCCCGATGGCCGAATTGGCCGCGAGGGAGAAGCTCCGCCTGCTGATAGAGAACGAATCGGCCTGCAACGTAGCGACCTCAGAGGAATTGCGCAGGATGCTGGCGATGTTGCCGGAGGCGGCGGTTGGCATCAATTGGGACCCGCACAACTCTATTCCCTTTGAGCCGGAGCCGTTCCCGGAGGGCTACCGGCTATTACCCAAGGAGCGCTTGGGCAATGTGCAGATAAAGGGGGAGAGCCTGCTGACGCCGGGAGAGATTCTGGACTGGCGCAGGATTGTGGATGCCCTACTGGCCGACGGTTACACGGGCCATTTCGGGCTGGAGACGCATTTTGGGGAGGGCGAGCAGCGGGTGCGGAACGCGCACGCGTCGATGAAGGCGATCCTGGCGCTGGTTAACGGGTAATCCTATTCATGTACTGGAACCAGTAGTACACTTCGGACCGTACTGTAAAGTTGACGCTTTTTTGTAGTTTCTTTGTTGAGGATGGGGTAGTCTCGCCCTATGATGTTTGGAACTTGCCGAACTCTCTTCACGATTCTTCTGCTACTGTTTCCCGTATTCTGTTTAGCGGACACGATAACAGTGAGTGGACATTTGAACGATGCAGGGAATACTGCATTAATCGGAAGCGGACTATGGGTAGGGGACACACCGGACGCGGCTTTGTTTCCAGATCCCGCCGATCCGTTCTATGACTGGGACATTGCAAACAATGTCGCACTGCATAGCTTTACGGTAAGTCTGGCAGGGAATGTACGCTTCCAAAGTGCGGGGTTTGCCGCTGGGGGTGCGGACCCGTACTTCACGCTATTCTCCGGCTCAGGGGCAGGCGCCACATTCCAGGCTTCGAATTATGATCAGGCGTTCTGCCTCGACATCAACCTGCCGTGTGGCGGCGATTTTGACTACACCTACACCTTGGGCGCTGGCACCTATACGGTGGCTCTTGGCGTGTTCGGAAACCTGTCCTGGGCAGAGAATACGGGGGCGGGGACGCTGGGCGACGGGTTCACATTTGGGGACCCAAACTGGGTTGGGAACTACTACTACGAACTCGCGATTACCACTTCTGACGCGCCAATTCCTGAACCTTCCTACCTGAGCGTATTCGCTTTGCTCAGCGCCCTTGCTGTGTGGCGGATGCGATCGAAGAGAAAGTGCCAAAGAGCGATATAGAGTTTCAAGTCGATAGTTCAAAGACCGCAGGCAACACGAACTAAACAAGAAAATACCCGGCCACGCTGGCCGGGTGTTTTTAGTTAAGCAAGGCATAGAATCGGTTGAACTGAGAGGTTGTCCCTGGTGTTGACTCATCGACTAACAGAGAAGTGCGCGGTCCTTTAGGATTGACTGCCATTCAGATGAGCGTTACTTGAAAGCGATGCTACAGAGTTCCCGAATCGACATGACCAGGCCAGACCTACGAACAATCGCCCTATCGCAGCATCCCTTCTAGTGACTTCTCCAGAGTGGCGACCCGTTTGCGCAGCGCGGCAATGGATTCGCTCAGCCGCTGCCGTTCAGAAGTGGCTTCAGATGCCCTTTGTACGGCTTCTGCGTGTCTTGCACGGAGAGGCGTTAGGTCAACGGAGCCGAGCGGCGCCTCATCGCCGTCAGCAGTCTGAATAGCTCCCGTTGATGAGGCGTTGTCTATGGCGCGCAGCGCGGCATTGGCATTTTCTGCCGCTTCCTTCAATTCCCGCTCGCTGGCGAGCAACTGCATTCGCTGGAGTTCCAGGCTGGCGATGCGGCTCTCGTCTATTTGAATGCGGATGAGGGTGATGAGCGCCTTCTGGTCGCTCTCCACTTTTTGCAGTGCGGTGCGCATCGCCTTGAGTTCGGCGAGGATCTGCTGATCGGTCGTGCCGACAGACTGAGCGCTAAGTGCTGCGCACGAAATCCAAAGAACAGAGAGGAGCGACGCTCGTGCCACCAAGGTGCAACTTCTTCGCATCGGTCCAACTCCTCCCCGATGCCTATCATAGATTGGCATCGACCAGGTACCCGACGAGAACTATCCGGGTAAAGTTCAGCGCTTGGGTCCCCAAATTGTTGTTCCTGAAAACGAACACGGTGACTTGCTCACCCGGGTTAAGCACCACCCCGAGCGCCGTGTCTCCGGTGAAGTGTCTTTGATTGCCGGCAGATGAAGACGTCGCCTGAAAAACCTGCGGGACGTATCCAATGGCGCCCACTCCCGAGATGCCAAGGCGCACTTCCATGGAACTCTGAAGATCGGTCAAGATGGTATGCGCACTCGCCGATTGAAGGACCAGTTTTTTTCCGGCTGGGATAACAGGGGTGATTGTACCGTTCACGGAGAATGCACCTGTCGGATAGCTAAAATTTTGGTTCTCGATGTGGCGAATACCACGAACCGGGCTGTCCACGTCTCTCACGAGGGAAGCTCTGATCTGCGCGATCGCGTTAGGTGTGACGCTAGAGATCACCAATGCCATCGCCAGAATTGCCAGGCAAAACCAAGAGAGGTTTTTCCAACGTCTCGTCATTGTTCTTTCCTCCGTCTTTCTGTAATGAGCAGTGTTTGCCGCTGTAAGAAGTCCAAAGGGACTCGTTGCGCCATGCGCCGCCGACGCAACTGGCTGCGTGACGGAACAGTCAATACTAGAGGGACCAACAGATGAACGACTGCCGCGCCGACTCTGACGACTCGCGACCAAGCCGATTCGAAAACATATACGTGACCACGAGAGGCCCGTCGAGCCCAAGCATCAAGCGGAATGAGTATCCTTCCGTTCGCTGTGGCACTTCTCGAAGCCGATCAATGACAAAGTGAGACACCCTTCCATGAGGGTGCGGTTAGCAACTTGCGTTGGCGGCCACAGAGTGATGGTGACCGCATGAGTAGGGATAGAATACACGACTTGCCAGATTACGTTTCCTAAATCTAGGTAAATGGGAAGATTTCAGTACCGTTATAGAACGGCTGAATCTTCGGGCGGTATCGCGTGGCTGGAGATGTGGCGGGATGATATAAAGCTAATCCTCATCATGCCATTCAGAGGGGCAGGATTCGCATTCCCCTATCGACCTCGGTTGTCGCCAAGTGCCCATGGCAAGTGCCCGGCCTTCGGCGTGAAAACGCT
>JAHCHD010000121.1 GCA_026129915.1 Bryobacterales bacterium
TCTACCCCGGCTCAGTAGGCACCTTCCCTCACCTCAAACGCCGGAACATCCTCGACGAACGGGCCAACCAGCCCGATCCACACAACATGCGCACCGCAACTCCGCTGCATTGCACCGCAGATGCGGTCAGTTTCGGAATCCAGGCTGCGTGACGCGTGCAGTCCACCAAAGTGCAACGAACGCGCGGGCGTCTCAATGAGTTCAGTTTCGGCGAGTGTGCGGCCGGTCAACTGATGGTCGGGTAAAGGAGGCCGCGGGATGGCCGGGAGTCGCGGTTTGGATTCTCCCGCAAGATTGGAGTAGTGTGCTTGTAAAGGGGTGGCGGTGCCGATAACACGAAGGGATGCCATCGCGCAGTCACTTGTGGCGGCTGGGGTTGCAGCCAGCGGGAACGCGCAGGATGCCGTTGCGCAAGCGGAGCCCGGCGAAGGGGAACAGTTCTTCCTGCGGCTGCTTAGGGCTAACGACGAGAGCGTCCGCCAGCTTGTGCAGCAGAAACCGGTCGTGCGCGGGCCTTCCGCGCGCCTTGGCAGGGGCGGGAACGTAGCGGCGCTGCTGGCGGCTTTCTGCTCTCCGCAATCCTCGTTCCATGAATCAGCGGCCCTGCTTCCCTTGATGGAGGGCGCTGCCCAAGCGTTTGCGGATGCCCTGAATCCCGAGGGCCTGCTGGATGCGGGTAATCTCTCTTCTCCGCCGGATACAGGGTTTGTGGTGGAGGCCATGGCTGCGGCCCTTGGAGTGGCGCGCCGCATGCGCAATCCACAACTTTCCACGTTGGAAGACACGGTTGGGCGCTTCCTGCAAAGGGTGGGAAACGCGC
This sequence comes from Bryobacterales bacterium, assembly GCA_026129915.1. GTDB lineage: Bacteria > Acidobacteriota > Terriglobia > Bryobacterales > Bryobacteraceae > JACTMJ01. Next base: position 821 of record JAHCHD010000121.1, read on the forward strand.
TGGTTACCGGCGGCATTCACACGCCTAACCACCGCTGGGTTGTGTGCTCCGCTCTGGCCCGAATCCACTCGCTGTTCCCGGAGGAAAGGTATGTGCACCGGATCGACGAGTGGCTGGGCGAGGGGATTTATCAGGATGCCGATGGCCTGTTTCCAGAACGAAGTCCCATCTATGGACGTGTGGAGGTAAATGCGTTCCTCGCGATGGCCCGGCTGCTGAACCGTCCGGACTTATTGGAGCCGGTTCGTAGGCATCTCACCGCAAACCTCTACCTGATGCAGCCGGACGGCGAAATCGAGATTGTAAACTCCCGACGGCAAGACCAGACACGGCCGGTGCATGTCGCCAACTACTACGTTGAGTACCGTTACATGGCCATCCACGACAAGAACCCAGCGTACGCGGCGGTGGCGCGGCTGATTGCGGAGAGGCCCGGCGAAGGTTTGGTGGAGGGGGCCAACCCGATCATCTATTTCCTGGAGGATCCTGTGTTGCGCAGTTCGCTTCCGGCCGGGGGAGAGATTCCATCGAACTACACCCGGAAGTTTGTAGGCAGCCACATGGTACGAGCTCGGCGGGGCGACCTCGCGGCCTCAATTTATGGAGGCAGCGATTGGCCCCTGGGCATTGCGTCTGGACTGGCGCACAATCCAACCTTCTTCAATTTCCGCAAGGGAAAGGCGATTCTCGATTCTGTGCGCATGGGAGGCAGGTTCTTTAGTCTCGGCGTATTCCGGGCAGAGGGCATCCAGGTGAATGGAAATGAGGTGGTTCTGCAGCAGCGTCTGGAAGCACCTTACTATCAGCCACTGCCCAAAGAGCACCGCAATCCACAGGGAGATTACCTTCTTAGCCCGGTGAAGGACGAGCGCTTTTGGAGCAAACTGGATTTCCCAAACCGCCAGATGAGCAATGTGCAGGTCCTCGACCAGAAAGTCACGATTACGGAGATAGAGGGAGGGTTCGAGCTTCAATTTGAGATCGCTGGCCATCACGGAGTTCCCTATGCCATCGAATTGGCATTCCGTCCTGGCGGAGAGTTTGGCGGCGCGCTTCAGGAGGCTGGCCAGGTTGGCCGGACTGTGGCGGGGGAAGGAAGCGTGCTGTTCCAGAAGGAGGGCATGGCGACCTACCGGGTAGGAGGCGACGCCATCGAGTTTGGCCCGGGTCAGGCGGATCACGAAATCATTCACCTGTCGGGGCACAGCTATCAGGCGCACGGGGCAACCCTGAGGGCAGCCGGTAACCGCGTCTACATTACCGGGTACACCCCGTTGCGGAAAGTGGTTACCATTCGAGGCGTTTCTCTGTAGAGGGGATGCTGCGCCCACTGCGTGGGGGACGTGCCGCCTATAGGATGCATCCGCAGGGCGGGGGCCGTTGGCTGCGGGGGCATGTGGCTTGATCGAAGGCAATCTCCGCCGCGACATGGTTTCGACCACCTCGACCGGAAAGTCTACCTCCACTGAATGGCCGCTTCGGCACGTAAGGCGCAGCTCCGCGTTCTAGGGTTCTCCTGTGAAGTCACACTACGTCCACCGGATTGTGATTCCCTGGCAACCGGACTCGAAGGTCCATTTGAACCAGATCAGCTTTGGAATGTAGGCTAAGTCTTCTTCGCCGCGAGCTTCATTTCGTTTGGTGGCATTTGAGGCACAGGCAGCAAATTCAATCCCGCGACGGGGCTAGGGTTCTGATCCGTACCAGTACCTCCAATGAGGGAATTTATCTGTACTATCCTCGCCGCAACCGGCACAATGGGGATGTTCATGGATATCACTGCTGAGCAATCGAAACGAGCCCGTGTGGGGAATGTGGTGCTTACCGCCTTCGCCGCGGCCATGCTTCTGGGGCTCGCCTTCGGACCCTTAATGGTGATTGTGATCTCAGTGACGGAACACAGCGCGATTGCCAACGCCCTGCGACTGGCGCCGCTCCCCTAGCGTTAAGCCCGCTGCTTCCCACCGCCCTTCTCGCAACTCAAGTACTCTTGCGCCCCAAGTGCAGCGCCACCACACCGAGCGTCATGTAGGTGTACTCCGCCTCAGCGAATCCCGCACCGCGCAACCATTCCACCAGCTCGGGGGCAGGTGGAAACTTCTGCACCGATCGCGGCAGATACCGGTAGGCATTGCGCGACCCGGAAATTAGCGCACCCAGCCGTGGCAGCACGTGATGGCTGTACGTCTGATAGCCCACCCGAATGAGCCGGTTGGGGGGGTGCGAAAACTCAAGCAACGCCAGCGTTCCCCCCGGCTTCAGCACCCGATGGAGCTCCACCAGCCCTGCATGGTAGTTGGCGAAGTTGCGGAAGCCAAACGCGATGGTGATCAAGTCGAGCGAGGCATCCGCGAGGGGCAGCGCCAGCCCATCGCCATCAAACAGACGTGACGCCAAGTTGCGCTGTCGCAGCTTTGCCGAGGCGCCTTCCAGCATGGGCAGGCAGAAATCGCTGCCCAGTAGGGGCCTGCCCGCCGCCCGTTCCAGTTCCACCAGAAGGTCGCCGGTACCGCAACAAAGATCGAGCACTTTGGCGTCTGGGTTGCGAAGGATGGGCAGCAGGCGGCGTACGGTGCGCGCGCGCCACAGCCGGTCGATATTCAGCGACAGAACGTGGTTGAGGAGGTCATACTTAGGGGCTACCTGGGCAAACATCCCCTGCACCCAGCGAGCGGCTTCCTGCTCATTGGCCACTCCATCCGGGGTTGTGCCCGTGGGGCGCGCGGCCATCGTATGTTGCTCAGTGGAGTTCATACGGTCTAGGAAACTGCTTGCAATGCCTGCTCCGTGGCCCAGCGCACCGCATCCAACGGAACGTCACCGCGCACTTCCACCTCTCCGATGCGCGATGGCAGCACGAAGTGCACATTCCCGTGGACGGTCTTCTTGTCGCTCACCAGCCGGGCGAGCAGCGCCGGTGGCTCTACACCGGCCAGGGAGGGAATGGGGCCGTATGTGTGCGTGGTATCCACGATGCGCCGGCAGTCCGCTTCCGCTAGCATCCCCATGCGCTTGGCCAAGAATGCGGCGGCGATCATACCAAAGCCTACTGCCTCACCATGCAACAACTGCTTGTACCCGGTCTCCGCCTCCAGCGCATGTCCAAGCGTATGGCCGTAGTTCAGAATTCGACGCAATCCACCTTCCTTCTCATCCGCGCTCACCACCTCCGCCTTGATGCGGACGCTTTCCGCAATCAGGGCGTCCACCGCATCCGGATCTCGAGCCAGCACGGCATCGCGCCGGGATTCCAGAAGCTCAAACAGCCACGGCGTCCGGATGATGCCATACTTAATCACCTCGTACAGGCCAGCGACGTACTCGCGCTGGGGCAGAGTGCTGAGCAGAGATGGGTCAACCAACACGGCCAACGGCTGATGGAATGCACCCAGCAGGTTCTTCCCATTGGTGAGATTCACGCCGGTCTTGCCCCCGGTAGCGGCATCCACCTGGGCCAGAAGCGTGGTGGGAGCCTGCACCACGGGGATACCGCGCATGAAGCTGGCGGCGGCAAAGCCCCCCACATCTCCCACGATGCCTCCGCCAAAGGCAATCACCGCGCTAGCACGGTCACCGCCCGCTTCCACCATCTGTTCACAAAGCGATTCCACCGCGGAAAGCCGCTTGTTATGCTCCCCGCCGGGGAAAAATAACACCTGATGGCGCTTCTCACCCAGCGCGGCATCTAGAAGGGCGCCGTGAAGGTCCCAGACATCGCGAGTAGTGACGACGAAAAGCTGGCTGTGCTTCGGCGGCAACCACTCCGCCGCTCGCTGAAGGCAGCCGCGCTCCACGAGCGCAACATATTCCTGCGAGCTTGTCTTTACGGTGAACTGGGGCATCCTTCCCGTTCTACCACGTGCGAGGTGTTAGAATTTGCCTGAGATGACCCCAGACTTCCTCGTCATTGGTGCAGGGGTCGCCGGCCTACAGGCTGCCATTGAGCTTGCGGATGCAGGCGACGTGCTGGTGGTGGCGAAGGATAGCATTTGGGAATCTTCGTCCGCCTACGCCCAGGGTGGCGTCGCCGTGGCCCTTAGCGACGACGATGAGATCGCACTTCATGAGCAAGATACCCTTGCCGCTGGCGATGGCCTGTGCGACCCGGTGGCCGTCCAAGCCCTTGTGCAGCAGGGGCCGGCAGCCATCCAGCGCCTGCTTGAATGGGGCGCTGCCTTTGACCGCGATGGGATGAAGCTGGCATTTGGCCGGGAAGGCGCGCACAGCCGCAATCGGATTCTCCACGCGAACGGCGATTCCACGGGCCGCGAAATGGCCCGCACCCTCTACCAGAAGGCTGCCTCGCTGCCGAACGTCCGCATCGAGAGCTTCACCGCCATGACTGACCTGTTGGTGGCCAATGGGACAGTCACCGGCGCGGTATTCTTCGACGAGCTCAGCCAGAATCTTACCCCCGTGTATGCACGCGCCACCCTGCTTGCCACAGGCGGCATGGGACGGATCTACCGCGACACCACCAACCCCGACGTAGCTACGGGCGACGGAGTCGCGGTGGCTTACCGCGCCGGCGCCGAACTCAGCGATCTTGAGTTTGTGCAGTTCCATCCCACCGCTTTGCTTGTTCCCGGCGCGCCACGATTCCTGCTCTCGGAAGCTCTTCGCGGAGAGGGGGCGTTTCTTCGCAACGTGAAGGGCGAGCGTTTCATGGATCGGTATTCGCCCATGCTCGAACTCGCGCCGCGAGACGTGGTGGCGCGCGCCATCGTGGCGGAAGCGCAGCGCACGGGTGCTGATCATGTGCTGCTTGACCTCACCCACTTGCCAAAAGGTTTCGCGGAAACCCGCTTCCCTCGCATCTATGCCACCTGCAAGCAGTTCGGCATCGACCTTGACACCGAACCGGCTCCGGTGACGCCTGCCGCGCACTACGCCATGGGCGGCGTCCGCAGCGGGCTTAGCGGCATGAGCAGCCTGCCTCGGCTCTATTTGGCGGGTGAAGTAGCCTGCACCGGCGTCCATGGCGCCAATCGTCTGGCTAGCAACTCACTGCTGGAAGGACTTGTATTTGGCGCCCTTGCCGGCAGTGCCATGAAGCGCTGGGCCAAGACGCCGATGGAACGGGGTGAGGTTCCTGGCGAAGCTGAGTTCCCCCAGATGGAGGAGAGCACGCTACGCAGCCTGGCATGGGAGAAATGCAGCTTGCTTCGCGACCGCCATCGGCTGGACTGCCTGCTGCGCCAACTGGCCAATGTACCTTCCGCCCCAGGGCGCGGAAGCCGCGCTCTCCATGAACTGCGCAACATGAAGCAGGTGCTGGAACTCATTGCCCGCTGTGCGCTGGTTCGAGAAGAAAGCCGAGGTGCCCATCACCGGCTGGACTTCCCTGAAACGAAGGAAGCCTTCCGCAAACACTCGTTGATTACGCTTGGAAGCGAAGTGCGGTTTGACTGAACCAAGCTAACCGAAGGTGATGCCCTGGGCGAGCGGCAACGTATCCGAGTAGTTCACGGTGACCGTCTGCCTGCGCATGTAGGCCTTCCAGGCATCGCTGCCAGACTCCCGCCCGCCTCCCGTCTCCTTCTCGCCACCGAACGCGCCACCAATCTCTGCGCCGCTGGTACCGATATTCACGTTGGCGATGCCGCAGTCACTGCCCTCGGCGGAGAGGAAGCGCTCGCTTGCGTGTAAGCCTCGGGTGAAGATTGCGGACGACAAGCCCTGTGGGACGTCGTTCTGCATCGCAATCGCATGTTCGAGAGTGCCGAACGGGCACACGTAGAGAATCGGCGCGAAGATCTCTTCCCGCATCAGAGTGATGGGACGTTCGACCGTCACAAGCGCGGGCCGCACGAAGCTTGCACCGAGTTCGGGGAGTGGCTCTCCGCCGTACAACACCGTTGCGCCCTGGCGCTCCGCCTCACGCAGGCCTTCCTGCATACGGGCCACCGCGCCGGGGTTGATGAGCGGCCCCATCAGGACGAAGGGCTTAATGGGATCTCCAATCCGCACCTGCCCGTAAGCTGCTACCAAGCGCTGAGTGAACGAAGCCAGAATGGACCGGTGCACAAACAGGCGGCGCGTGGTGGTGCAGCGTTGTCCAGCGGTGCCCACAGCCCCAAACATCACGGCGCGCAACGCGAGCTCGTGGTCGGCATCTTCCGTCACGATGATGGCGTTGTTGCCTCCTAGTTCGAGCAGAGAGCGGCCCAGCCGTTGGGCCACCACCTCGCCCACTCGCCGCCCCATCGCCGTGGAGCCGGTGGCGCTGATCAGCGGAAAGCGTGGGTCGGCCGCCATTCGCTCTCCCACCTCCTTGGTATCGCCCACAATCAGCTGAAACACCCCTTCCCATCCATGACGCGACAGCACCCGGTTGCAGATATTCTGGACAGCCACAGCACATAGCGGAGTAGAGGGTGAAGGTTTCCAGATCACGACATTGCCGCAGACCGCTGCCAGCAGGGCGTTCCAGGCCCACACGGCCACAGGGAAATTGAACGCCGTAATCACGCCCACAATCCCAAGGGGATGCCATTGCTCGTACATGCGATGGCCAGGCCGTTCACTGTGCATGCTGAGCCCGTAAAGCTGGCGCGAGAGCCCCACGGCGAAATCCGCCATGTCGATCATCTCCTGCACCTCGCCTTTGCCCTCGGCCAGGATCTTTCCCATCTCGAGAGTCACCAGGGCACCCAGGGCATCCTTGTGGGTACGGAGTTCATCCCCGATCTGCCTGACGATTTCGCCGCGCTGCGGGGCAGGCAGCTTGCGCCAGCGCACCGCTACTTCGGCGGTTTCCGCCATGGATTGCTGATAGTCAGAGGAAGCGCCCATGCGCACGCGGCCGAGCAACAGCCCGGTGGCCGGGTTCAAGCTAGGCAGCCACGCGCCCGCGGGTTCACGAACCCAACGGCGCGCGCAGACTCCCGATGATTCCGGCGCGACGCCAAGGGCAGTGAGGATCTGGGAAGCATCTGCGGACATGGCCTGATTCTACCCGAGCCGGCCAGAAAGAGAATCCCTGGCTCCGGCTACTTGCCCACCAGCACGACCACGCTGCGGGGGCCAGCCGGATAGTGCAACTGGTTGCCCAATTCCACCTCGAAGCCGGGGCGCGCAATGTCGTCCGGGGAAGCCAGCGAAGTATCCGCGAAGCGATGCCAGATTTTTCGGCCAAGCACGGGCAGCTCAAAATCGTGGGGCTCCCAATGGGCATTCACAATCAGGTAGACATGCTCGGCATCGCGCCTCTCCGTGGGGCCGAAAAAGTGCGCGGCCAGAGTGTGGGAATGATATCCCCAGTCTGGTTCATGCAGCCGAATGCCATGCCAGTGCACCCGAGCTCCCACCTTGGAAGGATCGTCCGCAAAATTTTGGGGACGAATCACGCGGTGCTGTTTGCGGAAGGCGATCAAGCGCTGGAAGAAACGGAACAGGTCAGCGTTCTTTTTACGCAGTCGCCAATCCACCCAGCTAATGTCGTTGTCCTGGCAGTAGGCATTGTTATTCCCACGCTGGCTGCGCCCGAACTCGTCACCCGCCAGCAGCATTGGTACGCCATGCGAGAGCAAGAGCAGCGTAGCGAAATTCTTCACCTGGCGTTGGCGCAATTCCAGCACCTGCGGATCGTTGGTTTCGCCCTCCTCGCCGCAGTTCCAACTGAGGTTGTCGTTGCCGCCATCCCGGTTGTTCTCTCCGTTGGCCAGGTTGTGTTTGTCGTTGAAGCTCACCAGGTCGTTGAGGGTGAAGCCGTCGTGGCAGGTTACGAAGTTAATGCTGTGGTAAGGGTGCCGGTTACTGGAACGATAAAGGTCAGGGCTTCCGATGAGGCGACGCGCCAATGCCTGCGTCAAGCCTGGTTCCCCTTTCACAAAGCGCCGAACTTCGTCCCGGAACTTGCCATTCCACTCTGCCCATCGGCCCCATGCCGGGAATGACCCAACCTGATACAATCCGGCAGCGTCCCATGCTTCGGCAATGATCTTGGTGTTGGCAAGAACCGGGTCGCCCGCGATGTGCTCAAGCAGAGGCGGGTTTGCCAGTACTTCTCCGTTCTGTCCCCGGCCCAGAATCGACGCGAGGTCAAACCGGAAGCCGTCGACATGCATTTCTGTCACCCAATAGTGAAGGCAATCGATGATCATGTTGCGTACTACCGTATGGTTGCAGTTCAGCGTATTGCCGCAGCCTGAGTAGTCGTGATAGCGGCCCGTTTCCGGATCCAGCATGTAGTAGGTCTCGTTATCGATCCCTCGAAAGGAGGAGGTGGAACCGCGTTCGTCGCCCTCGGCACTATGGTTAAACACCACGTCGAGAATCACTTCAATACCCGCGGCATGAAAGCGCTTCACCATCTCCTTGAACTCACGCACTTGCGAGCTGAAGTACGGATCCGACGCAAATGAAGCCTTGGGGGCGAAGAGGGACATGGGCTGGTAGCCCCAGAAATTCACGAGTCGCTCACCAGACTTTGGATTGAAACGCGGCTCTTCGACTTCTTCAAACTCCGCCACCGGAAGCAGCTCAACCGCTGTAACCCCAAGCTCCTTCAGATAAGGAATTTTCTCGGTTAATCCCAGATAAGTGCCCGGACGGCTGACCGAGGAGGAACTGTGGGCGGTAAATCCGCGCACATGCAACTCGTAGAGTACGGAGTCAGCAAGAGCGATATTCAGGGGCTGGTCGAGTTCCCACTCGAATAGGTCGTCCACTACCAGATTGCGCCGGGGACGGGCACTTGGCCACATCTTTGTCAGTCGCTTTTCATCTCCCCGCCAAACCTCACCACCGGTAATGGCCTTCGCATAGGGGTCAAGCAATACCTTATTTGGGAAGAATCGTTGGATATGAGGCCGGGTATTTGGCTTGCAGTCGAGCCGGTAGCCATACTCCACCCGGGGATCAATTCCGCGGAGGAAGATGTGCCACACATTTCCTGTCCGGTTTCGCGCAGAGTCCAGTGGCAATTCCAAAAGAATTTCTGAGTCTCCCGGGTAGTGGAGCACCAGGCTCACCGAAGTAGCCAGCTTGGAATAGATTGAGAAGTTGATGCCGCTTCGCGCTGGCGTAGCTCCAAAGGGCAGGGGGGAACCCTGATATACACCGAAATCCGGTGACAGAAGTTCCAGCAGTTTTTCTCGCGCTGTCTTAGATGTATCCAAAGTATCTACCTGCTAATCGCCAATACCAAGCGACACCGGAATCTTCCAAATGTCGCGCGCGTACTGCTGAATCGTCCGGTCACTGGAGAACTTGCCCATACGGGCGACATTCAGCAGAGCCCTTCGATTCCAAGCGCGGGCATCCCTGTAGTCATGCTCCGCTCTTTCTTGCGCGGCGGCGTAGGCACTAAAATCAGCAAAGTGAAAATAAGGGTCGCCACCGTCAACCAGCGTGCTGACTAGCGGTGTGTAAATCGCCTGTTCGCCGCCGCAAAACAAATTCCCGGAAATCGCATCCACGATCCTTCGCAGTTCCGGATGGGTTTCCAGATACGTCCGGGGGCTATAGGTTCCGCGCAGGCGGTGCTCGTTCACCTGGTCAACTGTCAGCCCGAAGATATACAAATTCTCCGCGCCCGCTTCTTCCAGAATCTCAATATTTGCGCCATCCAGCGTACCCATTGTGAGGGCGCCATTCATGGCAAATTTCATATTTCCTGTACCAGACGCTTCCTTTCCGGCTGTGCTGATCTGTTCACTCAGGTTGGCACCAGGAATGATAGTTTCCGCCAGGGAGACACGATAGTCTGGAAGGAATGCTACCCTAATAAAGTCTTTTGTTCGTGGGTCTTTGTTTACTACCTCTGCCACTCCATTAATCAACCGAATGATGAGTTTGGCTATGTAGTACCCAGGAGCAGCCTTACCCGCCAGCATGAACGTGCGACAGCACGGCGGCTGGTGATCCTCTTCTGTGATTCGGAAGTACTGGTGAATGACGTACATCACATTCAGCAGTTGCCGCTTGTATTCGTGAATACGTTTGGCCAAGACCCCAAACATGGATGCGTTGTCGACAACGATACCGGTATCCCGCTTCACTGCCTGCGCAACCCGGAGTTTGTTGGCTTCCTTGGCGCGCGCAAAGGCATTCAGGAAGTCGTCATCATCCACGAACTGCTCCAGCTCCAGCAGCTCCCGAAGATTGGTGACCCAGCCATCTCCAATACGGCTGGAAATGAGTGACGACAGATCGGGGTTCGCCGCCTTCACCCAGCGACGCTGAGTGACGCCATTGGTCTTGTTGTTGAATCGCGCCGGATACAGCTGATAGAAGTCCGGCACCAGCTTGCTCTTGATTAGTTCGGAGTGGAGAGCAGCAACGCCATTCACTGAATGGGAACCGACAATCGCCAGGTGTGCCATGCGCACTTGCCGATGCGGCCACTCTTCCACCAGCGACATGCGATCCATCATCTCCGGGTCCCGCGGCCAGCGGCGCTCCACCTCTTTAAGGAAGCGGTGGTTGATTTCGTAGATGATTTGCAGGTGCCGGGGCAGCACCTTCTCGAGTAGCTCCACGGGCCACTTCTCCAGCGCTTCGGGCAGCAGGGTGTGGTTGGTGTAGCCGCAGGTTGATTTCGTGATCTGCCAGGCCAGTTCCCATTCCAGGCCGCGTTCGTCCACCAGCATGCGCATTAATTCCGCGATGGTTAGCGCCGGGTGGGTATCGTTCATCTGGATAGCCACCTTGTCAGGCAGCAGCCGAATGTCGTCCTCTGACTGGCGGAAGCGCTCCAGGATATCCCGCAATGAGCAAGCTACGAGGAAGTACTCCTGCAGTAGCCGCAATTCCCTTCCGCTTGAAATGGCGTCGGAGGGATAGAGCACTTTCGACACTTTCTCCGACTCGATCTTCTGCTCAACGGCCCGAATGTAGTCCCCCTGGTTAAAGATCTGGATGTCGAACTCGTCGGAAGCCCTGGCCGCATAGAGCCGGAGGTAGTTCACCGTCTCTCCCCCGTAACCAACCACCGGCATGTCATAGGGGACGCCCATCAGGACGGCCCAGTCCATCCACATCGGGTTGTAGTTGCCGTCGCGATCCGTGGCGTCCACCACCTTGCCGTAGACAGGGATGTAGAGCGCGTCCTTATTGATTTCCACCTGCCAGGGAGAATCCTCCATTCCCCAGTGGTCAGGCATTTCCACCTGGTAGCCCCTCCGTATCTGCTGCCGAAACAGACCGTACTCATAGTTAATTCCGTAGCCATAGCCGGGGATTCCCAGCGTCGCCATGGAATCCAGGAAGCAGGCCGCCAGACGCCCCAACCCGCCGTTGCCCAAGGCCGCATCAGGCTCCGCATTGGCCACATCGGAAAGCTCCACCCCCCACTCGCGGGCAGCTTCCACAAACACGTCATGGAGCCCAAGCGCAATCAGGTTATTTTCGAGCGAGCGGCCAATCAGAAACTCCATGGAGAGGTAGTACACTCGCTTGGCGCCGGCCTCACAATTCCGGGCTTCCGTTTCGTAGTATCGGTCAAGCAATTGCTGCCGCACAGCCAAGGCAAAAGCCTTGAACAGGTCGTAGGCAGTAGCATTCTCCCGGCGTACGCCAATCGAATAGCGCAGGTGGTAGCGGATGCGTTCCAGCACCGCGCTAGGGTTAATGGCTTCCCCGGGAATCGGGGTTTGGGTGGCGGACATACAGCACTCCTTGGCTTCCGGAAAGCTGCGGCAGACCCGGCCGGGAACCTGCCCGGCGTGTCTCTGCCGTTCGCGCGAGCCCGTTCGAGGCCCCGCGAAAGGGATCCAGTTTTTCTATCATCGCTTACTCAGCACTCTATCGGCAGCAACGGCGTGCCGCTGGACAGGACTTGGGGCAGGAAGGGGGATTTGCCGGTGCTCGGCCAAGCGAGCATCTTTCTTTCCGGTAAGGCAGGAATCTTTACGACTTAGCGCTAACTTGCCGAAGCTCGCCGGTTCATGGACTGACCTGCAAACCGATCGAGAAGACCCTGGAAATCAGCGCGCTGGAAGCCGACGCCGAGGGTTGCGTCGAAGCCATTCGTTCCGCGCAGCAGGTGCTGCCCCGCCTCAGTGAAAGCGACGCCGATGACCAGCGGAGGCATTTCACCACAACGACTTCGCAGCCGGTCGGCCGCGCTTGCGCGCCCTTCTCCGCTCGCTTCGGCATCCAGAACCACCACACTGCAACGCTCGTCAGCGGCCAGCCGCAGCAAGTCCTGAAAGCTCTCTGCCGTGCGCGCCTGCAATCCGAAGCGTTTAAGCAAGAAAGCAAGCGTCTTACCGCGCTCGTGGTTAGCCGCGAAGCTGATTGCACAGGCCCGAGGCCCAGTTACAGGTGGCGTGGTTTCCGAGGTGCGCCGGAGGGGCATGCGCGGTGCTGGGTCCTGAGTGCGCACCAATCCGCCTAGTTGCGCAAGTGCGTGGTACGGCGAGATCGGCTTGCGAAGAACAAGCACAGGAGCTACGACCCCCAACAGGCTATGATCCACTGGATCATGTAGGGAGTCCAAGAGTACGGTCACAAGGTCAGGATGCCGTGACGCAAGGCGCAGTTGACGGTTGATTTCGGCACCGTTGCCTTCCAAGCCGCGTGTGTCGAAGATCACGATGTCCGTGCACTCGTCCGGTTTCTCTGCCGCCAGGGTCCTGATGGTGTCCTGCATTCCTCGGTCGGTCTTCGCTTGAATGCCAGCCAGTTCCAGAGCATTTGCCCATGAACGCTCTGCGAATTCGCCCATGTTAGCCAGCAGCAGCCGTTTCCCACTCAGGATGCTCGCCCATGGTTCCAACGGCGCCTTCATTTCCGGGCTGTCCCGAAGCACCATGCGTAAAATCAAATGGAATTCGGAGCCATGACCGATGCGGCTATGCACGGCGATTTCTCCCCCCATCAAATCGCATAGCTGCTTACTGATCGCCAAGCCGAGCCCCGTACCGCCGTATACGCGCGACGTGCTTGCCTCGCCTTGGCTAAACGGGCGGAAAAGCCGATGCAGAGTGTCCGGCATGATGCCGATTCCTTTGTCGACGACGCGAACATGCAATTCGCCGCAGGGCGGGACAAGGAAATCCCAGTGCATCCGCACGCAGATTTCGCCACGCGGGGAAAACTTAATGGCGTTACCCACCAGATTCGTAAGGATTTGCTTGATCTTCCCGCTATCCCCCACTACCTTGGCCGGAAACGGAAAGCGGATTTGCGAAACCAAGTCGATCCTCTTCCGAGACGCCGGCTCGGCCAAGCTGGCGAACACCTCATCCAGCAGCACGCGGGCGTCGAACTCCACTTGCTCCAACTCCACCCGTTGGGCCTCCAAGCGCGAGAAATCCAAGATGGAGTTCACAATGGCGAGCAATGACTCGGCCGACGAGCGGATGGCCTCCGCAAACTCACGCTGCTTGCGGTCAAGGGATGTACCCAGCATTAGCGTCGTCATGCCGATCACCCCATTCAGAGGGGTGCGAATCTCATGGCTCATCGTGGCCAGAAACTCGCTTTTCATTCGGGTAGCTTCGCGGGCCGCCACCAGCGCTTCGAGCAGTTGTGAGTTCTTGCTTTCTAGCGCGATGGCGGTTTCGCGATCCCGCCGTTCCTGCTCCTTCTGTTCCCGGATATCGGTGAGGATCCCCTGATATGCGCTTGTGCCAGACTGCGGTGAATGGGTGCGGGTGATGAGGTACGACACGGTCACGGTTGACCCATCATCGGCCAACAACTGCGCCTCCCCGCTGCGCGTCCCGCCTGGAGCTATGCCACAGGTGATGTCCAATGACTCGGCGTTATCCAGCCCTTCACCCACGTATCGAAACAGGTAGCTACTATGATGCTTACCGACGCTGCGAGTGGCTGGGATTCCCGTCATGTAGTCCCAGGCAGGGGAAAGGAAACTCCAATTCCCAGATTCTGTGAGTTGGAAAGAAATCTCTTTGAGGAGTGCCAACTGTTCGATAGAGAATGCTGCTGGCTGATCGTCGGATTGCGAATGCGTGAGGTATGCGGCAAGGAACCCAGTGAAGCCCCGCAGCACCTTGCTATCGTCTTCGGTCCACAAGAAATGCTGCCGGAAGTGGTCCAGCCGGACGAAGCCCAGCACTCGCCCATCTGCTTCCATTGGCGTTGCGACTACCGAGCAGAAGTTTGGCCTGCTGTCGTCTGGCGACGAGGCATCGTCAACCGCAGAGTCCCGGCCAGCCTCTTCCACGAGCACAGCGGCCCCATTCCCCTCCGCGTTGCTGTCAGGCAGTGGCGCTCGCAGCACACCACCGCTTCTGCGATCGCGTTTCCACTCGCACACCAAGGTGGGGCTATTGATTGGAGAAGCTGACGCTGAATCGAAGCGGTAAACCCCGATGCGGGCCACGCCGGCATGCTCGCCGAGGCACCGGACAGCCGCTTCCAACCTATCCACCGCGGAGCCGCTCGATACCAGCGACTCCATGGCCAGGCCCACGCCCGACACTAGACGGCAGGTGAATGCCAAACTCGTCTCGGTTGGTGACAAAGCGTCCATGTCCTGTGCGCAGCTCAAGGTAGTGGTCGCCTCTCGCGGCCGGGCTCGATGTCTCGCCTGTCGGCCTTTCCTCTCTCGCGGGCATACTTTGCCCACGATGACGCCAGTGCAGCCTCACCAAC
>JAHCHD010000122.1 GCA_026129915.1 Bryobacterales bacterium
TGTCTATTGCCACCTGAAGATTGAAGATCCACATAACCCGTCACTCGCGTTCTCCAACAATCGTCGCCAGCAAATGAAACACTTAGGGCTTTGAACACCAGAGTCCATCCACTGGGACCGCTAAACTGTCACCAAGTGATGACCGGAATGCTTCTTCGGCAGTCGCGTTGCTTGAGGAATCGCCCTTCGCGGCGATTCGAGGAGGCATGCTTCCAGAGCAAGTCCCGGTTCGGATTAGAATCCACGCTTCCGTGCGCCGCTCCAGCTCCAGCGAGACGGTCGTCGCTATCCGTATACGCATAGCGCCGACAGCCACCACAAGCCAGTCTCGGCGCGACGGACTGCAAGTCTTCTCTGTACAGTACAGACAGATGTTTGTGCTTTTCCGTACTGCAATGCCAATAGAAAGCATTGAACCTAAATGGGTTAGAGCCATTGTCTGTAGCTTGCCGCAATAGAACTTCCAGTACGGACAGACAGTGTGAGTCGCAGGATCACGCGGCAACTCTCGGATTCTGTGGTTAGGTGGCGAACTCCAAACCATCGGGTTGGGCGCAGCATCTCCCATGGAGCACGTCTCTCCCAAGTTCGAAGTGAAACCTGGCTTCGGCTGGCTGCGTATAGGTTGCATCGAACCTGAAGTGCCCGTGCAAAGAGTGGCGGGCGCCACCGTTCTGGCTTGACCCCTTGGCAAGAGGGGCCTAAACTTGAGATAGCTCAAAATCTACACGCACCTGCGGCTTCCTATGAGACTTCGACGATTTACCGCTCCCGTCTTTCTGCTGGCTTTTATAATGAGCGGCGCCCTCGCCTTGGCTCAGCAAGTCCAGCAAGCACCGTCCCAAACCCGCGAAACCGTTGCCAAGCCATTGAGTGACCGCGAAAAGCGGCGCCGCCTGGAGCGGCTGCGGAAAGAGCTCGAGACTCCGTACAAACGCTGGCTGGATGAAGACGTGCGCTACGTAATCACTGACGAAGAGCGCGTCGCGTTCAAGCGCTTGGCCACGGACGAAGAACGCGAACAGTTCGTCGAGCAGTTCTGGCGCCGGCGGGATCCTACTCCAGACACGATGGAGAACGAGTATAAGGAAGAGCACTATCGCCGCATTGCCTACGCGAATGAGCGGTTTGCGTCTGGCATTCCTGGATGGAAGAGCGACCGTGGCCGAATATATATAACGTTCGGCCCTCCGGATGAAATTGAAGATCACCCCTCGGGCGGAACCTACGTACGCCCCTGGGAAGAGGGCGGTGGTACTACTTCTACGTATCCATTCCAGAAGTGGCGCTATCGGTATATCGACGGAATCGGGTCAGACATTATGATCGAGTTTGTCGACACCACGATGACCGGCGAGTTCCGGATGACCATGGATCCGTCAGAGAAAGACGCGCTGCTGTTTGTGCCTGGCGCGGGCTTAACGATGATGGAGCAGATGGGCATGGCGGACAAGTCTGACCGCTTCAGCCGTACGGATGGCACCCGTCTAGGTACCGGAAACCAGCCATTGCCTCAGCGAATGAACCAGTTTGAGCGCCTGCAGCAGTTTGCGATGTTGCATAAGCCGCCGCAAATCAAGTTCAAGGATTTAGAAGCGGCAGTGGATTCGCGGATCACCTACAACACTCTGCCAATGGTGGTGCGCGCGGATTATTTGCGCGTTACCAGCACCAGCGTGATGACCAACGTCAGCATTCAGTTCCTGAATTCTGATCTCCAGTTCAAGGCGGGCGACGGCATCCAAAAGGCGGTTGTCAACATCTACGGACGCATTACTTCGATGTCGCGCCGGCCGGTGAACATCTTTGAAGATGTGGTTTCAGTGGAAGCGCCCACGGAAATGCTGGAAGCCTACACCAAGAAATCCTCCATCTACCAGAAGTCGATTCCTCTGCCTCCAGGACGGTATCGCCTCAACGTGGTGGCGAAGGATATCACCGCGGGCACGGTGAATAATTATGAAGTGGCGCTCGATGTGCCTCTGTTTCAGGACGAAGTGTTGTCCTCGAGCAGCATCATTCTGGCGGATATGATTGAGAAGGTGCCTTCGCGCAGCGTAGGCGCCGGCCAGTTTGTGATCGGAACCTCAAAGGTTCGTCCGCGCATCACGGAGAGCTTCCGGCAAGATGAAAGAATGGGCATTTATGTCCAGCTTTACAACTTCACAGTGGATGATGAGAGTAAGAAGTTCGAGGGGACAATTACCTACGAGGTAAGGAAGCTTGGGTCGGACGCTGCGGTTTTCTCCTATGAGGAGAAGGCCACCACGGTCGATAACGCCTCCGCTTCGCAGGTGATCATCGAAAAGATGCTACCCCTGAATAGCCTGGAACCGGGCACCTACGAACTCAGGATGAAGGTGAAGGACCACGTGACCGAAGACGAACTCACGCCGACCGCCACCTTTAAGGTAACCTCGTAAACACTGCCGGTGAATGCCGGGAGAGGAAGCGGAAGGAATCCGCCGTGGACCGAATGGCAATCGAGGGAAAGCTGGTCAGGCAAGCGCGAATTTCGCTGATGTGTTTGTTGCTGGCTGCCGGTGCAATCAGCGCGGAGCGGGAATCTCTGCTCGGCGGGATGGCTGGGCTGGTGACGGACGCATTCGGCGTGCCGCAGATGGGCGCAACCGTAGAGGTACTCAACGACACCGAAGGTGTGGTGACGACGCTGTTGAGCGACAAGAATGGCGCGTTCAGCGTGGAGAACCTTGCTTTCGGGAACTATTCGGTTCGTGTCAAGTTAGCGAGTTTCCTTCCTGCGCTGCGCAGGGTGAGCATACTGCCGGGGTCGCGTCCGCTTCTAAGTATTTCCCTCGCTAATGTATTCAGTTCCATTGAATTGATCTACCTTTCTCCCAATCAGCGTCGCTTCATGAGCGAGGACTGGAAGTGGGTGCTGCGCTCAAATGCGAGTTCGCGCCCGGCTCTGCGCCTGCTACCGGACGATGGACAGAATAGTGGTAGCGTGTCTCGCACGGCGACTGCCGACACCCAGGGCGTGGTGCAGGTTTCTGCGGGCGACCAGGGCAAGCTTTCGCCTTTAGGGACGATCGCGGATCTTGGCACTGCTTTCGCCGTGGCGACTTCTTTCTATGGCGATGCCCAGCTTACCGTGAGCGGGAACGTGGGCTATGGCATGAGCGGTACCTCGACGACGGGATTTGAGACGCGCTATTCGCCGGGGATGACGCCGGGAATCAGCCCGGAGGTGCGGCTCTCGCTGAAACAGGCCTTCCTTCCCGTAGCCTTGGGTTTGCCGCAGGCAGGCATAGCGGGCGGGCGCGGGACGCTTTCGACGATGTCGGCTAGTGTCTCTGACCGTACTATGTTGTCGGAGAACCTCGAACTGCAGTATGGGTTCGCGTTTGATTCAGTCACGTATTTTGACCGGCTGAACTACCTGAGCCCCTATGCAAAGCTGGCCTACCGGGTAACTCCGGACGATCTGATGCAGGTGAGCTATTCCTCGGGACTGCCTCCAGCTGAGATGTATGCACCGCCGATGGTAACGGAACAGCAAGTGATGAGCTCCGATTTGCAAAGCCTGGCGTTGTTTCCCAGGGTTTCCGTAAACCAGGGGCGGGCCCAGGTGCAGCGCATCACCAGCTACGAAATTGGCTACGAGAAACGCCTGAAGGGTGCACGTTTCGGCGTTGCCGCTTACCATTCCGATACGCGGAATGCAGGCGTAACAATGCTGGCCCCAGGTGGGCCGGTGTTCGGAGCGAATCTGCTTCCAGACCTCCTCTCAAACAGCTATGTGCTGCACGCGGGCAGTTTCCAGAGCACGGGCGGCATGGTGAGCGCGAAGCAGGAACTGGGCGACCAGTTCGAACTAATGGTGGGCTATGGCACCTTTACGGCGCTTGCGGCGATTACGCGCGACCCGATCTTCGAGAGTGGCAATCTGCACTCTGCCCTTGGCGGACGGCAGCGACACTTCGCGATGATGTCGGCCACCAAGCGGATGCGCCAGGCGGGAACTTTCATTCAGGCTGCGTACCAGTGGAACAGTGGCGCATCGGCGACGGCTGGGCACCTGTTTGTGACGCAGCGCTACCTGCCCCAGCAGGGCCTTAGCATCCTGTTGCGGCAGCCCCTTGGCAGTATGCCAGGTATGCGTGGTCGCCTGGAAGCGACGGCAGACCTCAGCAATCTTCTTGCCGAGGGCTACGTGCCCATGAAGACGCCCGACGGGCGGCAGGTGGTTCTCGTGCATACCCCGCGTAGCGTACGGGGCGGACTGAGCTTTGTGTTCTAGGGCGGTGCTGCGCCCGTCCTCCGATTGCCCATTCTTCCACCCCAAGGGAACCCCAGGCCCGTGCCAATGACGCTTTGTAAAGCGGGTTTCAGTGTGCGAGCATCCCACACACATGTCTTCCTGTCGTCGCCTCCTGCTGGTGTTGGGCGATCAACTTGACGCACAATCCGCTGTGTTTGACGGGGCAGACCCTGCGCAAGATGTGGTGTGGATGGCCGAAGTGGCGGAGGAATCCACCCACGTCTGGACGCACAAGGCGCGCATCGTTCTATTCCTTAGCGCAATGCGGCACTTCGCGCAGCATCTGCGCTCCCGCGGCTTTCGGGTGCAATATACATCGGTTGGGGAAGCTGGTGCCACGTCCCTGGGTGCGGTGCTCGCGAGGGACTGCGAGGCTCTGCAGCCGCGGGAGCTTCGTGTGGTGCAGCCTGGCGAGTTCCGAGTGTTGCAAGCCCTGAGGTCGACGGCGGAGCGGGCAAGCCTGCATCTGGAGGTGCTCGAAGACACGCATTTCCTGTGCTCATCGGATGCATTCCGGGCGCACGCCCAGGGGCGGAAGCAACTGCGCATGGAGTATTTCTACCGCGAGATGCGCCGCAGTCAACAAGTGTTGATGGAGGGGCAGCAACCTGCCGGCGGAACGTGGAATTACGACCAGGAGAACCGCAAGCGTTTCGGGAAGCAAGGTCCTGGGGAACTGCCTTCCGGGGCGATCTTTGTGCCGGACGCAATCACGCGTGAGGTGATGTCGGAGGTGGCACAACGCTTTGCGTCGCATCCGGGGAAGCTGGAGAGCTTTGCCTGGCCGGTGACGCGTGACGAGGCGCTGGCCGCGCTGCGTGACTTTATTGAACAGCGCTTGCCACGGTTTGGCGACTACCAGGACGCCATGTGGACCGAAGAACCATTTCTTTACCATGCCCGTCTGGCGTCCAGCCTGAACCTGAAACTGCTTCACCCGCGCGAGGTGGTGGAGGCGGCCGAAGATGCATGGCGCCGCGATCCGGAATGTTATCCGCTGGCCTCCGTCGAGGGCTTCATCCGGCAGGTGCTTGGCTGGCGGGAGTATGTGCGCGGGATCTACTGGCTAACGATGCCTGAATACTTAGATCAGAATGCCCTGGGGGCGCAGCATCCGTTGCCTGCGTTCTATTGGACCGGTGACACCGACATGCAGTGTCTGCGGCAGGCCATCGGGCAGACTTTGGAACATGGCTACGCGCACCACATCCAGCGCCTGATGGTGACTGGGCTCTACGCAATGCTGCTAGGCGTCCATCCGCGGCAGGTTCACGAATGGTATCTGGCAGTGTACGTGGACGCCGTAGAGTGGGTGGAACTGCCGAATACGCTGGGGATGAGCCAGTTCGCTGATGGTGGCATGATGGCATCGAAGCCCTACGCGGCCACGGGTAAGTACATCCAGCGGATGAGCAACTACTGCGAGGGCTGCCGATACAAGCCGGAGGAAGCGGTGGGTGCGGAAGCGTGTCCCTTCACGACGCTCTACTGGGATTTCCTGGCGCGGCATCGGGAACACCTGGCAAGCAACCAGCGCATGCAAATGCAACTCCGCAACCTCCACCGCATGGACGAAGCGAAGCTGGTGGCAATCCAGCAGCAGGCGGCGACCCATCGGGAAATGGTACTGGCAGCCCCTGTACCGTCTGGCCGCTAGAGACTGTCAAGAAGCAAGGGACATCATGAGTTTCGAAAACAAGGCATTTGTCGTACTGGGTGCGACGGGTAGCACGGGCGGCGCGCTGGTTCGTGAGCTGGTTGACCGAGGCGCCAAAGTGCTGGCCTGTGGCAAGAATCCCGAGAAGGTGCAGGCGATGGCAGCCGAACTGGGTGTGGGGGGCTTCAGCCTGGACGCCACTGATTCCGCGCAGGTGGCGGCTGCGTTTGTGCGGGCCAGGGAGTTGTTTGGCGAGGTGGCGGGGGCAGTGAATTTGGTGGGTTCCATTCTGCTGAAGCCTGCGCATCTCACGCGCGACGACGAGTGGATGCAGACCCTCGCGTTGAACTTGAACACCGCCTTCTATCTGGTGCGCGAAGCAACCAAAGTGATGGTTGCGGGCGGTTCCATTGTGCTTGTATCCACGGCGGCGGCGCGCGTGGGCTTGGCCAACCACGAGGCAATTGCTGCCGCCAAGGGCGGGGTGATTGGCCTGACACTCTCGGCGGCAGCCACCTACGCGGCTAAGGACATCCGAGTGAACTGCGTGGCGCCTGGGTTGGTGGATACGCAGATGAGCGCGCGGATTGTGAGCAATGAGGCGGCAGCCAAAGCTAGCAAGAGCATGCATGCGCTGGGGCGTTTTGGAAGGCCCGAAGATGTGGCGTCGATGATCACCTTCCTGCTGGATCCCGGGCACGATTGGGTAACCGGACAGATCTTCGGCGTGGATGGTGGACTGGGAACGCTGAAGCCCATGCTGCGTTAGTTCACGGCGTGCGGTGAGCGTCGAACCCCGCCACCCGTTCTGCAAATAATGCGGGGTAACGCGCAGGTTTTACCTCAGGTCCCGAACCCAACATCATCTTACGGACATGGATGAAGGCGGCTTGATCTGCTTCTCCGAATTGCTGGGTGAATGACTCGGCCGAAACGCGTCAACCGACAATCGCTGCCCAACGGGCAGCGTATGGCCAACCCTCAAACAGGAATGAAGTAGTGGTGCGTGGCTAGCTTCGCGCCATGGGGCGGGTGTCTTGCATGATCTCCTCACAGCGTTGCGAGGAGTAGGGTTCTCGCGCCGATGGCAGCCGTTTTCCTAGATCCAACCAGCGCCACATGCTGGTACCTTCCAACAAGACGATCGAAAGGACTGACCATGAAGAAATCCGTACTGTCGCATCTGCTGACGCTTGCCCTTGTAATCGGGATAAGTGTGCCGATGTTGGCCCAAACTCGCTCGACCCGAGCCTTTGGAACCAGCGGCACGCAAACCAACACGATCAACCTCGGTTCCACCACTGTTACGTTGTCAGGGGACTTCGCGGGTGCACTGAGCACTCTTGGCGTGAGCGCGATCGCCGCCGCCCCAGGTACCTTGTCCGCGGGAACTCTAAGATTCCCAATTACTACCGGTGCCTTCGACGATGAAACGGGCCGTTTCGAGTTTATGCACAGCGGTGCGCTAGCGCTGATTGCTGGCGATACCCGCGTGGAACTGTTGCACTTCACCATCGACGGCCTGGGCGAAGCACCGGTGCTCACCGGCCTGGTGGCTGTGAATGGCAGTGTAGTGGGAAGGCTGCCGCTGTTCAACCTAACGCCCACACCCGGCACTGAGCCAGCCCTAAGTTTCTTCCTTAGCATTCCTGACGTCCAGGTTACGTTGCGCAAGGAAGCTGCGGATGCGCTGAATAGCGTCTTCAATATCGCTGCGTTTGTAGAGGGATTCCCCATCGGCACGGCATCGATCCTGGCCAACCCCAGCCGCAATTTTGGCCGCGGCCAATAGCGATCCCGCATTGTGGAACGTTACTCGCTGCCGCCTCGTGTGCCTTTGTAGGTGCGCGAGGGTGGCAGCGAGTTTTCATTTCAGCGTGCGGTGCTTCGGCTTCCACCGCCGGCTTGCGTTCTCTGGAAGCGCAAGGAAACCAGGCGCGGGAGCTTCCGAACTTGCGTACCAGTGGCCGCGGCCAACTCGACATACTCGCCTCCGAACAGCAGACGCCATTCCGGG
This sequence comes from Bryobacterales bacterium, assembly GCA_026129915.1. Taxonomy (GTDB): domain Bacteria; phylum Acidobacteriota; class Terriglobia; order Bryobacterales; family Bryobacteraceae; genus JACTMJ01. The sequence continues at coordinate 7,960 of JAHCHD010000122.1, forward strand.
CTGAGGGGCTTGGCAAGGTCGAAGCCAGCGGCGAATGGAGAGAAGGCGGGCAGCACCACGGCGCGGCTTCCGATGACGAAGACAGGAAGGCGCTGTCGCACGCCCGCAGCGTCCTGTACGCGAATGGAGGGGTGCAGGTGCCCCATTAGCAGCCACAGAGAAGTATCGGGCCATTCTCGGTCGCCGTGCACCGCAAGGACGTTGTCGTCACTCCACTGGAGCATGGTTTCCACGGGCAAATGGCCGAAGTCGCTCACAAACTGGCGGTCGTGATTGCCGAGGACGACGGTGACGCGGGCTTGGTTAGCGGCGCTCGTCAGGGCCTGTTCGATGGCTTCTCGCTCTTCGCTAGCAGGACGGCCGAGGTGGACAACATCACCCAGGAAGACAAGTTGCTCTGGCTTCCAGCGGGCCATTGCGGCATCGATGCGGGCGAAGATGCCGCCATCAGTAAGCGGGCCCAGTTCTCCGCGGCGACGCTGCGCCCAAGCGTACCCCAAGTGAGCATCGGCCACCAGCAGCGCACGCGAGCTTTCAAGATACACCGCGCCAGTGCAATCGGCGAGGATTCCAGGGCGCAGTTCGAGGTGAGTTCGTTCCGTCATGGGGGCAAGAATCAGTTGGTTGGCAACTCTACGCCGGGGTCGGCCCATTCGTTGAACAGATTCTCCACGATATCGTCCAGGGCTTTCTCGCGATCCTGCGCCAGCAGCACCTGCGCGTTGAAGGCGGCGTAAAGCGGCAGCGCGAAGGGGCTGGGCCGGGGTAATTCGTACACCTCCCAGCGGCAGGCGTGAATCCGAGCGGCTTCTTCGAGGGCGAGGTCCGCCATCATCTTGTCTTCGAGGAACGTACGTACGGTTTCGCGCATCAGCGGATGGCCGGGCTCGTATTTCAGCAGTGTCGAATAGAGCAGTGCGCCGTTCCAGGTGGCAGCTTTGGGGCTGGTGCGACCTCGGGAGGTTTGTTTGGGGAGAAGCTGGCCCACTTCCGCGACGGGCCGGAAGTCGCGGCCGAGAGCCTCGCTGGAGGCGATGGCGGCGCGGAGGTCGTCCATCCAGTTCTCCGGCGAGAACGCCGCGCGCAGTTCCCCGGCGGAGCAACGCTGCCGGGCATCCATTTGCAGATAGAAGCCGTGGTCATCGAAGTTGGCAATCACGCTGCCGTCGGCGCCAAGGCGGCGCGCGGCTACCCATGCGAGCGAATGATTTACGGCGCGCCCAGCCACGACATGGAAGAAGTAGAGCAAGCCACGCCCGTGGGGGAGTAACTCCACCTGGACGGGGTCGTCAATCGGTAGCGGGGCGGCCTGCATCTGGCGCGCCACCAAGTGGACGATGCCGGCAATGGTTGCGGGCGCGGCGTTCCACTGGCCTGCCAGCATGTGCTGGCAGGCCTCCGCGCCACCGGACTCCCAAACGCTGCGCAGGTCTCGGCGCAGGGCGAGTTCCTCCCCTGCCAGGCGGATGGACAGAGGCATCTTGTTGCCCGTCCAGCGAGGGGCGCGGATGCGCTCGCCACGTGCCTTCTCAACGATGGCTACATTGCGGTGCAACTGCTTTACGCGCACCGGCGTGCCCCCAATCACAAAGGCCTCGCCAGGCTGCAGCGAGCCAAGGAAGCCCTCGTTCACTTCGCCGAGTTTCTTGGCGCCCCGCAGCATCACACGCACCATGTACTCGTCGCTGATGGTTCCGATGTTCATGTAGTAGCTTCGGGCCACGGTGCGGGAAGCGACGCGGAAGCGGCCGTTTTCGACGAGGATCTTGCCATAGCTCCCATAGGGGCCGAGCACGCGTCCGCCGCCGGCAAGATACTCCAGCACCGCCTGGAAATCAGCCTCTGGAAGCTGCAGGTAGGGTCCAGCGCGGCGGACCAAGTCGAACGCTTCACCGATCTCCCACTCGCGTTCGATACTCATGCCCAGGAGCGCTTGGGCGAGGACGTCGAGGGCGTTGGAGGGGATGCGCAGGTGGTCCATGCGGCCTTCGCGAGCGGCACGCTCGACGGCGAGGCACTGCAGCAGGTCGGGAAGACTGGTGGGGATGAGAGCGCCCGCGGCCACGCCGTTCACCCGGTGGCCGCTGCGCCCCAACCGTTGGAGTGCCGAGGAAATGCCATGGGGTGCGCCAATCAAAAGCACCTGATCGACGCCGGAGAAATCGACGCCCAGTTCGAGACTGGCAGATGCGGCGACGGCCTTCATCTCGTTCGAGGCTAGGCGCTGCTCAATCTCCAGGCGATGGGCGAGGTCTACCGACGAGTGGTGTACGGCGATCTGCTGCTCGTATTCGGGCAGCAGCAGTTGAAGGGCGAGGCCAATGCGCTCAGCGTTTGAACGGGTGATGGTGAAGACCAGGCTGGTGGACGCGGCGCGCACACGGTCCGCCACGAGGTGCGCCACACGGTAGGGGTTGTGTCCCGCGGCGGGAAGAGTGCGGGGATTTGGCGGAGCGAGGATCTCCAGCTTGTGGCTGCGGCGGATATCCACGCTAGCGATGGCGCAGGGGCGTACGCCGCAGAGGAGCTGGGCAACCTCTTGCTCTGGCCAGGCGGTGGCGGAAAGTCCAATCCGCTGCAGCGGGCGGCCGACGCGGGCCTCCAGCCGTTCGAGTGTGAGGGCTAGCAGCGAGCCGCGCTTGCCTTCAGCAAAGGCATGGATCTCGTCGACGATCACGACTCCTGCCTGCAAACCTTCGGCAAAGCCACGCTGCGAAATCAGTGACGCGAGGCTCTCAGGGGTGGTGATTAGCAGGTGTGGACGCGACTTCTGCTGGCGCTGGCGTTCCGACTGGCTGGTGTCTCCCGTGCGGACCTCCATGCGGATGCGCCGCAGGGCGGGCAAGGCCTCGTTGAGGGCGGCGAGAGGCGTATCCAGGTTGCGATGGATGTCGTTGCCCAGTGCCTTTAGCGGCGAGACGTATACCGCACGCAGGGCGTTGGGCAAGGTGCCCGCGTCCGCTTCGTGCCCCAGCGTGGAAAGCACACTGAGGAATGCCGCGAGAGTCTTGCCCGAACCGGTGGGCGCGAGGATCAGCACGTTTTCTCCCGCCAAAGTATGACGGAGGGCGCGCTGCTGGATCTCAGAGAACGCGGGAAACCGTGCGAAGAACCAGGTGCGCAGCGCGGGATGCAGTTGGTCAGTGAGCGAGGGCAGGGAAGCGGAGCGGGTGGCCATCATTCCTCCGGCGCCGCGGCACCGGGCTTCATGCCGCCCAGTGAGTGTTCATAGATCTCGCGCACGCGATCTAGGGTGTCGATGTCCGTGGCTGTCTTGTCGCGACGCCAGCGCACGATGCGCGGGAAGCGCATGGCGTAACCGCTCTTGTGGCGGGGGCTCTTCTGGATGCCGTCGAATGCGACCTCCAGCACGATCTCAGGCTTCACCAGCAGCACTCGCGAGAAGCGTTCCGTAACCAGAGCGCGCAGTAACCGGGTGAGTTCGCGGATCTCGGCATCCGTGAGTCCGGAGTAGGCTTTACCCACGTTCAGGAAGCGGTCACCCTCACGCACGGCGAAGGTGTAGTCAGAGAGAACGGTTGCCCGTTTGCCGTGGCCCTGTTCGGCGGCGGTAATGACGACATCAAGCGTGGCCAGCGGGCGCTTGAGCTTGTACCAAGTTCCGCTGCGCTTGCCCATTTCGTAGGGGCTGCCGCGTCGCTTGAGCACCAGGCCCTCGTTGCCGCGGTCGCGGGCATCGCGGAAGAGTTGCTCCACGTCATCCAGGCTGCGGGCCTCGTGCCGCGGGCTTAACAGCAGCGGGTAGCCTTTCTGCTGCGTGATGGCTTCGAGCGCGGCCCGGCGTGCCTCAAGCGGAAGGTGAAGCACCATGTCGTCGCGCAGGTAAAGCAGGTCGTATGCCATGAAGACCACCGGGATGTCGGTAATCAGACGCGCACTGGGGCGCTTGCGGGCCAAGCGTTGCTGCAAGACGTTGAAGTGCAGGGCGCGTCCATCCTTCCAGGCCATCAGTTCGCCATCGAGAATGCAATCGGGGAGCCCTAGCCAGAGTTTCCCGCTGAGGTCAGGGTAGGAGGGCGTGGCGTCTTCGAGGCCGCGGGTGTAGATGCGGATCTCCCCGGCCTGCAGGTGGAGCTGGGCGCGGATGCCATCGTACTTGTCTTCAATGGCCCAGAGGGCAGGGTCGCCGAGATCGAAGAGTGAATCGAGGGGCCGCGCCAGCATGAAGTCCATGGGGTGGAAGAGACGTGCGGAGATGGATTCAAGAGTGCCAGCGCGGGCAGCGAGGGCTACCTGGGCAAGGTTGCCGGCCCGGTGATTGGCAGCGCGCACGGCGTCGGTATCCGCGCCGGTGGCGGAGGCGACCGCGTCCACCACCATTTTTTCCTGAAGACCGATGCGCATGCCCCTGGTGATGACTTTGATGAAGTACTTGAGGGTTGAGGGTCGGTAGCGAGTGAAGCACTCTACAAGATGCGCAACCTTGTGGGCGGTCTTGCGGGTACGCTGCAAGGCGAGATAGTGCTCTTCCGCGGCGGCGAGCGAAAGATCCTCGCCGCGGGCAAAGCCGTGAAGGAGCGCGGCGAGAGTTTCGCCCGTGTCGCCGACGGTGCGGTGGCAGACGCGGATGATGTCCTTGTCCCAGCCGGTTACCTGCATCACGGCTTCGCGCAGTGTGGAATGGCCCACGGAAAGCTGGCGATGGTCGGTGGCGGCAAGGGGCGATCCGGAGAAAAAGCGCACGGCGCGGGTTAGGTCGTCATCGGCAAGCGGGCGCAAATAGTCAGCGAGAATGCGGATCTTGCTGTTGCGGCTGGAGGTAGCGGCAAGGCGTTCGCAGGTTGCGGCAAAGAGGTCCATCGGTTAGTCCGCGGCCTCCTCGTCCGAGCCGCGTTCCCCAAAGGCGGAGGGGGCGTGGGCGTCCACACCGCGCTGGGCAAGGATCCGGGCAAAGGTATCGGTGAAGCCGTGGACGGCATCCACCTTGGTGACGCCAGACTGCTGGACGAGGTCCAACAGCTCGTGAAAGCCACCGTGGTCAGAGTATGGGATAAGTTCCTCGGCACCGGTGCGGGCGCGGGCGTTATCCATGGAAGCCCAGCCGGAGACGTAGGCAATCCGAATGCGGCGGGTGGAAGCCTGCAGGGTGGCGCGAAAGCTGGGCACCGTCACCATGGCGCGGGGAGTGTCGCCCGTGACAGCCGCTTCGTCGCGCTGATAGGGACGCCAGTCGCCAAAGCCATAGCCGGCGCGCTGATACCAGGGGAAGTAGCGGGAGATGGCGCCATGGATCGTGGTGGCGATGCCGTGGGATGCCAGCACATGGGCGATTTCCTGGCCTCGGCCCAGGGCATAGCCCAGAAAGGCGGGCGTGTCGCCCTCATCGAAACACTCGCGGGCGAAGCGCACGATGCGCGCGGTGGCTTCCTCCTTAGACAGAAAATGGAAGATGGGCAGGCCGAAAGTGCACTCCATGATGAGGTGATGACAGGGTTCCACGCGGGTGATGGCGCCGCAGAGGGGAGGACGCAGCTTGATGTCTCCCGTGTAGACGAGACGTTCATTGCCATGCTCTACAAGCAATTGGGCGGCGCCCAGGATATGGGCGGCGGGAAGGCTGGTGAGGCGTGCTCCGTTGCACTCGATTGATTCCCCGTAAGGCAATGGTTGCATGCGGGTATGGGCAACAGCGGCTTCACCTGCGCGGAGGGCGTAGATTTCGAGGGTGTCCGGGGTGCCGATGGCGGTGCCGTGGCTGCCGCGGGCGTGGTCGAAGTGCGCGTGGGAGAGCCAGGCTGCTGGCTGGCTTCGCCGCGGGTCCAGCCACAAGCCGATAGCCCCTAAATAAATTCCTTCCGGGGAGTAGGTTACGTGCATCTCGTTAATTGAAGGAAAGCAAAGGCTGCACACTGCCCCATTGTTGTGCCACGATAACAAGGCTAAGTTGTGTGTTCGTGGCGGACGGCTTGAATGCGCCTTTATGTTCCTTGACTTCACTATATGAATCCCAGGTTGATTATTCCGCATGCAGTTCCGAGAATCTGACTGGGGCAAAACCGCACTTTTCGTGGCCTCCACGTTCCACCTGATTTGGGGAGGGCTGAGCCTTGTATATCCGACCTTCGTGTTTGCCATTACGGGAGCGACGCCTCCGCAGCCGATTGATTCCTTCCAGGCGTTAGGCCTCTACTCGCTGGTAATGGGTGTTGGGTTTCTGTGCGCATCCACCAACCCAACAAGACATTGGCCGGTGGTGCTGATGGGGTTGTTGATCTCCGTGGCGCTCACGCTTGGCTTTGTGGTGAATTACGCCAACGGCCAGTTGCCTGGGCGCTTCTTCTGGGTGACGCTTCTTCATGATGTGATCTGGATTGTACCCTTTGCATGGATCTTGTACGAGGCGCATGAGTTCAGCCTTGGTCGGAAGCGGTATCATTCACCCGAGATCCAGAAGATGGCACTGCGCACCCGGACCTCTGAGCAGATCAGTTTGGCGGAGATGACGCAGCGCTGGCCCACTATGATTGTGTTCCTGCGTCACTTCGGCTGCACCTTTTGCCGGGAGGCTCTAGGGGATCTGGCGGAACGCCGGGCCGAAATTGAGAAGACGGGAACGCGGATCTTGCTGGTTCACATGGGAACCGAAGAGCAGGCGCGGGAGTTTTTTTCCAAGTATGGGTTAGATGATTTGCCCAGGATTAGCGACCCGCAATGCGCTTTGTATCGAGCCTTCGGGTTGATGCGCGGCCGCCTGGGACAGTTGTTTGGGCCAAAGGTGTGGTTGCGAGGCTTCCAGGCGGGCATCATGAAGAAGCACGGGCTAGGACTGCTGGTGGGAAATGGTTTTCAGATGCCGGGCGTTTTTCTGCTGTTCCACGGCGAGGTGCTGAATGCTTACGTGCATCAGAACGCATCCGATCGTCCCAACTACGTGGAATTGCTTGAGCCCTCGTTTGCGGATGAGCCGCTGGTGTAGCGCAGGCCAGCGTTGCGGGGCTAAACCTTAAGCCTAATCGCAATCTTTGGGTCCCCACGGCTCTGCCGCCCAGGCGGCGATAATGGAAGCAGGCATGGAATCGAATACTCAGTCGCGCCCTCAGCCTGAAGCGTCACGTATCCCTGGAACAATCTCGGCGGGGTCTCTGTTCGGGATCCCGGTTCGATTTCACTTCACCTTCTTGCTGCTGTTTGCCTTTCTGGTTGCCTACGGCTTAAGCGGGCGACAGAGCGCGGTGGCCACCAGCCTGTTCATCGCGGCCTTGTTTGGGTCAGTACTATTGCACGAGTTTGGACATGCGCTCGTAAGCCGCCGCTACGGAATACGCACTCTTGAGATTGTGATGTTCCCCATCGGCGGCATTGCCCGGCTCGAAAAGAATCCGGGAATACGTGAGGAGTTCTGGATTGCAGTTGCCGGGCCAGTGGTGAATTTCGTGATTGCTGGCGGACTCTT
>JAHCHD010000123.1 GCA_026129915.1 Bryobacterales bacterium
CCAACCCGGACCGGATCGAACTGGATGACCTTTCCCTGCCCGCCAACCTTGAGCGCATTGAGGAACGGCTAACGCTCACCAGCGAGAAGCGTGCCGACGACCCCCTGTTTTTTGCCTCCCACCCCGACTTCTTCACCTATCCGCCCGATGGACCCTTGCGCCAGATCTCCATCCAGCAGATGCGTACCATGAAGGAGCACGCCCAGTTTTCGCCCCTGAAAGGCTCGCGCCGGGTATTCCTTCTGGACGAGCTCGACCGGGCGAACGAACAGGCGGCAAACTCGCTGCTGAAGATTCTGGAGGAGCCGCCACCCTACCTTCTGCTCATCGGTACGGTGAGCAATGTCTTCGACCTGCTGCCCACTATCCGCTCGCGTTCCGTAATGCTGAACCTCAACCGGATTGCGGACGCCGAGGTGGAAGCCTTGCTCGCCGCCCGGGGAATCGAATCGAAGGAGGCCAGGGAACGAGCACGGCTGGCCATGGGCTGCCCCGGCAAGGCCGTGCGGATGAATCTCGAAGCGCACCGCAAACGGGCAGCGGCAATGCTTACCTTGCTGGAGGTGGCGGCGGGACTCAAACCATTCACGGAGTGGATTCGGCAGGGTGAAGCCACCGTGGCCAGGAAATCTGAACGCCTGGAGGATTACCTCGAAACCCTGCTCACCCTTCTGCAGGATATGCTGCATCTGCGCGCACAGGGGCCGCTGCTTCGCCACCCGGAATACCGCGACGCGCTTTCTGCTTTGGCCAGCCGGGTGGAACTCGGCTGGGTCCGCCAAGCCTCTGCCAAAGTCGACGAAATGAAGCGCTTCCAGCGCCGTAGCGCACAGAAGACGCCGGCGCTCGACGACCTGATCGTGGAGCTATCGCAATCAGGCCTTGCCCGCCGATAAAGCGTGTGTTAAAACTACGGAAAGCAAACCGGGATGTCCGAATACCCGGAACCAGCCGCTGGAAAGTCGGCAAAGAGCCTCGTGAAGGCCCTCTGAATCTCATCGAATGTGACGGAACAAGACCTTGCTAACCGCAAACCGTAAACTCATCCGGCCCTCCTTACAAGACTTAAGTGAACATTCGCCCCAAACGAACGGCAACCCAACCAAGAGTTCTGCCGGAAGTGCCGCGAATGCTAAAAAGGGGATTCCCCAGGAACAGACAAACGCGGAGAACTACTACTACGTAAAGCAAATGCAGTCGCGCACCCCCATGGTGGTAGTGCTGAGCGACGGCGAAATGGTGCGTGGCGTGGTGGAATGGTACGACCGCAATTGCATCAAGGTGAACCGCGACGATGCGCCCAACCTGATGATCTACAAGAGCCACATCAAGTACATCTACAAGCAGGAAGACGAGAGCGATTAGCTGTCGTTCTCGCCTTGCGCACTCTCTTGTGCTTTCTGACGGCTCTTGCGGCGTAGCGCCAAACGATACTCTCGCCGGCTTCCCGCCTCCTCAAAGCGGCGCAGTTCTTCCTCGGTTTCCGGTGTCACCGGGGCCACGGGTACGGGACGTCCATGCTCGTCGATAGCGACAAAGGTGAGGTAGGCCGACGTGGTATGCTTCACCGCACCGGTCATCACATCCTCTACCAGCACCTTCACGCCCACTTCCAGTGAGGTATGAAATACCCGATTGACGCTCGACTTGAGCGTGATGAGCTGGTTCATCTGTACCGGATGCATGAAATTGATGGAATCAGCGGAAGCGGTCACTACCGGGCACCGGGCGTGCTTCATGGCTGCAAGAGCACCACAAACATCCACAAGGTGCATCACCTTCCCGCCAAGCAGGAAGCCCCAGTTGTTGGCGTCGCCGGGGAGGGCGAGTTCCGCCAGCATCGACTGGGAAGCGCTCACCGGGCGAGGCTCAAGGTCGCGGCCGGCGGTTTGGCTGGCTGCCAGTACGGAACGAACGGGTGTATTTGGGTCCATCGGAATCTCAGCCCCTAGGATACAAGAGCTTCCGCGGGGCGCTGTGGCTCCCGGGCAAGCCGCCGGACGCCTGTGGAATTCACCGGTGTTCAGCCGGAATTCACCGGTGACGGGGAATGAAAGCGCACATTCGTTCGTAGTGAAGGATTGAAGGCGAAAAACAGTTTCGTTCCCTATGGCGTCCAAGGCTTGCATTGGTGCGCCCGGCTTTCGCATCGTGGGAGTAGCGGTTGTCTGGCGAAATGCGTACGGCCGGAATGCGAAGAATCCGTTGGGTTCCAGGAGAGAAGATGCTCGCACTGAAAGTAACGTTCGAACAGGTGATGAACGCCATGCCGCTGTTCGCTACCGTCTTCGTGCTGGCATTCGCTGCCAAGCTGTTCTTTCAGAAGACGACACATTACTGCATCGACGAGGAACTCACCGAACGTGACAACCCCGCCTTTGGAGTCGCCTTCGGGGGATACATCACAGGAGTGGCGATCGCGCTTTCAGGAGCACTGTTTCCCTGGGAGGGTGTAACGCTGGGCATGGAGTTGCTGACAATTGCCATGTTTGGAGCGCTGGCCGCCTTGCTGATGCGTCTGAGTTTGTGGATTAACGACCGCGCCATCCTGCACCAGTTCTCCGTCGAAAAAGAGCTGGTGAAAGACCACAACCTGGGCACCGGCTTCGTAGTAGCGGGTTCGAGTATCGCTACCGGATTCATGCTGCGCGGCGTGATGGCGGGCTTCAGCGACTCGGTGGCCACGGGTTTGCGCGATACCTTCATCTACTTCGTGGTAGGCCAGGCCGTGCTGATTGCTGGCGGATGGGTGTATGCCAAAACGGCAAGTTACGGCGTCCACGATGAGATCGAGAAAGACAACTGCGCGGCGGGCATCAGCTTTGGCGGCTACCTGGCTGCACTTGGCTACATTGTGAGCATTGCGCTCACGGGCGCCACCAGTGACTGGGTAGATGAAATCATCACCGCGCTGGTGATCGCGCTGGTTGGTATCGTGCTGCTTGTGACGGCAAGGGTGATTGCCGATTACTTCCTTTTACCCAAGTCCCCGCTGGCCAGGGAGGTAGCGGAGGACCGCAACGTGGCGGCGGGTGTAATGGCGGCCACCTCGTTCCTGCTGGTAGCGATTTTGTTTGCGGGCAGCCTCAGCCCGTCGCGGCTTGGCTTGCCCCCGCTTGTGCCGGAAGTCGAGCTGGAATCGTTGGATGCACCAGCGCCCGCGGAGGCCGAGATTCCCGCCGAAGCCGCACCAGGCGTTGCTCCGGAAGGAGGCGCTCAATGAGTTTTGGGATCACTCAGTTGCCCGGATGGCGTCGACTGCGACGCGCGGCAACTTGGTTTGCCCTCCTGCTGGTGCTGCTGCTGGCGGTGCCGGATGACCTGTGGGCGCGACGCGGTGGACGGATTTCGGTGGGGCGCAGCGGTGGGGGATTCTCCACCCGCACATACTCGCCTCCGCCCAGCCGGGCAAAGACATGGGGCGGGACTGCACCGTCCACCATCAGCCCGCGTATGGGCACACGAAGCGCTTCCCGGCCAGCCCCCAGTTCCGCCCCGCGCCGGAACTCTGTGGACCAGGCTACGATGAACCGGGCCCGGACGCAGGGCACCACCTTTGGATCGCGGGCGGAAGCAGAGCGGGCATTCGAGCGCGATTATGCCACGAAGTTTCCGTCGACTTTCTCGCGGGAACCAGGCCAGCGCCCGAACTACATCCCGCCCACTACCACCGTGGAGGGGCAGAACTACGACGTCAGCTACAACTCACGTTATGGCGGCTACGGCTACATGCGCAACGGCACCTGGGTAGCCTATAACGTCTTCCGCGACATGGCGCTGCTGAACATGCTCATGAGCCAGAACAGCTATGTCTATGGACAGCGGGCGCGTCAGGCTGAGCAGTCCGAGCAAGGTACAGGCACCGGCGGAGAGCCGCGGGAAAGGTCGGCCTTCGGGCTTGGCGGCGGTTCCGGGCTGGTGATCCTGTTGATGATAATTGGTGTGGCGGCGATGATCCCGCGCAACCGGGGCGGCTATCGCCCCGTACATGGAAATCCGCCTGGTCAGGGACGTCTGATTGCCACCCTGCCGGGAAAACCAACTGGGGGTGCCCGTTTGAACAACGACTTCAATTTCTACAGTACGGAGTTCTGGCGCAGCCTGAAACCAGGCAGTACCGTGATCCTGAAGGATGAGCAGACGCTGCAGGACATGATCAGCGGCGGTGAAGCGCTGGCAACGGGACGCGACTACCAGGTGGCAGAAGTGTGGCGCGTTCGCGAAAGCCGTGATGTGGCGGAGTGGCAATTCTTCCGCATCCGCTCTCCCCACGACGAGGACGCGACGTGGCTGATGGTGAAGAGCGCCGGTGACGATCTGAGCGCAGGGGTATATTTTGAAGCCGACGGCTTTCAACCGGGCAACCGTCGCGATATCCTCAATCAGAATCACTTTTGGGTGTTCAACGAGCCGCGAGACCAGAACAGCTATCAGTTGCTCGACCTGCAGTTTGCCTCGCACCTCTACTTCAATATGGACCTCGAGGGCGACGTGCGCGAAGTGGAGTTCACTAAGATGGGCAACCTGGAATTCTACGGGAAAGTTTTGGCAGACCCGCCTGTGAGGGACGGCGAACGAATGGTCGGAACGGTAGCGGAGTACGAAACCATGCTGCCGGTGCCGAACTCGAAAGTGGTGTTCTTTGAAGCCGGGCTCCCCGGCGCCGAAGGCGGGTTGATCCGCATGCTGCAGGGAGCAGACATTCGAATGGCCGACTTGGAAGTGCTGCCTCTCGGTAGCAATTCCTGAATTTTAAGGGAAAGACGGCGAATTGGCTGGACGTTTCCCAAGAATCCGCGCATCGGCGCGTAATTGAATATGGAGTAAGGCATGACGACAAAAGTAAGCATCAACTCGCTTAGCGAGATGGCGGACGTGCTGGAAGACAGCGGATTTCACGTGGCTCATGGCGACCAGTTTCTGGCCGTTAAGGTTCCCCACGCCGGGCACGAGCCCAAGAACGCCCTGCTGACCATCGACGAGATCCGCAACAAGCTGATCATTTCCTGCAGGGTGGTGCGCTACGGTGAGATCCAGGAAGGCCGCCTGCCGGCATTTCAGGCAGCGCTGCTGGACGCCAACACGCGCATTGACCCGTTCGCCTTCGCCACCATCACTGACCAGGACGACCCCGACATCGGAAGCGCGGATAACTGGGTGGTGGTGCTGATTGAAAGCATGCCCATGGGCGACCTTTCTCCGGAGGAGCTAACCACTGCGATGGCCGACCTTGCCCATGCGCTGCCCATTGCCGATGAGTTGCTGGCCGCCATCGCTTAGGCGCCGGCAAGTTGAATAATGAACCCGGCAGCCAACCAGCCGCCGCGCATATGAGTCAACAGCACTACAAGAATTGACCGAGGAGATACCGATGGAATTTCTGAGAGAATTGTGGAAAAGATTGCGCCGCAAGGACAAAGACGCCGCTGAAAATATGCGCGATTATGTGGCCGATGCCCGGGAAGCGATTGAAGCGCGGAAGCGGGAGATCATCGAGTTTCGCGGCAAAGTGGCGGAAGTAAACCAGGCCAAGCGTGTGCTTGAACGGCAATTGGGCGACACCGACGCGGAACTCGCCAAGTGGAACGCTACCCTCGAGAACATCAAGGCATCCAACCTCGATCTCGAAGCGAAGAAGGAGAAGGGTGGGCCTGTGATGGCGGCGCGCAACTCCGCGGCGGAACGCGCCGAAGGGCTCCGCCACTCTATCCAAGCCCAGGACGAGATGCTGGTACAACTGCGCAAGCAGCTGATGGAAGCGCAGACTGACCTCGCCGACCGCGAACAGAAGCTTGTGACCCTGGCCGCCCGGCACCATGCGGTGAAGATCCGCAAGGGGCTGAACGACGCCGCGGCCGCATTTGCCACGGGAAAGAGCACCCTCTCTGCAGTGGACCAGCTTGAGCAGAAGGTGATGAGCGAAGAGGACCGCGCCGCGGCTCTCGCGGAGGAGATCGACCTTACCAAGCCAGGTTCAGAGGCGGCGGCCATCGCTGCTCAGTTCGACCCCAAGAGGATGAAGATGCAGGACGATTTGGATAACTTCTTCGGCGGCGCTCCCGCAGAGCCGGCGGCGGAAGAGAAGGCAACTCAGACCGCACAGGCAGACTGAACCGCTAAGCCCATGACCGAGAAGAAAAGCCGCCCGGATTTTGGGCGGCTTTTCCTTTCCCACGTCCAAAGCCAGGGCGGAACAGGCCGCACCATGGGCTACTGGATAATGACAATCTCTTCCGGGCCTCGTTTGCGCGGGCTCACAAACACCGAATCGTCAATCTCCACATTCGATTCCGAGGAGGAAAGCTCCATCGTGACGGGCGCAATCGGGTTCACGATGCGGATGCGCATCGGCTCCATCACACCGTCCACTTCCTTGTAGTCCTCCAGGTACACCTGGCTGGCGATATCGCCTTGGGGAAGGTGAGACACGGAGTCCATGCGGACAAGCAAATTGCTCTTCCGGTCGATATACCAGAGCTCGGGCGCTCCCTCAACGGGATGTAAGCGAAGCTTGTCCGTGGCCTTGCCCTCTACGGTTTCTGATCCCAACCATTCCCGCTTCGGATAGTGTGTCTTGTAGTTGGCCGCCATATAGAAATCGGACTGGCGGACGGTGGCGCTAAGTTCGAGTTCGGTTTTCTCCCGGTAGCCCTGAATGGGGTCCATCACCCATGCGGTCTCGCCGTCGAAGGCCTCCACAATCTCTCCCACCCCGGCGATCTTCATCGTCATGCGGGTCTTGTTGGGAGCCTTGGAAAGCACCTCCACATCACCCGAGATCCCAATGCCAGGCAGGGTAAGCTTGCCCAGGTCGCGCCGGCTCTTCACCAGTTCCATCGCCTTCAGTTCCCCGCTCACTTGCAGGAACTTCCCGATGATCCCGTCGGCCTTGGCCTCGCTCTGGGCCGGCGTAAGAGTCTGCGCCGGCGCCCCGGCTCCGCAGAGTGCAACCATCCAAAGAACAACGAGCAACCGGGGCATACGGACAGTGGGTGCGAGCATCAGGGGGCCTCCAGAAGGTCGACGTGAAGAGTCAGAAACCTGTTACCACGATAGCGCTGTCTCGGGACTGGCTGGCAAGCGCCTGCCGGGCAACCTCAAGCTGAGCATCCTTCCCGGCCAGCAGGCTGGCGGCGTCCTGCGAAACTGGGATATCGGGCTTTACCCCCTGGCCCTCGATGCGCACGCCTTTGGGCGTGAGGTAGTCGGCCACAGCATACTGCAGAATGGCCCCGCGCGGCAGTTCCGCGAGAAACGAGGGCAGGGCGGCGCCCATGCTGCGTTCGCCAACAACCACCGCGCGGCCCAGTTCCTGGAGGCCCGCCGCAAAGATCTCCGACGTGGACGCGGAGTTACCGTCAATCAGCACGGCTACCGGTCCCAGATAGGCGCCATCTTGCGGGAAGGCCAGGAACTTGAGTTCGGCGCCACGCATCTTCATTGCCCCCAGGCTAGTACGCTCTCGCACCAGATAGCCAGTGAGGCCATTCGCCATCGCGCCGATGCCACCTGGATTGCCGCGCACATCAAAAATGATGCCCTGTGCGCCATCCGCTGCCGCCTGCTGAATCACCGCCCGGATACGAGGCAACAGCGTCATCACGAAAAGGTTGAAGCGCACCGCCACGATGTCGCCGGGTAGCCGCTGAACCTCGAACTCCGTTTCCATGGGCGGCATCAACCCGAGTTGCTCTGAGCGCTCCCCTGAGCTGCCGCGCAGCGTGACGGTGGCCATTTGCGGAGGTCCGTCACCACAGCGGAAATGCAGGGGCAGTCGTTCGCCGTACCCGCCGGTCAGTGCATGGCCTGCCGCTTCAAAGAACAGCCGGGCGGCAATGCGGGCATTGGGTTGTTCATGGAGTGCCTCCTCACGAAGGCTATCGAGCCGCACCTCACCCGACTGCTCGATCACGCACCCTGGCTTGAGCGCTGGAACCTCAGCAGCAGTCTCCGGGCTGATGCGCCACACGAGCATTTGCTCCCCGGCGGCGGCAAGCTGGATGCCCGCCGTGGCGCCACCCCTCCGGGCAATCTGCCTGGTGGTGACCCAGAACGGCGGCATCACGTGAAAGTGCGACTGCCCGAGACGGTCCACCATTTCCTGCAGCACCTGGTAGAAGGCCGTGTCGTCGGGAGCGTTGAGCGCGCGAGGGTGGTATTCGCCGCGGATCGCAGTCCAGTCGAGCCCGCCAAAAGAAGGGTCAAAGTAGCGGTCGCGAACGGTCTCCCACACCACGCGGAAGGTCTCCTCGCGGGTCTGCTTCCCGATGCTGCTCTGGGCAGGCGCAAGCATCGCCCCAAGAATCAACAGAAGGGTCGCGAGGGCGTTCCACTGGCGAGGCACAGGACTGCTCCAGACTCAGGCTTCGAGTTTCTTCCGAAGCAGTTCGTTCACCATTTGCGGGTTGGCCTGGCCGCGTGATGCTTTCATGGCCTGACCCACCAGGAAGCCAATCACAGCGGTCTTGCCGCCCCTGTACTGTTCCACCTGTGCAGGGTTTTTTGCCAGGACGTCGTCAAGAATCCGCTCTAACTCCCCCGTGTCGGAGATCTGCTTCAGACCCTCGCGCTCCATAATGGCGGGGGCTGAGTGGCCCGTCTCCATCATCTTGGCGAAGATCTCCTTGGCGAGCTTGCCGGAGATCTCGCCCTTTTCGATCAGCGAGACCAACTCGCCAAGTTGCGAGGCGGACACCGGGCTTTCCGTGATGTCCTTGCCAGCGGTGTTGAGTGCACCCTGCAGTTCGCCGGTCACCCAGTTCACTGTGGTCTTGGGATTGGAGGATACCTGGGCCGCCACCTCAAAGTAGTCGCTCAGCTCCTTGGTGAGCGTAAGCACCTGGGCGTCGTACTCGCGCAGGCCGTAGTCCTCCACGAAGCGTTTGCGCTTGGCCGCAGGCAGTTCTGGCATGGATGCGGTGATCTCGTCGAGCCAGGCCTTGCTGATCTTCAGCGGCAGCAAGTCGGGTTCCGGGAAGTAGCGATAGTCGTGAGCATGCTCCTTGCTGCGCATGCTCACCGTTTCGCCCGTGGTGGAGTTGTAGAGCCGGGTCTCCTGCACCACCTGGCCACCTGCTTCGATGAGTCCCACCTGGCGGGCGATCTCGTATTCGAGAGCAAGCTTCACAAATCGGAAGGAGTTGAGATTCTTGATCTCCGCCTTGGTGCCAAACTTCTCCTGCCCCACCGGGCGAACACTGACGTTGGCGTCGCAGCGGAGCTGGCCCTTCTCCATATCGCAACTGGAGACCCCGGCGAATTGCAAGGCCAGCTTCAGTTCGGTGAGATAGGCATAGGCCTCATCCGCGGTGCGAATATCGGGCTCGCTGACGATCTCGACGAGCGGCGCCCCGCAGCGGTTCAGGTCCACATAGCTGTACTTCGAGGAATCCTTGAAGCCTTCGTGGATGCTCTTGCCGGCGTCTTCTTCGAGGTGGGCGCGGGTGATGCCAATGCGTTTCTGGCCGCCGTCCAGGGGAACTTCAATCCAGCCATGCTCAGCGGTTGGCTGGTCGTACTGTGAGATTTGATAGCCCTTTGGGAGGTCCGGGTAGAAGTAGTTCTTCCGGGCAAAGATGGACACCGGCCGGATCTCGCAATTCAAGGCCAAGCCCACACGGACGGCGAACTCCACCACTCCCTTATTCAGCACCGGCAGGGTGCCAGGCATGCCCACGCATAGGGGAGTCACAAGCGTGTTGGGCGCCTCACCGAAGGCGTTTGGAGCTGTGGAAAAGATCTTCGAGTTGGTGCCGAGCTGCACATGGACTTCAAGCCCGATCACGGCTTCATACTTCGCAAGCTGTTCGGCGGTCGCCAGCGGCGCCATCACAGTGGACATGCTCTCCATTATAGGGGAGAGGCTGCGGGAGTCCGGATGGGGCGACAGATTGGCGGGGACTTGCGCGGCAAATGCCCGGTTAGCCGCGCAGCATCACCAGGAGCATCACCACTTCCGTTTTGGCGTGGATGGCGTGGGGCAGTTTGGCGGCCATATGGACAAAGGTGCCCTCGCGCGCTTCCCGCTTTTCCTCGCCGAGGGTGACCTCCGCCTCTCCGCTCGCGAAGAAGAGCATAGCCGGGAATGGCGCCGTATGCGCGCTGAGTTCCTGCCCCTTAGCGAAGACGAACTGCACTACTTTGCTGCGGTCGTCCGTTTGCAGGGTGGTGCTGAGGATGCCGTTGGCGGGGATGGCCGTGTGCTGGCGGATGTCTTCGACGTACTGGAAGTCGCTGGTCATTGCATGAGTCCTTTCGTGGCGCCTTGGATAGCACCCGTTTGGCCTCCGACGGGAGGCAGTGTTAGCATGTCCATTACCGAAATGGCATGGCAGGGGCAGACTTCGATGCACACCGGCGCCTCGGCATAGCCCAAGCACTCCGTGCAGAGAAGCGGTTCGATGCGCACCCCGGCAGGAAGTTCGGCGATGGCCCAAACCGGGCAGATGGCAATACACAGGCCGCATGCGTTACAGTGAGGTTCGATTCGACAAGCCATGCCGATGCCTCCTGACGACCGAAGCAGTGACAAGCCCCGTAGCGCGGAACAAACTCTGGCCCAGATTCCGATGTTTTCGAGCCTCGATGCCGGGGAGCGAGCCACGCTCGCGTCCTTGGCCATCGAACGGCATTACCAGCCCGGTGCGCTGTTGTTCACCGAAGGCATGCCCTGCGATGGACTTTACCTGATTGGCGCGGGCATCGTGAAGATCGTGAAGACCACCTCGTCCGGGCGAGAGATTATGCTGGCCCTGGAGGCAGCTCCGGCTACCGTGGCGGAGGTGCCGGTGTTCGACGGTGGACCTTATCCCGCCAGCGTGATGGCGGTACGCGAGACCACGGCATACGTGATCCCCAAGCCAGACTTGCACCGGGCTTGCCGCGAACACCCGGAGATTGCCATGAAGATGCTGCGCGTCACGGGCCAGCGTCTGCGCCAGTTGGTTACGCTGCTGCAGGCCGTCACCTTTGGCAGCGTACGCCAGCGGATTGCCCGTCAACTGATCGACTGGCAAGCCGAGTTTGGCGAAGGCGAGTTCAGCCTGCCGCTTAGCCATGAGGAACTGGCCATGCGGATAGGCACCGTGCGCGAAGTGGTGTCGCGCAACCTCAGCCGGTTCCAGGCCGAGGGCTTTCTGGTGATCGAGCGCCGCAAGGTGCGAGTGCTTGACGCCGAGGGGCTGCGGAACGAAGCGGAATCCGAATTGTAGCCCTTGCCGCATGCAATTCCAGCGTAGCGCCCGAAACTGTACGAATCAGTGACCCAAGTCACTGAGCCGCTGGTTCCCCTGCTGGCATGATTGGGGCGTGAAGGACTTTTCCGAAGCTCCGTTTCTTGTGATCTGGGAAGTAACGCAAGCCTGCGACCTGGCTTGCCGCCACTGCCGGGCCACCGCGCAGCCCGGGCGCAACCCCGGCGAGCTGAGCACGGAAGAGGGCTTCCGCCTGCTGGACCAGGTGCACGGGTTTGGCCATCCGCTGATGGTGTTCACGGGTGGCGACCCGCTGAAACGCCCCGATCTGATGGAGCTGCTTCGCTATAGCAGCGCGATTGGACTGCGCACAACGGTTACCCCAAGCGCCACTCCGCTGCTGACCCCGGAAGCCATTGGCGGTTTCAAGGCTGCTGGTGTGTGCCGGGTGGCGCTGAGCGTGGATGGCGCCGACGCGGCTACGCACGACACCTTCCGTGGCGTAGAGGGCTCGTACGAACTCACAATGGGCGGCTTTGCGGCGGCCCGCGCTTGCCGGATGGAAACCCAGGTGAACACCACGGTGACTCGCTGGAACATGCACCAGCTTCCCTGGATCGCGGAGATGGTGGAACGCGTGGGAGCACGCATGTGGAGCGTCTTCTTCCTGGTGGCCACCGGGCGCGCCGTGGACACCGACGACCTGAGCGCGGAGGAATATGAGCAGGTCTTTGACTTCCTCTTCAACCTCAGCCAGCAGGCACCTTTTGATATCAAAACGACGGAGGCTCCGCACTACCGGCGCTACGTGGCGCAGCAGAAGAAAGCCGCGCGGATGGCCGGTGGCGCTGCCAGCCGGCACGGGGACCATAGCCCAGCGATTCTGCGGCAGGCGGGCATTCGTGATGGCAACGGAATGCTGTTTGTGTCGCATACAGGTGACATTTTCCCCAGCGGCTTCCTGCCGGTAGCGGCGGGCAACATCAGGAAGGTCCTGCTGGCTGATGCCTACCGCGCTACCCCCCTGTTCCGCATCCTTCGCGATAGCGACGCCCTTGGCGGAAAGTGCGGGGAATGCAACTACAGGCACCTCTGTGGCGGATCCCGCGCCAGGGCCTTCGCCCTGAACGGCGACTGGATGTCGGCAGATCCGCGCTGTGTCTACCAGCCCCATGCCGTGCCAGAACTGGAAGGAGCAAGCGTCTAATGGCCGCCGCACCCGTAGTGGATTCCAGCAAGCAGACTGCGACTACCCCTCCCAAGGCGAAGAAGGCATTCCTGAAGCGGCTCGACCCGCAGCGGAGCCAGCGCTACCGGCGCGGGATTCAGGTCGGCTTCGCGTTGCTGAACCTCTGGATCGGCGTGGAGTTCTACCTGTTTGTTCGCCAGTTCGAGGGGCTTTCCCTGCCCTTCCGCGTGAGCCGGCCGGCGGGCGTAGAGGGCTGGCTGCCGATCATGGGATTGATGCAGACCAAGTACACCGTGCTTACGGGCGAAGTTCCCGCCCTGCATCCCGCAGCGATGGTGTTGATCCTCAGCTTCATCGCGATGTCGTTGCTGTTGCGGCGCAGCTTCTGTAGCTGGCTCTGCCCGGTGGGCACTCTCAGCGAGTACCTGTGGAAACTTGGCCGGCGAATCACCCGGCGCACCTTCTTTCCGCCGCGCTGGCTGGATATTGGGCTGCGGTCTCTCAAATACATTCTGCTGGGCCTGTTCCTGTATGCGGTGGCGAGCCTCTCGGCAGATGGCATTGCGGCGTTTGTGCATTCGCCCTACGGCATCATCTCCGACGTGAAGATGCTGAACTTCTTCCGCTACCTGGGGACAACCGGGGCCATCGTGATTGTTCTGCTGACAGTGATGTCGGTATTCACGCCGAACTTCTGGTGCCGGTATTTGTGCCCGTACGGCGCCTTGATGGGGCTGGCAAGTCTGTTGAGCCCGCTGCGCATCCAGCGTGTGCCCGACAAGTGCATCGATTGCGCGAAGTGCGCCAAAGCCTGCCCCTCTGCGTTGCCGGTAGACCAGCTAGTGCAGATCCGCTCTGCCGAGTGCCTGGGCTGCATGGAGTGCGTGGCCAGTTGCCCGGTGGAGGATGTGCTAGGCATGCAGGTGATCCGTACCCGCGGTTTCTTCCGTCCGGAGTGGATGGCGGCCGGCGTGGTGGCGATCTTCCTGGGCTTCGTCGTGGCGGCCAAGCTGAGCGGGCACTGGGATTCGGCCATCCCGGACCATGTGTATCAGCAGTTGATCCCCCTGGCCAACCAGTTCGGGCATCCGTAGCGACCGGCGAGGGGCGGAAACTCACAGGCAGAATCCGACAGATCCGACGTTTCCGACGTTTGCGGCATGAAATTTGTCGGGTTCCGAATGCGAGGCCTGTTCTTACGAAACGAACTTGATCGGAATGGAGCCGTGGCCGGCCGATGCTTCCGCACAAAGTTCGTGTGATTGTTCCTCCGACATTTCCGACACATCCGACGTATCCGACGCCTGCGGCGGATTTGCTGAGCTCCTGCATTTCCGACCTATCCGACGGTTCCGACGTGAAATTTGTCGGATTTGCCATGCGACACGGTATTACGAAACGAACTTTGCCGGGATGAGGTTTTGACCGGCATGGGTTCGTGCGCACGACTGGTTGGCACGCTCCTTCCGACAATTCCGACGTTTCCGACAGGCATTTTGATTGATCTGCGCATGAAGTTCGGCCTTTACGAAACGAACTCAGGGTGGGAGGTGACTCGCGTTGCTGCCCGACTCCATGTCGGCAGGACTCTCGTTTTGCAACGAAAGTCTTGCGATGAATGGGGATCTGTTGCACTGTTTTGCACCTCAAGCTTGGGACCGGGCTGTTTTGTCGTATCGTGCACCGCTGATGCATTCGCTTGAGTGTAGCGATGGGGGTTTCTGATTCGTACACGGTTCTCCGCAAGTGATTGACGGGGAGGGAGATGGAGGTTGTGATGGCGGTGGGACTTCGGGGTTGTGGTGGGCAGATCTCACGCCGAAGGTGCAGAGGTGCTGGATTCGATTTCGGATGGGCGTGGGAAGGTGGTGTGGCCGGAGGTGGTGGTGGAGCAGGCGCACTGGGCACCTGCTCCGTGGAGGCTACGCCGCCGCTGCATCCTTTTTACAGATTGAAACCCGTGGCAATCGATGCTCTTGACGCTTCGGGCCTGTTTCGGTGGCCTGGTGCTAGTGCGGCCGAGCGTTATCCGGAAGCAGTTGCCAACCAGCGATGCGGGGGTGGCTGCCGTGTTGGAACTCCCCTCGGGAGAGTTTCGAGGTTGAGCCGACTCTCCAGATTTCGTAGCGACGGGACTCGGGCAGCGGCGCGCGGAAAACCCGGAATCACTGGCTGTCCCCACCGTCCGTCCGGGGGTCGCATCTGTGGCGCTGCGATGCTTGGCTCCTTTGATTTCCACCGGTTGACACGGACCGTTCATGCTTGGGTGGCGCCTATGATGCTTGCCGGTGGGACCGCTGTACGCGGTCCGAAGGGTGGTGGGGGAACGGATCCAGGTGTATGAAACGCCTGGCTATGCACTTTCGGTCGCTGACGCGACGTTCAGATGCGCTAGGGATGGGGCAGGCTGGGCGATTGCTTCGGCGGGGTCCGCGATTGGGCAGGAGGTGTAGGCGAATGGATTGGTGCGCTGGCGGGAAATGCCGCGTTGGTATTCCAACAGGAGTTGGCCCGCTCGAAGCTGCGTTTCGAGGTTGAGG
>JAHCHD010000124.1 GCA_026129915.1 Bryobacterales bacterium
CCACCAGCGGCTCACCGTTCGGCCCCCAGACGGACTCCACCTTCACCAGAGTATCTTCAGAGTAGTTGTTGGTTGGGTCAATGGTCTGTGAATGGATGCTGAACTTCATCATCACCTCCCGCACTTGGAAGGCGAATTCATGCGTGATCCCCACGGAATACACCTGCAGGTAGACGGTTGCCGGGGTGGCGCCAGTGTGGGTGTACGTGTTGATGTAGTTGAATGTGGCTTCCATCGGAAACTGGCGTTCACCCCAAACGGCGTACTGGCTGCCCAAATTTCCGAGCTGTCCGCCCGATGCGCTCCATAGCTGCATTCCAAAGCTCGTTCCCCAGGTGGGCCCGCCCAGGATGGTCCCGGAGGCGGACACGGCTTGCCCCGGTTGCATGGTGAACTTGTACCACTGCCCGCCACCGTTCGAGATATTCCCCTCCCGGTTATGTACATTGCCGTAAACCGTTTCGCCTAGCTCAATCTCCGTGGCATCGGTCATCGATAGGCCACCAGTGTTGTATTCGACGTTAGGAAATACGGGGAGGCACGGAACAAATGGAAACTCCGGGTCACAGGGATGATTCCGATCAATTACCTGAGCGTTTACCGTGAAGTCGAATGGACCTGTATTGGACGTCACCACGAAATGGTCTGGACGCGCTGTAATCCCAAGGGTTACACGGTAAGGGCTGAGGTGACCATGCCCTACCGGAAGTGAGGCCGTCCCGGAAGGCATTGCCACCACATTCGCCTGAAACAGAAAATCCTGGGAATCGATCTTGGTGCTGCTATAGAATCGAATGGTGGCATTAGATCCAATCCCGGAGGTTTTCGTCGCGGTGAAGCTATACGACACCATGTGCGATTGACAAAGCTTGGTTGAGAGGGTGACGGTTTTGGACTGTAAGTGATCTACATGCCCTTCGTATTTTTCCACACGGTGGCCAGAGCCACATTCCTGAGCTAGTGCCCCCCCCCGCGAAGCACAAGCCCGCAAACATGGCGGTGACAACGCGCAGGGCGTAGCGCAGGTGTGGACTGCATTGGCTAAGTTGGTTCACTTTTGCAGTGTAGTCGAGTACGGCACTTCGGTCAAGAGTTGCGGATAGGAAAGTCGGATTACAGCCGCGCTGGACGGTTCTGAACGAATAGCGGACGGCAGGTGGCAGAATGCGGAGGCAACCGGTGGTGCCGCGGCTTCGTACAATATGGTGAGAATCCGATGAAAATTCACCTGTGTCCGATGCGCCGGTTTGCTGTTGGGCGAGTCTGTTGGCCGGCGGCGTTGGTGCTGCTACTGGCAATGCTGGTGAGTGTTGCCGCCATGGCGCCAAGGGCGGCTGCCCAATCGGCGGGGTCCGCGCGACGGCCCGCTACGGTGAAGCCGAAGTCCACGGGGGAGGCGATGGTGGTGCGGCCCATCGACCCCGCCACCAGTTTCCCCCTGCTGCGCGTGCAGGTGGAAGGGGGTAAGCGGTTCGGTCCAACGCAGGTGGCGGAACTGGCTGGCCTTACCGTGGGCGCCCCTTCTAACCGCGACACATTCTTGGCCGCGCACCAGAGGCTGGTGGATTCCGGCCTGTTTGAGACCGTTGCCTACCGCTTCGAAAAGCCCTCAACCGAGAACGGCTATATTGTCACGTTTGAGGTCACCGAAACCGAACTCTACTACCCCATCCGCCTGGAGGAGATCCCTGCCTCATTTGAAGAGGTGCATGCCTATCTGCGGAAGCGCGACCCTGGCTTTGACGGCAATGCGGCTGCCACTGAACCGGGGATGAAGCGCTACGCCGCAATGATCGAGGAGTTCCTGAAGTCTCGCGGCACTGAAATGAAAGTCCGGGGCCTGGTGTGGGCCGAGCAGGGCGGCAACCTCAGTGTGATGTTCCGCCCGGATACGCCTATTCCGTCCATTTCTGATGTGCGTTTTGAGGGCTCAGAAAAGATCGAGCCCCTTGAACTGCGGCGAATCCTCATCCAGACCGCCACCGGCATTCTGTTTACCGAAGACCGTTTCCGCACGGTGCTCAATAACGAGATCCTTCCCGCCTATTGGGCCATTGGCCACCTCGGCGTTCGCTTTCCCAAAGTGGAGGCAGTACCACTGGAGGAAGAAAAGGGCGTTCGTGTGAAAGTGACGGTGGAGGAAGGCGAGCAATACACGCTCCGCGAAGCCCGTGTGTTGGCGCGGGAATATCGCGAGAAGGATCTGCTGGACCTCGCGAAGCTTCCCGTGGGCGAAGAAGCGCTGTGGTCGAAGGTAGCGGAAGGAGTGAAGGCCATCCAGGCGCGACTGAAGCGCGATGGCTATTTGAACGCCAAAGTGGATTGGGAGCCGAAACTGGACGAGCCCAATCATGAAGTGGACCTGACGATCGTGGTGGAGGAAGGGCCGCAGTATCTGTTCCGAGCGCTGAAGATTGAGGGGCTTGATCTGGTGACTGAGCAAGAGGTTCGCAAGCTCTGGTCGATGGATCCCGGCAAGCCCTTTAATGGACTCTATCCGGACTTTTTCCTTGCCCAGATTCAGGAACGCCAGTTGATGGACGGCTTGGGCGACGCCCGCTCAAAGGTGGAACTCAACGAGCGCAGCCACGACGCAACGGTCACGCTGATCTTCAAGCCCGTGGACAAGAGCCCTAAACCGCGTGTGCCGCTGGTGCGGCCGCAGTAGCGGGACTCCCCGGCGCGCGCTCACAAAGTGCGAAGAAATGCGAGCAGGGCGGCCTTGTCTGAAGCGCTCAGCCCAAGCCCAAACGGGTGGCCTTCGATGGCTCGCGAATCAACTCCCGGGGCTTTCCATCCACCCGGCATGTGGTTTTTCGAAAGACGCTTGATGTCGAACATCTCTTCGAGGCTCGCCACGGATCCATCGTGCAACAGGGCTGGACGGTACCACAGGCCCCGCAGGCTGGGCACTTTATAGAATCCTGTTCCCTTTCGCGTCTTGAGCGCGAGGCCAGGGTCGGTGCCGACGGAGATGGGCACGATGTCCTCGCGGTTGGGGTGGTCCGCCGGCGGGGTCCAGCCCAGTGCCGGAGTCAGCTTTCCGCTGGTGTAGTTGGGTGGCGGGTGGCACTGTGGGCAGCCTTGGTTTGCGAACACGGCTTGCCCTTCTTTCACCAGCGCCGCTGGCGGAGGGTGGGGGTTCTGTGGAGGTTCCAGCGACCAAAGATAGGTTGCGATGGCATGCAGGACGGCATCCGCATAGTGGAAAGTTACCCGCCGCTGCGCATCGGTAAGAATCCGGTGCGGGCCGAAATCCATGGAGTCCGCACCCACCACCAGCGCACCGTAGCGAGCAATATCCCCAGGGCCGCGGAGCCGGTGGGTGGCGGAGGCATCGATGTAGCGGCTATAGCGGATGTTCTGCAGGTCAGGGATTTTGGTCATGTACCAGGGGCTGCCGTTGAAGCGGGCAAAGGTGGTGAAACCATCACCGGTGATGAGCCTGCCGATTTCCTGGTCGGCCATGCTCTTGATGGAGTCCACCCGCGGGTCGGGGTCCCACGGGACGTGAAAACTACGCGCATTCGCTTCACCGAAGGTGTCTCCAGGGAATAGGATTGCGAAGAGATTCCTCAGCAGCGACGGCGTCTGAGGACCGATAGTCTCAATCCCTTCGGGATACGGGGTGCCGGGGGCTGCCGGAGTGAATCCTCCGTTCAAGTCGATACGCACGTGGCAGCCAAGGCAAGCCGTGCCGGAGAGCATCACCCCTTGCTCCGTCACCACCCACACGTTGTCGATGATGGTGCCTTGCTTCGTGAGGAAGACCTTGTCGAAGTTTGCCTTGTCGCGTGCTCTTGCGATCTCAGCGGGGTCGGCGGTGCGGAAGCTGGGGTCGTCCAGCATGATGAATGCGTTCCGGCCCGCCGCGATCCAGTCCTTCTGGGCGCGCATTTTTCGTGCGTCCACCAATGGCTTCGGCTTCTGCTTTTGCAGCCATTGCCAGTAGCCCTTGGGCTCCCGATCGGGGTGATAGACCGGGTAGGTCCGGTAGTTGTCTTCGGGAGAGGCGTAGTATTCCTGCTCGCTAAAGTGGCCGGGACGAACGCCGATCGCCGCGATCGGTGTCGCCCATTCCGCCAGGTCGCGCTCGTTCCAGACGCGTGGTGCCTGCCCGGACGCGTGGAGCGCGAGAATGAGGAGCGCGGCGGGAAGCCAATTTTCCAGAACTCCCGCGAAGTGCATGCATGATACTAACACTCCACCTTTCGTAGTCAAGCAGCGTTTGCGACAGGCAGAGATTGCGACTGTGGGCGGAGTTACGCAGGGTGCCACCGGGTGTGTCGGTGCACACGGCTGATTCAGTCCCACTGCATGCGCGTTCGCCGCTCGATCCGGCTCTCGTCGATCCGGATCCCGAAGCCCGGGGCTTCCGGAATGGCGATCTTCGCTTGCTGGGGCAAGGGCGCGGCGGGGTCGAAGTAGTAGTAGCTGGGCAGCTTGTTCACCAGGCATTCCACCAGTGGGCACACCGCGGGACTCTGGCTGGCAACCAAGTGGACCGCCGCGTGCAAATTGTGACCATGGGGAATGACGAAGACGTCCTGGGTGGAGGCCAGAGCGGCGATCTTGACGCACTCACTGAGACCGCCGCACCACTCCGGATCGACCTGGACAAACTGCAGGACCTGTTCATCGAGGAATCGCTTGGTCTCCCAGCGATTGTAGAAGTGTTCGCCCGTAGCCAGAGGAACGCGGGATGCGGCACGTAGCTTCTGATAGGCCTCAATACTGGCGGAGGGGAAGGGCTCTTCCAGCCACCACGGTTCCAGGTGCTCGACACGACGGCACCACTGGACGGCGTAGGACAGATCCCAGCCACTGAAGGCGTCGATCATCAGGCGCACCTTGGGGCCAACGGTATCGCGCAGGCGGCGCATCAGGTCGACATTCAGCGCCAGCCCCTCTTCACCCTCCCGGGGTCCCCAGGCTGCGAAGAACTTCAGGTGGCGGTAGCCCTCTGCCACCATCTCACGGGTTCGTGCCTCCAGTTGCCCCTCGGCAAAAGGAAACCCCAGGCAACTGGCGTAGCATTCAATCTCCTTGCGCGACGGTCCGCCTAGCAGGCGATGCACGGGCGCGTTGAAGAACTTCCCGCGCAGGTCCCAAAGAGCGTTATCGATCGCGGCAATGCCCATCATGTAGTGCCCATAGCGCGCGTGCCGGTTTGACCGGTACATGACGTCCCAGAGCAGTTCGCCCGCCAAGGCGTCACGCCCGGTCACCACAGCTGCCAGTTGCTGCTGCACCACGATGCAGGCTTCCTTATCCACGGGACCATAGATGCCCTCTACCCCTTGGTTCGTCTTGATCTTCAGGTAGTAGGCGCTGCGGCCAAACATGGAAGGTTGTGCGGCTGGTTCGTCCCGCATCAGGTCAAGGCGGGGATCCTGATGAATGCGACCGGGGCCCATCATGTACTGGCGATTGCTGCCTGCGTGCCCTTGCTCGCTGCCCTCAAACTTCCAAATCTCGAGCCCCTCAATGCGCACGTTTGGTGCACTTTGGGCAAGAGCTTCATATTCAGGCAGCAGCGAGGCCAGTGTGATGGCGCCGAGCCCGTGCATCCAAGCACGGCGGCCAAAGGATCGAACCGTGGATTGCAGCATGCGCCGATCCTATCGCAGCTGCAGCGCCGGTTGGAAGCCCACGTGCATGTAACAAAGCTGCGTTGGATGCTAAGTCTTGCACCCGCTGCAAATTTCATGCAATCCCGAGTAATTCTTACGAGTTACACCGGGAAAATTTACAATTACCGGAGGTGGCGCCCTATGGGCACACGACTATTGAGCATTGTCCTTTGCCTGGTTCTTCTCCTGCCGGCAGGCACGGCCGCGGAACCACCAACTGCCATCGCGCAATCGGATGCAGTTTCCCAGATTGAGGCTACTTCAAGCAGCGTTCGCGGTGAGAGCGACGTTGTGCACACAAGCACGCTACAGCCCTCCGCCGAACCTGGGACCGCGCAGCCACTCAGTGAGGAAGAAGAAGCAGAATTGCTGGCCCGCGCTGAAGACCCTGGCCCGGAAGTGGCCGGTGGTGCGCTTTCCAATCTGCACCTCACGTACGCAGTTATCGCGCTTGCCGCCATCGCCCTGGTGCTGGTGCTGAAATGAAGCACGCCGCCACTGCGTGTGGATGGGCGATTGCGTTGCTGCTAACCGCTGCCGCCAGTGCTGCCAGCGTCAACCCGCTGGAGCTTCCGTTTCACCGCCAGCAGAAGAATGGATGCGGGGCGGCTAGCGTCGCCATGCTGATTCACTACTGGCATGCGCAGCCGTCCCATCCCGAGGAGGCAAGTCCCACCGCCGAGGAGGTGTACACAGCTCTCTACCAGCCGGAGCTTAATGGCATTCCGCTTACGGACATGAAGCGCTATCTCGAAGACCATGGGATGCGTGCCTTCACAATGCGCGGCAATTGGGCGGACGTGGAGCAACACCTGGCCAAGGGACGTCCACTCGTTGTGGGCATGAAGTCAGGGGAGAACAAGCCTATCCACTTTGTGGTACTTACCGGTGTGGACTCCAATGCGGTCTGGTTGAACGATCCCACACGCAAGAAGCCTCAGCGCCTGGCGCGGGTGAAGTTTGAAAAGCGCTGGGCGTTGGCGGACCAGTGGATGTTGCTGGCAGTGCCGCCATTACGGTAATGTGTGCACGCCCGGACGGTGAAGACCCTTGAATCACTGGTACCCTTCTGCTGCACGAACCATACGAGGTACTATCACCATGCGCATGATGTTGTTGATTGCTGGAATCGTCGCCTGCTCGCTGATTATGCCCGCGCAGGGGAACAGCAAGGGCAAAGGAAAGAGTTCCGGACCGCAAGGGCGTGACCATGCAGCACCGGTTTCTGTGGTCTTTCAGGAAGCTGACCAGCGCATCTTGCGCGGTTGGGTGCGCGATAGGCAGCCTAGTCAACTGCCACCAGGGCTTGCAAAGCGCGGAGATCTTCCCCCGGGCTTGCAGAAACAATTGATGCGGAATGGCTCGCTGCCTCCCGGCCTTCAAAAGCGCATCAGCCCGTTTCCGCGTGACCTGCGCCGCCAAATGAGTCCGTTACCACCGAACTGCGGCTGTGAGCGGGTGTTCTTCGACGGCAGGGCCATGATTGTGGCCACCGCCACCAACACGATTCTCGATCTGATGAATCTTTACTAAGCACTGTATCCAGCGCGGAGTAAAGGGCATACGAAGGCGCGGCAGCACTCCTGCCGCGCCCCGTGCTCAACGGATGCTGGCGGCCAACTGCCCGGCTAGTGCCGCTGCATCCGCATCCTTCACATTCGCCCATCCACCCACGTGGCTGCCTTTGCGGAAGAAGCTCAGGCTGCCCAGGTACCGGTCCTCGGCCACGAACGACTCATTCCCTGCCATCGTTTCGCCTTTAGGCGGGAAGCGCTCACGCAGCTTGGCCATCAAGGCGGCGGCCTCCGCTTCGGAAGCTTCGGTGACCACGAAGGCCTTTCCGTGGGCGTAGTGCGCAAGGTAACCGCGCTTCAGCAGACGCAAGCCCAGCACACTTTGCGGAGCCAGACGCGGAAAGCCCGCCTCCAGCCCTTCTTTCGGGAACCACGACAGTTGCACCGGCAAATTCGTACAGCCGGCCAAGGTCTTCTCGAACGCAGCGATAGCATTGCGCAGCAGGTGACTGTGTTCGCCGTCGGGTTCAGCCGCAATCTCCACGTAGTAACGGTCCTTAGCGAACACCGCCTTGCGGGGTGTCACTTGCCCGCCTGCGCCGATAGCCTCCACCGGCACCCTCGGATCCGCATTGCCCGTGAACATGCCATAGGCACTCTCCACGTCCGTAAACGTCGAGACGTCGAAGATCAGATCCACACCGCCCTTCTGGCAGGTGATGCCGGCCATTTTTTGGAAGCCGTAGAGGAAGTATCCCTCTGAGTTGCCGTTCATGTAGTCGAAGAGGGTTTCCACTTCGAAGGCACGCGCATCGCCCTTCTGCGTGGAGCCTGGAATCACCGCGCAAGTGGGCATCTGTGCCGCGGCCACCAGCGTAAGCGTCAGCAATAGGATGAGGGCCTTCATGCGAATAGCTCCCTGGCCCGGTTTACCCGTTGGGCCACCATCACGCCATTGGGGCAGGCCACGCTGCATCCGGCGCAATCCTCGCAGTTCACCTCGCGCAGTTCCGCGGGTAGGCTACGGTAGTTTTCCATGCCTAGCTGGAACTCGCCATAGCCTTCCGCGTAGCTTACGTAACGAATGATGTCTGAGACTGGAAGGCCCTTCTCGCAGACGCCGCCGCACTTGTTGCACATCGAACAATACAAGGGACGGATGGACTTCAACTGGGCCGCCAGTACCACCTTGTCGGCGTCCTTCCACCCGGTGGCGACTGCCTTGAAGTTCTCGTCTAACTGGTCAAGATCCATGATGCCGGGGATGGCAGTATGCACGCTTGGGTTGCGCACCGCCCACTTCAGCGCCGAAGCCATGGCGCCCTCTCGCGTGATCTTCTCGTGCATCGGCGTGCCTGGGCGGTTGGTTCGGAATCCGCCTGCCATCACCTTCATCGCCACAATACCCATGCCCTTGGCCGCCGCCTTTTCGATGGCTTGGTCCATTGCGGCGTCCATGGTGAAGTTGTAGCTGGTGAGTACGACATCGGTGCGGCCCTTTTCCACCAGGGCTGGAATCAGCGTAGTCATGTTGCTATGCGTGGACACACCGCGGAAGCGGATCTTGCCCTGCCGCCGCGCCTCTTCCTGCGCATCCAGCAGTTCGTCGCGCGCATCATCGGGGCTGGACAACGCATGCAGGTACCAGATGTCGATGTGGTCAGTCTGTAGTTCGCGCAACGTGGTCTCGAGGTGTTCCATGGCCTGCGCGTACGAGGATGGTCTTGACTTGCTGGAGATCACCACGTTCTTCCGGCGGCTCTTCAGCGCTGCGCCCACCATACGCTCGTTGTTGCCGTTCTGGTAGCCACGCGCAGTGTCGAAGTACGTGACGCCAGAGTCGGCGGCCATCTCAATCACCGTAGGGTCTGATGTGGTCATGCACCCGAACCCGAGCACCGAGACCTTCAGGCCAGTGTTACCAAGAGTGCGATACTTCATTTCCGGCGCCTGTGCGGCGGCCTGTGAACCCGCCATCAGGCTGAGGCCGGCTCCAAGAAATCCGCGTCGGGATGCATTCAGTGCCATGAGAAATCTCCTCTGTCTGACTTTACAGACTTTTGCATCTTAAATTACTATAAAGGAAACTGAGGAGCAAGCCATGAGTGTCACCCTATCCCGGCGCACCTTATTCGGTTCAGCAGCAGGCCTGTTGCTTACCCGCAAATCGCTGTCTGCCCAGGCGGATGCACAGAAGTCGGCAGTATCGCTGGTAAAGGGCGAGGACCGCCGGGCCAACATTCTGGCTTCGCTGCAGGCAATTGACGACCAGCTTGCACCGCAACTCAAACGACGCAAAAGCGTTGTCATCAAGCCGAATCTCGTTTCCACCAACCGGCAACTCGCCGCGACGCACGCGGATGCCCTGCGCGGCATCCTCGACTACCTGGACACCCGCTGGCGCGGCCCGGTCTATATTGCCGAGTCCTCAGCCGGAGACACGCTGGCTGGCTACGATAACTTCAAGTACGCTCCCCTCGTGAATGAGTACAGCCGCATGCAGGTGTCGCTGGTAGACCTCAACGAGGAAGCGCTCTATGAGACCATTCACATCCTCAACGGCGACCTTCACCCGCAGCCGGTGCGCCTTGCCGCGCGCTTACTTGACCCTGATGCCTTCGTCATCAGCGCGGGCGTCATGAAGACGCACAATGTCGTAGTGGCCACTATGTCCATCAAGAACATGGCGCTCGGCGCACCGCTACACAATCGCAAAGGTGAGGCGCGCTGGAACGATAAACGCGTCTACCATGGCGGTGTACGGCAGACTCACTATGGCATTGTCCGGACCGCCGAACGGATGAAGGCCAACTGGGGTGTCGCCGTGATCGACGGCTACGAAGGCATGGAGGGCAACGGCCCTGCCTCCGGCACCGCGGTTGCTTCGCGGGTTGCCATCGCTTCCCCTGACTTTGTTGCGGCTGACCGCATTGGCGTGGAGTGCATGGGCATTAACGCCGAGTGGCCCGCCTACCTCATCTGGAGCGGCCAGATGGGCATCGGGCGCTACGACCTCAGCCAAATTGCCATCCGCGGCGAGAAAATCGAGGACGTCCGCAAGCCCTATCAGATGCACAACGACATCGAGCGGGAACTGCAGTGGATGGGTACCCTCGAGGAGTTGCCTCCGAAGCTGGGCTAACGGCTTTTCCGATAGACTCGGGAGATGCTATCCACTCCTCCGCCTGCCGCGCACACATTCCTGCGATGCTACTATCGATGGGCCGCTGGGCTTTGCCTGGTGACTCTGCTTGCACTGGCCGCGTGCTCAACGGCCAATGTGCCACAGGTTGCCGGCTTCAAAATTCCTGTCGTCGATCTGGCGTTGGAATCAGCCAGCGGGGTTCAAAGCCGGCCATTGATGGCGGGCGAGATTCTCGGCGTGGACGTGGAACATCTCTCAGTAGGCGGCGATGTCAGCCATTTGGAACCCGCAGTTTCTGACCGCGCCGTCGTCTGGCTGGTGGTCGATGGCCGCGGGACGCTCATCGCGAAGGACCAGAGTTTTGAAGTGGATGGCGAAACCATTGCCCGCGCCCCACAAGGTTGGGATTGGCGTATCCAGGCAGCACCCGGCAGCACTCTCCACCTCCTGCGCATTCGCCAGCAACTCACCCCAGACGATCTCCAGGAACTTACCAGCCACACCGAGTTCCAACAGGCGCCGCACGTGAAGCGCTTCCAGGAATGTGAACCCTATAGCGAAGCCATTAAGAGCCCCAAGACAATCAGCCGCACCTTACTGCCCGAGAACTACGTGCCCCGCATGGCCATGGGTACCGTGGAAACCACAGGCCCCGACGCGGTGGGCGAGCACAAGCATCCCATGCTGGAGCAGTTCTTCTTCGGCCTGCGTGGCAACGACATCACTGTCACCGCGGACGGGGAAACTGCCAACCTGAAGCAGTTCGCCTTACTCCACATTCCCCTCGGCTCAATGCACGGCGCGCAGGTGGCCGACGGCAAGAAGATGCACTACATCTGGATGGACTTCTTCTTCAACAAGGAAGGCCAGGAGTGGCTGCAGATGCACAAGCCGGTCGAGCCGAAGTAGCCCCAACCAAAGATTTCCCGGTAGTTTGCCCCACAGCCCATGAAAGCGTAAAGGTCAGATCACTCAAGGATCGTGGCTAGCTTGGCAAGCACCTCGTCCATGCGCTGGGCGACAACACGGTAGTTGCAGCGATTCCCGTCCATTGAGCGGATGGGAATCCCGATGCCACAACTCCGCCGGGTCGTGATTCCTTGTCGGCTACCGTCGCGGTCATTCAATCCCTAGGTCGTCAACAATCAGGGCGTCAGGTTGCACCTTCTCCGGACTCAACCCGGTCTGCTCGACAACAATCATCTTGAGCGCGTGCCAAACATCCTGGTCGGTCCACCGTGAGCTTACGTGACGGAAATCCGCGACGTTGCCGCCTAGGACAACACGAGCGAGATCTCCTACCGTGACTGAATTATGCGGAAAATTGCGTGCTCCACAGGGAACCGCAGACAAAGCGCCCAAACCGACTACAATTCCTGGAATCACGCTCAGTCCGACAATGAGCCACGGAGCACCCAGCCAGTAGGCCACCAACGGGCCCATGACCGCCCCGATAGCCAAGCTTCCGTAGGCCCACAACGCAGTCCGCTCCAAGTGGGGCACGCGGTGCGCCGTGGCCCGCTGAACTCTCGCCCACTGGATTCTCCGCAATCGCGGTGTTGATGTGAACAACGAGTCCAACGCGGTCGCAGGGCGAACATCGTTTCGCGCAACGCCCAGGCCTTGCATCAACCCACTGCGAACCGCATAGAAAGCCCTGCTGGTAGCGCAAGCCTGCGGAGTGGTCTGGCCGAGCTTAGTGAGGACTAGAGCCTGCAACTGGCCCATGGTACTCACGCCGCTTATCTCATCGTCTTCGAGGAAGATCTGGAACTTATCCTCAATCGCCAAAACCAATTCGACGCCGTCAAGGCCCATTGGTATCGCTCCTAGATTCGCCCTTCCCAGGCTGCACCCTGCTACGCCGGCAGGTCCTCCAACTCCACCCAGGTTCGCTTCTGCCAGCTCTCGATGCCCTTCTCCGCAAGCTGCACGCCCTTGGCGCCTTCACGCAGGTCCCACGGAAAGGCGGTGCCCTTCACCACATGCTTCAGGAAGAGTTCCCACTGCGCCTTGAATGCGTTGTCGTAGAGCGCTTCCTGGTCGGGCAGCTTCTGCCAGCCACCCATAAAGTCGATGGGGGAATCGAGGTCCGGGTTCCACACCGGGCGAGGCGTGGCGCCGTAGGGTTGCACGTAGCAGCCGCGCAATCCCGCTACCGCAGAGCCGCGCATGCCGTCCACTTGCACCGTTACCAGGTCGTCGCGCCGCACGCGCACGCACCAGCTTGAGTTGAAGTGAGCCACCACGCCGCCCTCAATCTCGAAGGTGGCGTATGCCGAATCATCCGCTGTGCAGGCGTATGCCTTGCCCTGCTCATCCACGCGTTCTGGAATATGCGTCGCACCCAGGCAGGAAACTGCCTTCACCTTGCCGAACAGGTTGTCGAGCACGTAACGCCAGTGGCACAGCATGTCGAGGATGATGCCGCCTCCATCTTCCTTGCGGTAGTTCCAAGAAGGCCGCTGCGGTGTGATGATGTCGCCCTCGAACACCCAGTAGCCAAACTCACCGCGCACCGACATAATCCGGCCAAAGAAGCCCGAATCAATCAGCGCCTTCAGCTTCACCAGACCAGGTAGCCAGAGTTTGTCCTGCACCACGCCGTGCTTGATGCCCGCCGCCTTCGCCAAGTTGTAGAGTTCCATCGCCGTATCGGTGCTGCCTGAAGTGGGCTTCTCGCAATAGACGTGCTTTCCAGCGGCGATGGCGGCTTTCACGGCGTCAGCGCGACGGTCAGTGGTTTGCGCATCGAAGTAGACCTGGTAGGCGGGGTTGGCCAGTGCCTCCTCCAGGTTGGTGGAATAGGGCAAGCCACCTGTGCGCTCCGACAGCTCCGCCAGCTTCACGGTGTTGCGCCCGATGAGCAGCGGCTCGGGCAGGATGCGCTCCGTGGGGCTTACCTTCACGCCTCCTTGCTGCCGGATAGCGTGGATGGAGCGCATCAGGTGCTGATTGGTGCCCATGCGCCCGGTGACGCCGTTCATGATGATGCCGACGCGATGAATGGTTGCTTCGCTCATGCGGATTCTCCTATAGCTGCGAACGACTCAGAGGTTTGATTGCCCTACGCGGCGGGCTTATCCGTGCACTGCGGCCAGGCTCCGGCGGGCAGCGCCGGAGCATCCACGCCCGCCTTGGGCAAGGTGCCTTCCAGTTCCTGCCGCCAGTGGGCGACATCACCTGAAGGCCCATACACATAGATCATGATGAGCGGTGTGTCACCCGTATTCGTGATCTGGTGAAATACCGTGGGCGGGATGAATGCAGCTTGCCCGCTGGTGACTGTTTGGCGATCGTCCCCCAGGCACATCTCGCCTGTGCCTTCCACCACGAAGTAGACCTCTTCTTGCTCCTGGTTGTGCCAGGGCACCTGGCCCCCGTTTGGCTCCAGCACCACGTAACCCATGGCGAAGTTGTTGCACTGGATGGGCGAGAGTCCGCCCACCAGATTGCGGGTGCGACGCCGCGCCGGATAGGTACGGCCTTCGGTCTTGTGAATATCGGCAATGATCATGGCGGCTCCTTTCGATAGCGCTTACAGCGATCCCCAGAACTGCAAATAGGGCTTGCCCGTGGCCAGGCGCTGCACGTACAGCGCCGCTTCGCGCAGGTGATAGTCGCCCCACATGCTCGATTCGCCACACGGGATGTTGCGTCCGGCGGGCACGTGGTCCCAGCCATTCGGACGATGGTACACCGAGTGCAACAGCAGGCCCTGATGTCCGGCGTCGGTACTCAGGTAGGGTTCCTCCAGCAAGGTTCGCAACACACTGAGGCCCGCTTGCCGGTAGCGCGCACCGGCATCCATCTCACCTTTGCCCGTAAGCCAGGCACCCAGCCGCAGCAGTGCCTGCGCGCCGATGGCAGCGGCAGAGCCATCCACGGGCTCGTACTCATTGTATGGCTCGGATACCCGGTTCAAATAGTCGCCCAGCTTGTGCAGGTGCGGTGCGCCGGTATCCCAATAGGGAATGCCGTCGGTAGCAGTGTTTTCAATATAGAAATTGCAGGTTGCCTCTGCTGCTTTTCGAAACGCAGCAACGATTGCGGCACGCCCACCGAACGCTTCGAGTTCCGCATCGGAGACGGCTTCGAGGAACTCCAGTTGCTCAGCGAACCCGCACATGGCCCACGCAAGGCCGCGCGTCCAGGTACTAAAGGGCGTATAACCCTGCTGGGTGCTCGGGCAGCGGAACGCGCCATCGTTCCGGTTGAAAATGGCCTCGTGCACGGTGCGTCCGCGCAGGTCGTAGCTATCGCGCCCTTCGCCGTAATACACCGAATACTTCGCGGTCATCAGGCAATGGTCAATGGCGCGGCCAAGCAGTGAGATCTTCGAGTCGTTTTCACCCATCAGCACATGGCCCAAGCGGTGACCGACCACCAGCGCGCGCATTGACCGAATGGTGTCGACAAACAGCGACTGTGGACCATTGAAGCTGTACACATAGCCGCCGTCCTTCACCTGTGCCCAGCGGCTCGCCTGCACCGCGCCTGATGCCTTCAACGCCATCTCGTAGAAGTGCCTCTCCCATTCGTCCGCGGAATAGGCGCCTTCGTGAGCAAGGCGCAACAGGTTCCCATAGGTGCTCACGTTGGTGAACCCATG
>JAHCHD010000125.1 GCA_026129915.1 Bryobacterales bacterium
CACTACCACTGAGCCCACGTCGCCGTGCACCTTCTCGAAGCTCTTCACGTAAATCTGGCTCTTGTACCAGTTGCGGATGGTCTCGCGGATATCAATGCCATCTAGGATGGAGGTGGTGAACGGCTCAACCCGCGTGCGCTCTTCCGAAAGAATGCTAATAGCCTTGCTCTTCAGAAACTTCCCATAGTCCTCAATCACGAGGTCCTCGGGCGGGTACGAACAGATCGAGTTCCCATCAAGCTGGCGCGCCCAATCCCCCTTCTGCTTCTCCTTGGGTCGGCGCTTCAGCCCAGTGGATTCGAAGCGCTGTTTGTTGCTGCGCTGCCTGCGCCGCAGTTGCATGCGCTTCGTGTCGAGATAGATGTCGCTCGCATTGAGGTTGAGAGTTGGCGGGTAATCCGTTTCGCGCTGCGCTGCATACTGGTTCGCGGTTTCCCATAGCCAGTAGGCGAAGTCGTCGTCGACGGTGCTGCGTGCGCCAGTGGCAAGGTCGAATAAAGAGGGCGTAAGTCGCCGGCTGACTAGCGCCAGGTTGCGCGTAAAGCGTGCGAGCAGTCGACGCTGCCAGGCCTGTACGGGCTCGCCAGTTTCGCGAATGTACACCTGCTCAGTTTCCTGAAGCAGCGTGTACTGCAGCTTTAGGCGGTCCAACCGCATCTCGTCCACCGGTTCCATGCGTATTCGCTCGTAGTGCGCCTGTAACCAGGGCATCTCCTGGAGGATTTCCGCCAGGCACTCAGGGTGGGCATTCACCAGGTGCAATCCCTCGCGCCGGATGCGGTCCACTGGTTCTTCGCAAGGCTCCGGCAGAGCTGCCAGGACGGGATGAAAGAGCGCCAGCGACAGTACGACGGCTGTGCGGGCTTCGGGGTTGGCGCCCTGCAACTTCCAGGCAATCCCTCGCGCCAGCTCGGTTACCATTGGGTGCACGGTGGGCTCGCTCGCGTTGGCGTTCCACGCATGAAGATACTGCTCATAGGACGTGCGAACCAGCGCGTAGCTATCGGGGTAGACCTCATCGAGATGGGGGCGCCCGGTCACGTCCGGCTCAAGGAATACGATCTCGGCTTCAATCTGGAGTCCGGTGCGTATGGCCTCGATGAAGGGGTCAGCGGGTTCCACGGGCAGATAGGTGCCTGCGCCGGGGTTGTTTTCGTCCTCGTGGACCACAACGGAGATTTCCGGCAGGCGCTTCACCGCGCGAACGAGCACTTCACCCAGGGTTACCGGAAGCTCCACCGCCACCACATCAGGCATCTGCTCCAGCAGGCGTTTACGCACTTCCAGGGCGAACTCCGCGCGCCCCGGCACTACGGGAAGAAAAAAGAGTTTACCGGGGATCCCTTCCAGTCGCGTCGCCGCGAACGCATCGTCCATGTCTCCATGATGGCGCGTCGGGCAAATTCGCGCCAGTGATCAGCTGGCGACACCTCCGGGGGTCGTACGTTCGAGGTAGCGTTCCCAGCGCCGCCATTCGGTGCGCTGGCGGTCCGCATCCCAGCCGAGTTCCGCGGCCAACAGTGCAGCGACGGCCGGAGCGGGTCTTCGGCCTTGGTCGGCGGAGAATGCAAGTCCGGTGCGGCGCACCAGAAAGTCGTCGAGGTGCAGGCAGAACTCCTCGCGAATGGCCAGGCGAATCTGAGCGCCGATCTCGGGGTGACTGTCGTCGAGGGGCCGGGCAAGCGAGGAGTCTTCCCGGGCAATCGCCAGCACATCGGCGGCGCGACTGCCGTAGAAGCTACGCAGGTACATCGCGCTCGCCTCAGGAATCCCGGCGGCTTCCGCGGCGCGGACGAAGTGAGGTTCGACTGGCGGCGAGCCCCCGCCGGGAAGCCCGGACTTCGCGGTAGACGCCCGGCTTGAGACGCCGAGTTTGCGCGCGACCAAGTCAGTGGCCTCTTCGGCGATCGCACGGTATCCGGTGATCTTCCCGCCCAGAACCGTTATCAGGCCAGGAGTGCCCTCGAGGTCACCGTCGGCGAGGTGGTGTGAGCGGCTGACGCTTGACTCTTTGCCGCCTTGCATCACCAGCGCGCGGACGCCCGCATTCGTGAAGCAAACTCGTTGCTGCCGGATGGCCGGAAAGTAGTGTTCCGTGGAGCGTAGCAGGTACTCCACATCTTCAGGAGTTGCCGCGGCGTTCCCTGGATCTCCGCGGTAGTCGGTGTCGGTGGTGCCCAGCCAGGTCAGCCCCATCCATGGGATGGCGAAGAACAGCCGATTGTCGATGGGCGAAAAGAGCACCCAGGCTTCGCGGTTTAGCGCTTCGGTGGCAAGGTGAATGCCCTTGGTGGTGCGGATGCGGGGGGTGGCGTCGCCGGTGACTCTCCCCGCAACCTCGTTTAGCCAGGGGCCGCTAGCATTTAGCACCAGCTTGGCGCGAACTTCCTCGGTGCTGCCATTCTCGCGGTGAACCTCTACGCCAGCGATGCGACCGTTCTCGCGAAGCACACCCGTTACCTCCGCTCCGCGAGCGATGGTGGCGCCATTGCGGGCGGCGTCGATCACGTTTTCCAGACAGAGCCGCTCGGGCAGATTTACTTGCGCGTCGTAAAAAGTGCTGGCGCCGGCTAAGCCCTCAGTTCGCATCGTAGGTTCCCGCGACAGCACTGCCGCACGACTGCTGCTCCCGCGATTGGGCAGGCTCTTGTCGTAACTAAGGGCGTCGTACAGCCACAATCCAAGCTGCATCTTGTTGCGATAGAACCAACTTGAGCCAAAGTACGGCAGAAAGAACTGCAAGGGCTTCACCAAGTGCGGTGCGATCCTCAGCAGGGTTTCCCTTTCTCGCAGGTCCATGCGCACAAGGCCAAAATCGAGCATTTCGAGGTAGCGCAAGCCGCCATGGATGAGGCGGGTGGATCCTGAGGTAGTGCCCGCCCCAAAATCATTCTTTTCTAGCAGGATGCAGCGTATACCGCGCAAAGCGGCATCGCGGGCGATTCCCGCCCCGATAATGCCACCACCAATGATGGCGAGGTCGTAGTGCTGATTGCCCATGGGCCCTTTCCGCTGGCTGGCTCGGGCGTGTCGCCTCGAACGAGCATGTCTTCTTCTGTTTTAATGCACTGCGGTCCGGGGGCGTGCATTTACATTACTCACGTTATGTAAACTCCCCTCTGGCGTGGTCAAATCCAGTCCGCCAATTCGTTCGGGACCTTTCCACAAATCGTTCTGTTTACAATTGCTTGGCGAAAATGAGTGGCTGCCTGGACAGTATGCTACAGTTGCAATTGGTGAGCACGGTTCCTTCCGGCAACCGGAAGAGACGCGCTCCCGAGGGCAAACTGCGCGTTGTTTCTAGCGCGCCAAGGGAACAAGTGAAGGCGGATGCTGGGCGGGATCGCTGGATGCGAATTCAATCTTAGTAACCGCGCGAAATACCCTGTGAGCTTCTTCCGCCGGTTTCGCCAACGGGACGTCCCCCTCTCCCGGACTGCAGCGGATCCGCCGCCTCCTGACTCTCTCCAAAGGTTAGATTGCCTGAATGAATGCAAGGTCCCTCTTTAGTCTATTTTCCAATGACCTGGCCATTGACCTGGGAACCGCAAACACCCTTGTCTACATGCGAAGCAAGGGAATCGTGGTGAATGAGCCATCCATTGTGGCAATCAACAAGGTGAACGGCGAAATCGAAGCCGTAGGGCGCGAAGCCAAGGAAATGGTGGGCCGCACCCCCGGCAACATCGTAGCCATTCGTCCCATGAAGGACGGCGTGATTGCTGACTTCAAGGTGACGGAACGCATGCTGAACTATTTCATCCAGAAGGCCCACGGGCGCAAGATGCTGGTGCATCCTCGCATCGTAATCGGGGTTCCCTCGGAAATTACGCAGGTCGAAAAGCGCGCCGTGATGGACTCCGCTTACCGCGCCAAGGCGAGCGAAGTGATTCTTGTGGAGCAAGCCATGATGGCGGCCATCGGCGCTGGACTGCCCATTACGGAACCCTCCGGCAACATGGTGGTGGACATCGGCGGCGGCACCACGGATGTGGCTGTGATTTCCCTTTCTGGTATCGTCTATTCCCGCTCGGTGCGCGTAGCGGGCAACGAGATGGACGATGCCGTGATGCACTACCTCAAGCGGAAGTACAACCTGCTGGTGGGTGAACGTACGGCGGAACAAATCAAGATTGAGCTGGGTTCGGCCTACCCCCTCGACAAGCCCCTGACCATGGAGATTAAGGGCCGGAATCTGATTGAGGGAGTGCCCAAGACGATCACGATTAACGACACGGAAATAAGGGAGGCGCTGGGCGAATGTATCGACACCATCATGAATGCCATCCGCGTAGCGCTGGAGCGGACGCCCCCGGAACTGAGTGCGGACATTAGCGATCGCGGAATTGTACTCACAGGGGGCGGCGCGCGCATCAAAAATCTGGATCGCCGAATTCGTGAGGAAACCGGGTTGCCGGTGTCAGTAGCTGATGATCCGTTGGCCTCGGTGGTGCTTGGCACTGGTCGCATGTTGACGGATTTCAAGCTGCTACGCCGGGTAGCCATTGAGTAGTTGACTGCGTAGGGCGGTCTGCAGACTTCATCATGCATTGGCCATCGAGTGACCGCCCGTTTCTCGCGAAAGCAAGGGTACTAGACAAGGGAGAAGGGGCGGACCGATCAGGCGCCGCCGATTGCGGGCGCGCCGGTAACCCGGCTAACTGAGCGCATCGAGTTGTTATGGAGACCTTGCTCACCAGGTATCGCGGCCTGCTCGTGCTGGTAACCGTACTGGCTATTCAGCTTGTGATGCTTGGTTTGCAAGTGCGCAACCAGAGCGAAGTGCGGCTGCTGCGGGTGTGGGCGGTTTCCGCGGTAACACCATTCGCCACCATCCTTGAAGGAATTCGCACTGGCGTTGGCGGAACCATCGCTAGCTATGTGGATCTGCGAGGGGCGCGAGCAGAGAACGACGGTTTGCAGAAGCAGATTACCGAACTCCGCCGGCAGAACGATTTCCTGCGCGCGGAACTCGAGACGGCCCAGCGTTCCGACGCCCTCCTGGAGTTCCGGCAGCGGATTCTATCCCGTACGGTGGCCGCGCGCATCATCGGCACAAACGCTGCGCCGGCCTCGCGTGTCGTTTTTATTGATCGCGGATCGAGCGATGGCCTAGTCGCCGGCATGGCCGTGATCAGCGCCAACGGAGTGGTGGGGCGCGTGCTTGACGTTTATCGCACCACCTCCCAGGTGATGCTACTCACTGACCCGAGCTTTGCCATGGGCGTCGTCAGCCAGAAAGGAAGGGTGGTGGGTACCCTGAAGGGCCTTGGGCAGCGCCGTGTGGCCGTGGATTACGTTGAAAACCACCTTACGGTAGAAAAAGGAGAGTGGTTCTATAGCTCCGGAGACGACCGTGTGTTTCCGCGCGGGCTTCCCGTGGGGCCGGTAGCTGCGGTGGCTGAGGGCGGCGGTTTTCAGGACATTCTGGTGGAACCCGCCGGCATGGCTCAGGGTTTGGATGAAGTACTCGTAGTGCTGGAGGCCGTGCAT
The DNA here is from genome assembly GCA_026129915.1 of Bryobacterales bacterium. Taxonomy (GTDB): domain Bacteria; phylum Acidobacteriota; class Terriglobia; order Bryobacterales; family Bryobacteraceae; genus JACTMJ01. The sequence continues at coordinate 5,494 of JAHCHD010000125.1, forward strand.
CAGTCGGTTCCGGAGATCAAGGCTCCGGAGCCTACTCTCCTCGTTCCTCCGCGCGATGAAGACGATGACCGGTCCGCAGAAGTGAGCATGTTCGAGACATCTTCTCCGCAGCCGTTGGATGAGCCGGGGGCTGTGCCTGGGGCTGCGGCAGACGGTGCGGCAGCTGGGGCCGCGGTTCCCGCTGTGCGCAGGCCCCCCGCCACGGATGCGGATCGCCTGCTGGAGCGTTATCGCCGCATCGGCGAGGGCCAGGGGCATGTCTTTGGGACGGGTTTGCCCGGGTCCACCCCTCCCGACTTCAACCGAACTCCCTCCCCGCGCCGCGCCGCGCCTGCCGACGGAGCCCCCGGAGGGGCAACGTCTCCCGCGCCGGCGCCTGCTGCAGTATCGGGAACACCAGCGCCCACGCCGGCTTCTGCGTCGAGCCCCGCAACTCCGGTTTCCTCCCCTCCGGAGCAGCCATGAGAGTCGAAACCAGCCGCCTGTTGATTGATTCGCCCGGCGAGAGGCAGATTGTTCGCTTTCCCTGGTGGATTCTGATCGCCGCGCCGCTGGTGGCACTGCTTTTTCAGGTGTATGTGCCGGTGATTTTCCGGTTCCTGAATTTTCTTGAAATCCCGCTTCTGCTGGCCATCTATTTTCCGCTGATGTGGCGGCGTGCCATTCCAGGAACCTTGTATGGCTGCGCGGTGGGTCTGTTCCAGGACACGCTTTCCCATCACCCTATTGGCATGTTTGGCGTGGCGAAGACCTTGGTGGGTTACTTTGCTGCGTCAGTGGGAATGCGCTTCGATGTGGACCACTGGATGGTACGTTTTTTCCTGGTCTTCTTCTTTTTCCCGTTTCACCGGGTGTTTTACTGGATACTCTCCAACTCGGTGCTCAATATCCCGCTGGAATTAGACCCCAGCCGGATGCTGATTTCCGCCGTCTTGAACGCGGTAGTTTCGGTGTTCTTGTTTAACATATTAGATAGGTGCCGGGAATCCGTCTGACCGACTGAGAGGACACAGGGCGGGGGCACAAAGCGATGCAGCCGATCGAACGCAATATCGGGAAAGTGTTTGGGGCGGGCGACCTCATGCGCACTAACTCCGCGCGTGGCGCCGGTGCGCGCATGCTCATCTTCCAGGTGGTTGTGTTCGCGGTTCTGCTGTTCCTGATTCAGGGCTTCTGGCAACTACAGGTGATCGACGCGGATGTCTACGCGGCGCGCGCCGACGAGAATCACATCAAGAGCCTGCCGATCCTGGCGCCGCGTGGAAATATTCTCGACCGTGACCGTCGCATTATCGTGGATAACCGGTCGTCGTTCAACGTGATTCTGTCGCGCATCGGTCTCAATGAAGCCGTGCTAATGCCCATTGCCGACGGCCTCGGCGTGGATGCCGGTGAACTGCAAGCCCGATTGAACCGCTTCCGCAATCGTGCCCGCTACGAACCCATCATCGTGAAGGAAGGCCTGAGTTCAGGCGAGGTTGCCTTTGTGGAGGCGCACCGCCAGATGCCGGGCTATCCCGATATGGAACTTATCCGCGAACAGCGCCGCCTCTACCCCTCCGACGGAATCGCGTCCCATTTGGTGGGCTACGTGGGCGAAGTGAGCGAACGTGAACTCGACACGCTCGAATATGCCCGTTACAACGAAGGAGATGTCATCGGGAAGTTTGGCGTGGAACGCAGCTACAACAACGTGCTAATGGGGGAAGATGGCAAGCGGCAGGTTGTGGTGGACAACCGCGGCAACCATCGCTATAACATTGGCACCAAGCCAGCCCGCGGAGGTCGCGACCTGGTGCTTACCATCGACCTGGACCTTCAGGTGGTGGCCGAGTTGGCAATGGAAGGGCGTCGTGGCGCAGTGGTGGCACTGGACCCCCGCAACGGGGAAGTGCTGGCCATGGTGAGCCGCCCCAGTTTCGACCCCAACCGGATGAGCGGTCGCATTCGCGCTGAGGACTGGCGGAACATCGTGAACGATCCCTTCAATCCGCTGATGAATCGTGCCATTCAGGCGCAACTCGCGCCTGGCTCTACATTCAAGCCGTTCGTTGCGATAGCCGCGCTAGAGGAGGGTGTGATTGATGAGAACTTCCGCGTGAGCTGCAGCGGTGGGGCGAACTTCTTTGGGCGCTACTTCAAGTGCCACAAGCGTGGCGGCCACGGCTCAGTGAACCTGCGGACGGCGCTTGCGCAATCCTGCGATGTGTACTTCTACACAGTAGGCAACCTGCTGGGCATCGACAAGATTGCGGAGTACGCACGCATCTCCGGCTTTGGGGCGAAGACCAGCATCGACCTGCCGCACGAGGTGGTGGGCACGGTGCCCGACACCCGCTGGAAGATGGAACTGTTCCGGCAGAAATGGTATGCGGGAGAAACCATCTCGGTGAGCATCGGGCAGGGTGCGCTCACGGTTACTCCTCTGCAACTGGCGCATGCCATCGGCGGGCTGGCAATCGGCGGTGAGTGGCACCAGCCGCACGTTGTGAAGACCAAGACCGGCGAGGAAGAGGTGCGCAAAGCAAATTGGGATCCGGAGAATGTGCGCAAGGTGGTGGGTGGTCTATTTGCCGTGGTGAACGAGGGAGGTACGGGTGGGCGCGCCCGCATCCCCGGTATTCCCGTATGTGGCAAGACCGGCACCTCCCAGTTGATTTCAAACGAAGCGCTGGCCAATGTTGCCAACAAAGATGACTTCAAGGACAACGGCTGGTATGTGGCCTTCGCGCCTTGCGATCAGCCGGAAATCGCGGTGGCGGTCTTGTGGGAGGCGGGAGAGCACGGCAGTACGGCGGGTCCTATCGCCAGAGATGTCATTAAGGCCCACTTTGATAAGAAGCAACGGCTCGAAGTGACAGGTCGCGGCCAGGCGCCCGTCGAGACGGCGCTGATTCGTACTGCGCCGGCTGCGACGGTTGAAGCCCCGGCCCCTGCTCCGGAACCCGAGGCAAGGCCATGATTGCGCGCAATGTCAGCTTCCGCGACCTTGACTGGCTGCTGATGCTTGCCGTGTTGGGCATTTGCCTGTTGGGCATACTTCAGATCTTCAGCGCTACCAGCGGCACTGTGCTCGCGGATTCCTGGTGGAAGCAGTCTCTTTACCTTGCGGTCGGCCTGGGCTTGATGCTGGTGGTTTGTGGTATCGACTACCACGTACTGCTGGAGCAGGTGCCCGTTCTGTATGTGGTGACCGCCGTTGCCCTGCTTGGAGTGCTACTGTTTGCGCCGCCAATCAATGGTTCGCGCAGCTGGATTCCGCTGCCCGGGGGCTTCAACCTGCAGGTCTCCGAGTTCAGCAAAGTAGTGATACTATTGGTGGTGTCCCGGTACTTGGCGGAGGTCCGCTCAGAGGAATTGACTCTGGGCGACCTGATGCGCCTGGGCGCTCTGGTTGGCGTCCCTTGGGTGCTTGTTCTGCTGGAACCCGATCTTGGTACCGCGCTGACGATTCTTCCGATACTTGCGGTGGGGACGTTCCTTGGCGGCCTGCGCTGGCAGCACCTAGTTGTGATTTTGCTGGTGATTGCCCTCATCCTTCCCGTGAGCTGGTTTTTTCTGAAGGACTATCAGAAAGCGCGGATCATGACCTTTGCTGACCCCGGGGCTGATCCGCTTGGCAGCGGCTATCAGGTGATTCAGTCACTGATTGCCGTTGGTTCGGGTGGGATGTGGGGGAAGGGCATTGCCCAGGGAAGTCAGACGCAGTTTCGCTTTCTTCCGGAAACCCACACGGATTTCATCATGTCCACGTTTGCCGAAGAACACGGCTTTGCGGGTGTGGTGGTGGTTCTTGGATTGTATTTCGTGCTTCTCATGCAGATCATTCAGAATGCCCAAATGGCGCCAGACCGCGCGGGACTTTTTCTGTGCATGGGTGTAGCTGCCCTTGTTCTGTTTCACCTGTTGGTGAATGTTGGGATGGTTATCGGACGTATGCCTGTAACGGGCATTCCGCTTCCATTGATGAGCTACGGCGGCTCAAGCTTGCTGACCATGTTTCTGCTTCTCGGCCTCGTACAGAGCGTCCGTTTGCGGAGGCTGGTGCGCTAACCCGGAAAGTTCCGGGCCAGATCTGGCAGTTGCGGCAAACAGAATATCCAAACGCGCGGCTCCCGTCGGACTGTCTTCCGGCAACGACCGAAGTGCGCGAGAGAAGCGGCGGCGATTGAGCGCCGTAGCGAACAGGAGTGCCCCGGCAACGGATGCGCGGAGTGTTTCAACGATACGGAAGCCTGTACCATGGCTCCGTGCAACGGAAGCTTTCTGGCTTACAGTCAGGTTCCGGCTCCCTGCGCTTCGCCGTCGGTTCGCTTCAGGCGCCCAGCCTCGCCCCGCGTATTTCTGTTTTGCCTCACCTTGACTCAAGATGCATAGCATCGGAGGAATGAATGGCTAAAGAACTGATCATTTCGTCCAATCGCCACGAAACGAAAGTGGCGATGTTTGAGGACGAACAGTTGGTGGAGATCTATTTCCAGCGTGCGGATGAATACTCGCTGGCTGGAAGTATCCATAAGGGACGCGTCACCCGGGTGTTGCCTGGAATGCAGTCAGCATTTGTGAATATCGGTCTGGACCGCGATGCTTTCCTGTATGTGTCGGACTTTTTTGAGGAGTCCGACGAAGAATACGAGAAGACTCCGATCACCAACCGCGACCGGCAAAAGTCGAGAGTGCCGCAATTGGTGGATGAAGACACCGGCGAGCCTACAAACGAATCGAACGAACGCTTCGCAGCCGCGCAAACCGTGGCAGAATTGGCCGTTGAAGAATCGGCGGAGGAATCTGACGAGGAATTGGACAGCGAGGACGAGGAATCCGAAGAAGTGGTGGCGCCCACAACCGAGTCCCGCCCGGAAGCCCGTCCCCCAGCCAAAGTCTTGGATCAAGCGGATTCAGGCTTTGATGATCGTCGCGGACGCCGGCGTCGCCGGCGCCGTGGCCGTGGCAGCAGTGCGTTGCCGGAATCCAAGTTCGCCGAAGGCGGCAACGCGCCTGTTGCGCCGCGCGCCGAGGGCCGCCAGGACCCCAAACCCCTGCAGCAGCGTGGGCCTGCGGGAAATCGTCCGCCGCGTGGCCCCGTGGACGAAGACGCACGCTGGAATCGCAAGCCCGTTACGAAGGCTGGCGGCAATTTCGATGAGGAAGATCCGCCGCAGGCAGTGCTGATTGCCAAGGTATCTGATCCAAATCGCCTGCCCCCTCCCCGCCGGCACGACGACTCGGCTCCTATTGTGCTCCCTGGAGAATCCCTCGCAAAGTACCGGCGTGGATCCGGTGAGCCTGGGAAAACTGTGCCGGAGTTTAGCGATGCCGGGGAAGCCTCGGCAAGCCGCTATTCGCAGCCACGGCGCAGCCGCCACGGTCGGGCGGGATTCCTGGCGCCTGCCGACGAGGAACCTGGAAGCGGCAGGGAAGGTGGTCAGCCTGCCGAGGGCAGCTCTGCCTCCCTGTTCCCGCCAGATGACTCCAATCCGAAACTCGCAGTGAAGGCTGCTGCCGGATCGGACGGTGACGGTGGAGATGCTGCTACGGGTAAAGGCGCACCCGCAAAGAAGAAAGCTGCCTCGAAGCGTGCTGCTAAAGCTGCGAAGCCCGCAGCCAAGAAGACTGCGCGCAAACGGGCTACGAAGCCAGCGACAGAGGATACCCCGGCGGAATTGCTAGCCGAGGAGGTCCTTGACGCATCGGAAACGATCGCAGCAAGTGCCGTGGCCGTCACGGATGCTGCCCCCGAATCCACGGAAGTGGATAGTACTGCGGCGGTGGATGATGAGGCGGGCGATGATCTTCTGCTTCCAGGCGATGCGGATGACATCGGTTTTGAGGGAGTTGACAGCGCCGTCTCCGACAATGCCGATTTTGGCGACACCGCGGAACTTGGCGACACCGCTGAACTTGGCGACGACTCCGACGAAGACAGCGACGAGCCGGGTGAAGCTGGGGAAAAGTCAGACGGCCAGGGCGCGACCGGGGACGGGCCGCAGCGCCTTTCCCGCCGGGAGCGTCGTCGGCTGCGAATGATCGAACGCCGCGACGAACGCCGTAAGGGCGGCGACCGACGTCCTTCAGAAGCCGGGGAAGCTGCAGAGGAACCTGCTGCCGTGGTGGAAGCGATGCCTCTGGAAGCAGAAGCGCCACCGGCACGCCCCGGAAGGCCCGAGCCTGAAGTGCGGGCGGATCGTCCCGAACGTGGGGATCGCGGCGACCGCCCTGATCGTGCGGACCGTGGTGACCGGGGCGACCGCGGCGACCGCGGCGACCGCAATGATCGCGGCGACCGGCGCGCCAAGTTCGCGCAGCCCACCCCATCCATTGCCGAAGTGTTGAAGGAAGGGCAGGAAGTTCTGGTGCAGATTGCCAAGGAACCCCTTGGCCAGAAGGGCGCCCGCATTACTTCGCACATCGCTTTGCCTGGGCGCTACGTCGTCTACATGCCCACCGTGGAGCATGTAGGCGTGTCCCGCAAGGTGGGCACCGACAACGAGCGCATTCGCCTGCGGAAGATCATGCAGACAGTGCGCGAGGGAATGCAGGGCGGCTTCATTTGCCGCACGGCGGCTGAGGGCCACACGGAAGCGGAGATCCGCGCTGACATGGAGTTCCTGTACAACATGTGGCTCGGCATCAAGGCGAAGGCGGACAAGAACAAAGCGCCCTCACTCATCCACCACGACCTGGATATCGTCGAGCGCATGCTGCGGGACCAGCTCACCGATGAGTTCAAGACCATTTGGGTGGATAACGAGGAACTGTACGAGCGCATCTTGCGCTTCGTGCAAACCGTCCAGCCCAGCCTGGTGTCGCGCGTACGTCTCTACACCAAGCCTGCACCCATCTTTGACACATTCAATGTCACCAGCGAACTCGAAAAGGCCCTGCGTCCCAAGGTCTGGCTTAAGTCTGGTGGTTACATCGTCATCAACCAGACCGAAGCACTGGTGGCCATTGACGTGAACACCGGCAAGTTCGTGGGCAAGAGCAACCGTCTTGAGGACACCATCGTCAAGACCAACCTCGAAGCGGTAAAGGAAGCCGTGCGCCAGATTCGCTTACGCGACCTGGGTGGCATTATTGTGGTCGACTTTATCGACATGGACGAGCGCAAGAACCGCTACAAGGTGATGCAGGCGCTCGACGAGGCGATGAAAGTGGATCGTGCCCCCTACAAGATTCTGCAGTTCAACGACTTCGGGCTGATTGCCATCACCCGCAAGCGCGTCAAACAGAGCCTTGAGCGAACGCTCTGCCAGCCCTGTCCCACCTGCGAGGGTGCGGGCCACATCAAGAACGTGCAGACCATCATTGGCGAAATCCTTACGGAGGCCACCAAACTGGCGCGCGCGATCGATGACCCGGAAGTGTCGCTGCGTGTGCATCCGGAAGTGGGCAAGGTCTTGAAGTCTCACACGAACCGCTATCTGGAAGAGATTGAGGAAATCCTCAAAGTGCCAGTAATCGTCACTAGCGATCCTCTGCTGCACCCGGAGAAGTTCGACCTCGCCTAACCTGATCGCGAGTTGCGGAATGCAAGAAGGCCCCCCGATGCCGAGGGCCTTTTTGCGTTCATGCGAATGGGAAGAAGAGGCGAATGTCCCGTTCCTGTCGCGCGCAGTATGCTTTGCCGTCTGCGGCGACTATGTTTAGATGAGGCAAGGGGATCTCGGAAGGCGCATGGCAACCATCGGGCAAACTATCGGGCACTCGGAACGGCTCCAGACCTATACCGAACGGCTGCTGTCCCTCCAGTTGGCAAATGGAAGCTGGCCCTACCGTGCGGATGGAGAAACAGGGCTGGCCGAAACCACATGCTACGCGATGCTGGCTCTACGGGCTGCTGGCGTGCCAAACCCACGGCAGACAGACAGTCTGGACTGGCTACAGAGTCTCCAGCGAAAGAATGGGGGATTCGCACCGCAGGCAGGTGTGGAGATTTCGAATTGGAGCACGTCCCTGGTCCTGCTGGCATTTCTGCACTGTGGCCGGGAGGATGCAACACGCCCGGCTATTGATTGGCTGCTGGGTCTTGAAGGCAACGAAACCGGGTGGCTCACAAAGGCAACGCGCAAGGTGCTGAACATCCCACCGCCCTATCCGCAGAACCACGCGGGCTGGCCGTGGGTCGCGGGCACGGTCTCCTGGCTGATTCCCACCGCGCTCGCGACACTGGCATTGCAGCACGCCCTGGCCAAACGCGCTGACCCAAAGATATCTTTTCGCGTACAGGAGGGCATCTCGATGCTGAAGGAGCGCCGGTGCCAGGATGGCGGCTGGAATCACGGCGCCACCATCGCTCTAGACGTGCCCGCACCCAGTTACCCGGAAACCACTGGCATCGCTCTGCTTGGCCTCCAGGCCGTGCCTGGGGCGGACCTTCCTGGCGCCAACGAATTGGCCGTCTCGATGCTGGGTGGGACCCACATCGCTACCATCGTAAGCTGGCTGCAACTGGCGCTTCAGGCCCGTAGCGTGGTCTTTCCTATGGGCGAAGAAGAGGCGATACAGTGCCGGAACACTCTTGATTTCGCCCTGCGAACCCTTGCCCTCAGCGCGATTGCCGGGAACAATATCTTTAGGGTCTGAATCCAGCCAATTGGGGCGAGCCGCCTGCTGAAGTGATTTCGTAATCTCAACTCTTGAACCAACGCATGCACCCTTCCCCCCACCACCGCATTTTTCGTCCTTCACGCCGGGATGTCTTGGCAACCGGTGGGGCGTTTGCGCTTGCCGCAGCCGGATGCAATCGCTGGCAAGGTGGCCCGGCGGAAAAGCCTCGGGTGACCATCGCCAAAGCGGCAGCGTACGACGATTCCGTGTATGACATCGTTCGTCGGGTATTGGCCGAACAACAGGTGAATGCTAAGGGCAAACACATCGTGCTGAAGCCCAATCTGGTGGAGTTTGACCCAAACACACCCATCAATACCCATCCGTTGTTCGTGCACGCCGTGCGGGAGGCTTTTGTGGCGCTAGGGGCAGCCAGTGTTCGCATTGCCGAAGGGCCTGGCCACCGCCGCGACGCACTCGATCTTGCCGATGCCGCTGGGTACTTTGGCCGCATCCCCGGTTTTGAGGATCTGTTTCGTGATTTGAACCTGGAAGCCGTGGAGCGGATTCCTTTGCAGCGCCCCTTTTCAAAACTTACAGAACTTTACCTGCCCAAACT
>JAHCHD010000126.1 GCA_026129915.1 Bryobacterales bacterium
GCGCTTGAACAACAATACCTTCCAAGTGGTAGGCGTGCTTCCACCCCACTTCCATTTCCCCCACTATCGCACCAACGACATCTGGACCTCCCTCGGAGAACAAGCGAACCTGATGCAGGAACGCGGGAATCACCCGGGCATCTACGTGATGGGGCGATTAAAGCCGGGTGTGTCTCTTGCCGCCGCTGAAGCGGAGATGAAGACGATTGCCCGCGCGTTGGAACAGGAGTACCCGGACTCCAACGCAGGCAACACGGTCCGCGCCCGCGCACTCCATGAGGTGCTGGTGGAGAATATCCGGGGACCTATGGTGGTACTGCTGGTTGCCGTGGGCTTGATGCTGCTGGTTGGGTGTGCCAACGTGGCCAACCTGGTGCTTGCCCGCTCCAGCGCGCGTCAGTCGGAATTGGCAGTGCGCGCCGCAATGGGGGCTGGGCAAGTCCGCCTGGCCCGCCAGCTATTCACGGAGAGCGCGCTACTAGCCACCGTGGGAGCGGCAGCGGGGCTTGTCGTTGCTTGGGGCGGCATCCGGCTGCTGACGGCGTCCATTCCCGATAACCTGCCCCGCGCTCAAGAGATTTCCGTGGATTGGAGCGTGCTGGCTTTCGGCCTCGCCATCTCGTTGCTCACTGGAATCGTGTTCGGTCTCGCGCCTGCCTTGCAGGTTTCGCGATCCAATCTGAACGCGGTCCTGCGCGAGGAAGGACGCGGGGGCACGGCATCTCTCTCCCGGCAGCGCCTGCGCCAGTTGCTGGTCGCCTCAGAGTTCGCGTTCGCGGTCGTGCTGCTTGTGGGCACCGCTCTGATGCTGAAGAGCTTGTGGAATGTTCTGGACGCTGACGCTGGCGTCCAGACCGACAATGTCCTCACCGCACAAGTCCGCCTGACGGGCGAATCCTATAGCGACCCGGAATCCCGCGCTCGCTTCTGGGAGCGCATCACGAACGAGGTTCGGTCAATTCCGGGTGTCCGCCAGGCTGGAATTGTGAATCCCCTGTTTGGCGGATGGCAGCGTGGCGCTTACGTCGAAGGCGACCCGCTTCCCAAGCCGGGCGAATACGACCCCGTCGACTACGCTACCGTTACTCCTGGCGCCATGGAAGCACTGGCAATCCGCCTCCGCCAAGGCCGTCTCTTCACCGAAGAGGACTACCTCCAGAAACGCAACTATGTCATCGTCGACGAGACCTTCGTCCAGAAGCGGCTGTCTGGCAAGGAACCGCTGGGACAACGGCTGAAGATGAGCCAGATGCCACAGAGCGAAGACCCTTGGTTTGAAGTCATCGGCGTCGTGGGACACGTGAAAAACTATGGAGTCGACAGGGATTCCCGCATCGAGATGTGGGTGACCGCTGCCCACTTCCCTGCAAGCTCCGGGACGATTGTGGCAAAGACTGGCACCGACCCGGCGTCCGTCACCCCGGCGCTGCGCTCCGCCGTGCGCAACCTTGATGCTGGTTTGCCGCTGTTTCTTGTCCGCACCCTGGACGAGTACGTGCAACGCCGCACCAGCGATCGGCGTTTAGTGAGCGTCCTGCTGGCCTTGTTCGGTGTTACCGCCCTGCTGCTGGCTGCGATCGGCATCTACGGTGTCATGTCGCTCTCTGTGGAACAGCGCACTCAGGAGATGGGTATCCGCCTTGCCTTGGGCGCTAAGCCCGGCGAAGTGCTTGCGCTGGTTGTGAAGCAAGGCTTCCGCATGGCTGGCATCGGACTTGTCTTGGGCTCTCTGGGCGCCCTGGGCTTGATGCGCTTCGCCGAAAGCCAGCTATTCGGAGTAACCGCCACGGATGCCATCAGCTACGGCATTGTGCTGGTGGTGCTGAGCTTGGTGGCGCTGGCGGCAAGCCTTTTCCCCGCTCTGCGCGCAACTCGCGTGAACCCGGTTACCGCACTACGTTACGAATGATTCCGCTGGCGGCAGGCTGCCCGTTGCCATACGATGGACGAGAGCCCGGGGGCACACTGCAATCGGGTCTTCGTGGAGGTCCCCATGCTTGCTCGCTGCGCGCTCATTCTGCTCGCCGTCATTCTCCTGCCTGCACAGGAGGGTTGGTGGATGCGCCAGCCCATCCGTTGGGTCCAGACCAACCTCCGGGAGACCGATTCCGGACTCGATGCCAGGCAGCATGTGGACGAGCTGCGCCGCTTCCGCGCCAACGTGCTGCTGCTAAATATGGGCGGCATCGTCGCCCAATACCCCACCACCATTGAGCATCACCACCGCAGCCCGCACATGCCACCCGGCCGCGATCCCTTCGGAGAAGTCCTGCAAGAAGCGCATTCCCATGACATCAAAGTGGTGGGGCGTTTCGATTTCAGCAAGACGCCAAAAGCCGTCTACGACGCCCACCCCGAGTGGTTCTTCCGCAAGGCAAATGGCGAACCCGTGGTCTTCAACGAACTCTACTCGGTGTGTATCAACGGCGACTACTACCACCAAAAGGCAATGGAGGTCCTCACCGAAGCGCTGGAGAAGTACCCCGTGGATGGGCTGTTCTTCAATATGTTCGACAATCAAAGCCGCGACTACGCGGGCAATTTCGTGGGGCACTGCCACTGTGATAGTTGCCAGCGGAAGTACCGCGCCAGGTTCGGCCGCTCCGTCCCAGCGGAACCGGACGACAACTATCGCCAGTTCCTTCTCGACTCGCGGCTTGAACTGGCCGCGAAGATTGGCTTTCTCATCCGCGAGAAGCGCCCTGAAGCGGGCTACTTCAACTACATTCAAGAACACACTGACGGCATCATGTCGGAATCGAATACCGCTGTGAACCGTCCTTTGCCGTTGTGGCCCTACACTTCCAGCGACAACGTCAACCGCGCTCGCAATTCGCAGCCGGGCAAGATGTCGGTGAATCTGTGCATGCAGTTTGTGGATTACGCCTGGCGCTGGGCAACCGTTCCCGCGTACGAAATCGCTTTGCGCCTGTGGCAGAACGTGGCACACGGCGGCGCGCTCGCCTTCGCCATCAATGGGACTTTCGACCAACAGGACCGCCAGGCCATGGACGCCGCACTTCCCGTCTTCCAATGGCTCTCGCAGCACGAACGATACTACGTGGGCCAGCAAAGCTCGGCGCGCGTCCTTCTGCTGGGCAACTCGTCCACCAATGTAGGAAGTTACTCCCAAAGCTCCTACCGCGGCCTCTTCCGCCTCCTCACCGAACAGCACATCCCCTTCTCCGTTGCAAACAACCTCGACTGGCTCGGCAAGCGGGACTTCGACCTCGTGATCGCCACGGACTGGGTGCCGGTTGAGCTGGAAGCGTGGGTGAATCGCGGTGGGAAACTGCTGGTTGCCAGCCCCAAAGAGCCCGCATGGAGAATCGCTGACGTGCTGCGACGCCTGGACGACGTCGAAGGATTCTGGCGCGTCCGCGATGCTTCGCGTTTCCCTTCTCTTGCCCGCACGCAGGTGCTGATGCAAGACGGTCCCATTCTCGAACTCGATTCGCCCGATGCCGCTTTGCCACCCCTTACGCTGGTTCCACCGTCCATGATCGGTCCCCCCGAGAAGATCCACATCGATGCGCGAGACACCACCATTCCCGGTCTGGTACGAAAGCCAATGGGACAAGGTGAGGTGGTCTGGCTGCCCTGGGATATCGGTGGGCTCTACTACCGGCACAGCCTACCAGCGCACGCGGGATTGCTCGCGGATGTCACGGATACCATGCTGCCCGCTGGCCGTCAGTTGCGCACCAACGCCCACCCACTGGTGGAGATATCGCTGATGCGTCAGGGCAACCGCACCCTGCTGCATCTCGTCAATGTCTCCGGTCACTCTTCAACGGCATACCACGCGCCGCTTCCTGTGGCGGACATTCAGGTGGAACTGCCCGGAACCTTCCGCACGGCGCGAGCACTGCGGGCCGCGACACCTGTGCGCCTTACGACGTCAGGCACAGGCGTGCGCTTCACCCTGCCCCGGCTCGGCGACTATGAACTGGTTGTGCTGGAGTAGCCAAATCGAACCGCTGCCACGCAGCCCAGAATCTGGAGCGGCCAACTCGCACGGAAGTGCATAGATCTGGTCAGGGGCTCACCGCAATGGACCTGAATGGTTTGCGTATCGGTGTGGCCCTTCGAATCAGCCGGAATTGCGCGAATCGCGCTTGCGTCAGGGCGTCGTCTCTCTCACAAGGACCTCAGGCGAAGGCCGCCCGAGCCACTCCGCCCGTAAGCGGAAGTGTCCGTCACGCACCGCCGCGCGGGGCAGGCGCAAATCGAACGTTATCCTCCAGCGATTCCCGCCCTCCTCGCTGGGCGTAGCCTGAACGTTGGGTGCGGACTGGCCGCTCACCCGCACCTTCAAGCCGCGTGCGGCCTCGGTTGCGCTTACCACCTCGGGAAGCTCCACCACCATGGAGAACCGGGCCAGAATGCCGTCCAGCAGCCCCACTGGTAACGAGCGGCTGAAACCCGAAGCCTGCACAATGTACGGAGGCGGTTCGGCGATCTCCACCGCAACCGGCAACCCGCTGGCGTCGTCCCCGGCAATCGCCAGCGGCTTCACTCCAAAGGAAGTCTCGCCTGGAACCGAAAACTCACATGTCTGCGGACCTACGCAAACCGCCGGCAAGGCAACGTCGCCAAGCAGGATCGTAATCTCCGAGAAAGCACCCGGCGGAACCCACCCGTCTGGGAACTGCACTCGCGCCACTGAACCGGGGTACAACGTCGGATGATCCGTTGCCACATCCATGAGCCGCCAGCCGTTGGCGAACGGAGAATGCACGGGCGGGGTCAGCGTCAGCGCGGCCCCAGGGCTCAGCTTGGCAAGGTCGTTCCAAAACGTAACCGGATAGCTCCCCAGATCAGCGTTGCCGGAAATCGCTACGCTCAGCACCACCCGATGAGCACTCACTTTCCATAGGTGGTTCACGGCGATGCCCGGATGCCCAAAGCTGACATTCACCGAATTGCCGGCAAATACCGGGGCGTCTGCCTCCAGTGTCAGCATCGCCTCTACGCCCACCGGCAGCGACGAAGGGTGGATTCTGACATCGCCCGCCGAAGCGGTGCGCGTAGCGGCAAACGGAGGTTTAGCGCCCAGGTAAAGTGAACTCTGGCCATCCTTAGCAAGGGCGACTACCGCAGCCGGACGACCATCGTTGCTGAAGGGAGCTGCGAAGGCCGTTACCCGGTTCGCGTCGCCTGAATCCACTGCCGTTGCGGCTGGCACAGCCAAACCATCAACAAGGTACGATCCCACTGCACCCAGCTCGGTGCCATCAATGCGGATGCGTTCTCCGTCTTCACTCGCCTCGGTGGTCACTTCGCTTAGCTCAGGTGGACGCTGTCCTACCAGCAGAAAGGCCGCCGGCTGCACATAGAGATCGCTGCCCCGTTTCCACACCAATGATTTTGGCCCCGTGGCGCTGAAAGGGTTCAAGCGGATATTCACCTGCAGAAATTCCGGAGCCCAGGGGTACGGGTAAACGTCGCCGGGGCCTACCGATGCTCCAATCGACTCGACTTCCAAACCTTCCATCACGCGTTCACCGTCGGTAAGGTTTGGCGCGTACGCCACCAGGAATCGGTCGGTTTCGCTCGCACGCACAATGGCGGGATTCACGGCAAAGCCACCAGGAAAGCTGTAGGTTGTCACTCCGCGGAATACGCTCTCGGCCTGACGAGGTACGTCAATGTCGATATTTGCTATCTGGGTGCCAGGCTGCACCTCCACCATGAACGCGCCTTTCCAGTCAGGCGCAGCGGGGAAGAAGCGCGTTCCAAATGTAGGTCCTGGAGCGATGAACTCTCCTGCTTCGTCTCGCGGAAGTACGATTTGCCCGGGGCCCAAACCAGCTTGGCTGCTAGACGGTGCAGCTTGCGCGTACACGTAGAACCGGCCGCTCGGGAGTCCGCGAATCTCGTAGCTGCCATCCGGCAGAGTGAGCGTACTCACGGCAGCCCCGGAAGGCATCAGTGCAGTTACTGGCGCAAAATGCAGCGGCTCACCTTCAATGGTCACGCGGCCGCGAATCACCCCGGTATCGCTCGCGGCATCCTTGCCAGGGTAAAGGAACGCGGTCCCGGCATGGTCATCAACGGCCAGCGGCGATGCCTTCGTCGTAGATCGCGTTACTCCAGTGGACATGACGCTGGAAGTAAAAGTGTGCTGCAAACCCACTGCATGCCCAAGTTCATGCATCAGGGTGAGGAAGAACGCTTCACTATAGCTGGGACGCTCCTCGATCGCACCGTTCAGGATCACCATGCTTTTCGCAATGGGCAGAAACGATCCCGCGTCGTCGCGCCTCCGCTGGCCAACAGCAACGGGACCAGCCATCCCGATCACCCCCGGTGGCAGCTCGTCAAACACCACCTGTATGTGAGGCGCTTGCGTGCCCAGGTCCGGCGCAACCTCTCCCGCATCCAGTAGCCGAAGCGAGGAGTTTGGCACCTGCGACCATAGTCGCAGTGCTAGACGCAGTTGGCTTTGGACAGCTTCCCAACTGTCACCCTCGGCGAGCCCAAGTGCGGCCGCCCTGGAAACCACTACGGGCACGGCGCGGCCGGGAAGCTCCCTTAGGTCAAATCGCTCCGGCATCGCCACCAACTGGCCATCTTCCACCCGCCAGTGCAGAAAAGGGTAATAGGCGCTCAGCGGAATGCTCGCCAAAACTACACCGAGCAAAGCCGCACACCAGCCCATCATTTGCCAGCGCCCGCCGCGGGACACGGAACGCGGGATCCCCCGGCAGTCTGCAGTCTCAGCGCATCCGGCCGCAGCAGGGAAGCGAGTAGCGCGGTTCCACCTCATCGGGGGCCTCCGCGACGTTCCCGTGCCGCCGCGACGCTCGTCCGCAACCGGGCAAGGCTGACGCGCATTCCCTGGTCGTGGACAGGAAGCCCAGACCGGCGGTTCAGCACCATTCCGTCGCTCGGCGCCCGCTCCGCGGTTGCCAAGCCTGCCGCTCTGCGCACCTCCAGCAGTCCCTGGGTCATGCCCACCAACTGCAACATTCCACTACGCCCGCGCCACAGGAAGAACACATACTCCTTGCCCCGAATCGGCACTGGTACACCTGAAAACACCTGTTCGCGGCCACCCAGGCGCCCACCTGGCAGCGCCAATCGTAGCCGCATGCCGCCTGGATCACCTGACAGTACCTCGGTCACCTGCAATTCATATTCGGTGTAGAGCATCGTGGCGCCCGATACTCCCAGGGTGGGTCCCACCCTGCCGCGTACGATGTACGTCGAGGCCTCAATCATCTCCTCCAGGCTTAGTTGTTCCAACGTGACGCACAGCCCCGCCGCAGGCAGCATGAGCAGCAGCAAAAACACCGTGGATTTCCACCCGGAACGCATTGACTGTCTTCCACTGCACGTATACTTCCAAACCAATGCCATTTGGATTCAACAGCTTAAATGGATTTTCTGGTCTCAGTCTGAGTCGTTCCGGGACACCATGTACCACTTTGGCCCGGCAGTGTGTCGTCATGCACAGATGCTAACCGCGGCTCACTGTCCGGGCGGTCGCCGGCGCGTTAGCCATTCCCGCTGCAACCGGTAATCCTCTTCACTGGCAACGTCTGGATTAATCCACTCAATCAACGCCGCCCAGCCCATGCTGTCCGGGTCGTTGTGAAGGTAGCCGGGCACCACACCGAACACATGGAAGCCCTCGCGCAATTGAAAGGAAAGCGTGGGCTCCTTCCGTTTGCCTGCCACCACTTCTCGCACGTATTCCTCCGCCGACAGCCTGTCAGCCACCTTGTGATAGCCCCGCAGGCGGGCACCCGCCCGAATTCGAAGCAAGCCCAGACGTCGCACCAGTTCACTTCGCGCGTGGTACAGCAGCTTCCCAATCCCCATTCGCTGGAAATGCGGGTGAACCATCACTTCGGCGCCGTAGAGAGTCCGCCCCTGCTCCGGGTCATGGTTGGTGAACATCCCCCGATCAGTGAACTCCAGCCAGTTATCTCGGTGCTCGTAGTCATCCCACCAGACAATCAGGCTGGCGGCCATTCCCACAATCCGGTCGCTATGGTGGTCCACCGCCACAAACTGACCTTCAGGAAAAAGCTCCCGGTGCGACGTAAGGTGACGCGGTTGCCACGAAGCGGAATGAGGATAAACCGCTTCACACAAAGAGGTAATGCCCGCGAAATCCCGCTCCTCCGTCAGGCGTACCTCGATCATGGGTGGCACGGTATTCCTTGGAGAGCCGCTCACAAAACATCCACCTCTACGTTCGCCGCAATCTCGTTGGAGCGAACGCTATCCAACAGGGGAAGCACCGTGCCGTTGGTTCGCGTGTCGCTGATGGTACGCATGTTCAGTTCCCCAATCACCATCATTTCCTGGTTCGGATTCCCTTCCGCAAGGATGCCGTCGCGGGAAAATGCAAAGTCGCTCGGTGTGAGGATCGACGCCTGCCCGTAGTTCAGGCTCACCGCGGGCACCATGGGCAGCGAACCCACAGTGCCGCTATGAATCACGTATGTCTGGTTCTCAATCGCCCGTGCCTGCGCACAGTAGCGAACGCGGAGAAAGCCTTGCCGGTCGTCCGTGCAGCTCGGCACCACCAGAATATGCGCATCCCGTCGCGCCGCCGCCCGGGCAATCTCCGGAAACTCCACGTCATAGCAGATGTTCACTGCAAAACGGCCAAACTCCGTTTCAAATACCTTCAATTGCGATCGCGCGCGCACCTTCCAGTCTTCGTTCTCAAAGCGGGTCATGTGCATCTTGCCTTGCACGCCCATATTGCCGCGCGGACTAAATACGAAACACTCATTGAAAACCAGCCCGTCCTCCGCCACCGGAATCGTGCCCGCCACAATGTGGATGTTGTACGTTTTTGCGAATCCCGACATCATCTCCTGGAACCGCTCCACTTGTCCTGCCAGGTCGCGAACCTGCTCCTCAATGGGCCTCTTCACGTTGCCCAGCGTCAGCAACTGGATCGTGAAGTACTCAGGGAACACCACGAGCTGGCAGCGATAGTCCTCGGCAGTCTCCACAAGGCTCTCCACTTGGTCGCGGAACTGGTCGAAGGTCTGCACCGGGCGGATGAAGTACTGCAGAGAAGCCACACGGATTCGGTCTGGAAGCATCCCTTCAGTTTATCCCCATGCAGAACGGCGGCCTTCCCCGCCTGCACCTGCGATATGCTGTGGGCGTCATGTTCTCCATCACCGATGCCTATGGACACTGTGGCTTGCGCAAGTACCTCCCGATTGCGGACGTCAAACGCATCACAGACCGCCATGGTGTCGCCCGCGCCAACCTTGTCCAGCACATGGGCGAGTTCGACAATAGCTACATCGCGGGCATTGTACGTGAAGAACCCGAACGATTTTCTGGTGTGTTCCTGGTGGATATCGATGCGCCCGACGCCTCCGCAGCCATTGAGCGATGGGCCAGCACTGGTCACTTTCGCGGGATGCGCATGCCAGCCGAGACAATCCTCACCCACCTGTCCTTATGGCAAAAGGCAGCGGACCTCGGCCTGCACCTCGTGGCAAGCGCTCCCTTCCCGGATGTCGCAGCGCGAGCCATTACCCGTTTCGCTGCCGCCAACCCGGGCAACGCCCTGCAATTGACCCACCTGGGACTCCCGCAAATCGATGAAAGCCCCGGCTTCCCCTCCCTGGCTCCCGTGCTTGCCATGGCCAGCCAGCCCGGCATCCACGTGCAGATCTCCGGCATGCACCAGCGCGGCAAGCCACCATACACAGAGCTGGTTCCAGCCATCCGTCAGATCTGGGAAGCTTTCGGCGAAGCCCGCCTGGTCTACGGCAGCAACTTCCCGGTGATGGAAACAGACCAGGTCTACGAACTGGAGATTCATCTGCTGCGGAGCGGCCGCTTGGGCATTCCGGAAAGCGCCGCGCCGGCGGTGATGGACGCCAACGCACGGCGCCTGTGGTTCGACCGCAAGAGCCTGCGCGCCGGCAGCCTCGTTTGGCGCTGCGCATTCAGCGACGCCTAGTTCACCGGCGTCTAGTTACCCCGGCGCCGCGCCGCCCGCTACAATGAATTACCCGGACGCTGCCTGGCGGATGGCAGAACTGCAGAAGAGCACGGTTATGGGAAATCCGCATCCATCCGCACCTCGTTTCACCACGGCACGTCTCCTGCTGGAGCCGCACCATCCGGAAGCAGATTTCCCCGCGTTCCACCGAATGGCGACGAACCCTGAGGTAATGCGTTACATCACAAGCGGCATCCCCTTCACCGAGAAGCATTCCCGAGACTTCCTCACGCGCCAGCCAGCCCACCTGGAGGCGCATGGCTACTGTCGCTGGAAGCTAACGCTGCGCACCACGGGCGAATATGCAGGCCTCTGCGGCGCGGAAGTGAAGATGCTCGACGGCGAAAAAGTTCCTGAACTTGGCTGGTGGATTGCCCCTCAGCTGTGGGGCCAAGGCTACGCCACTGAAGCGGCTGAGGTCGCGTTAGAGCACCTATGGGAGCAAGTCCGTCTGCCCCGGCTTACCTCCTGCGCCTACCCTGAAAACACCGCATCGATTCGAGTGATGGAAAAGCTGGGCCTTATCTTCGAAAAGCACTTCTGGGAAGATTCGCCCTACACCCAACAGCGCCTGCTACTCGTGATGTATAGCCGCACCCGCTAGAGAACGCTCTCGCGCCTCCAGGATGAATACACCGGGTGTCGTCTCCGGCGCCAACACAATCGTCGTGTGGAGTCGCATTGTCCTGCAACTCTTGTCGCGTCCCGCCGCTGACATTCGACGGCTGTCATAGCTCGCGTGGCCCCCGAGTGAGAGAGAACGAGCGCCACGCGAGCCAAACTGGTTCGAGAGTTGCAAGAGAGAGCACAACCATCGAACTGGGGGGGCTCCCGTGAGCCCCAGTGCGTTTGGCTCCATCCTGCCTGATGGTGGATTCAATGGAAAGCTCACGCGGGAAACGAATTGCTGAAATCGTGATCACGCGCTAACGCGATGGTATAAAATGAGAAAAACGATCGGATGACAGCCCGTTGGCGCCTGTAGCGCCGACTAACATGCTTGGGGCTGCCTCGGTTCCGGCGCTGCACGCCACTGATCTTTGGGTACGCCTCTACGAATTGAGGGCTACCCCTTGCGTTCTGATAGGCCCAGAGCTTCGCCAATTTCCTCGTGCTGGCCGAGGAGTCCTCTGTTGGATAGGGGAGTGGTGGGCCTTTCCTATGGCCAGTCAGGTCCGCAACACTTCCTCTTTCTGAGCGAGTCGTGTCAACGAATACCCACAATCAGCCTCAGTTCCGCTTCGGGGTTTTCGACGTCGACGTGGCGTCAAGACGGCTGCGCAAGCATGGGTTGAATGTGCGTCTTCAACTCCAGCCATTCCGGGTTCTAGTACTCATGTTGGCTAAGCCTGGCGAACTGGTCACTCGTGAGGAACTCCAACGGGAACTCTGGCCCGGTGACACCTTTGTCGAGTTTGAGCAGAGCCTGAATGCTGCCGTCCGGCGGCTCCGTGCTGTACTGGGCGACACAGCCGAAGCCCCCAGGTATATCGAGACCGTTCCGAAGCAGGGATATCGTTTTATCGCGCCTGTTCACGTTGCGAACGACTTCCCCGATGCGCCACCGAAGAAAGCCACGCGGCTTGCTCTTCTGGACGGAGCGCCCGTTCGCGATTGGCGCCGATTCTGGCCCGTCGGAGCCTTCGTCGGCGTCCTCCTTGCAATTGCAGCCGCGCTTGCCCTTCGCCCTGCTGCAGAAATAGGAACAGTACCCGCGGCCAGAATCTACACGGTGGAAACTGACCAGCCGCCGCTCAACCCTTCGGTTTCTCCCGATGGGCAATACATTGCCTACTTCTCAGCCGAAGAGTCAGCCTCCCAACTTGCTCTCTACATCCGCAACCTCACGGAACCAAAGTCGAGGCGGATTGGCGTTTTCCCGGTACCATTTCCTCACCAGCCGGTCTGGTCGCCCGATGGGAGATTTGTCGCAGCCGTTCTTGGACCTCGGACTCTCTTTAAGGTTTCAGTTTCCGGGGCCGAGCCCACGCCGGTCATCCAACTCACGGAACCGTTTGGGTGGCGTAACAAACCGGTTTGGAATCCTCGAACCAATATATTCCTCAGTGGGTTGGAGGTCGACGAGGTCAACGCGAAGCTGGTGCCGGTGATCGCGCAGCCTGAGGGCGACAACTCCGACCCCTGCAATGATGCGGCGGTGGTTTTTGGCAGAAACCTATTCTTTTGCGGCGATACACTGCCCGGCAATCTGATCCGGCTGATTGACGATCAGAGCAACGAGATACGCCGCTTCGAATTCGGGAGCCAGCCTGTCTTCTCGCCCTCAGGGCACCTCGTCTACAGTTCCGAGGAATCACTGTGGGCGGTGCCCTTGCGGGGCGATACGTTTGAACCCGAAGGCGCCCCAGTTAGAATTGCAAGAGACGCCTCTGACGCCAGCTTCTCCAATGACGGTGGCCTCGTTTTTCTTGAATCCACCGGATTGCGACAGCAGCTGGTTTGGAAGAGCCGCAGCGGGCAGGAGCTTTCCACAGTCGGGGAGCCCCAATGGCTGATCACGCAGCCCAACCTTCACCCTGAGTCCGGACGCATCTTAACCCGGGCCAGGCAACAGACCAGTGATGAGTGGTCGCTCTGGCTGCACGACCCTGCACTCAACCTCTCCACCCCAATCGTCATTGGACATGGAGGCGTCGACCGGCCTCGCTGGGCTCCTGGCGGAGACCAGTTCACCTATAGTGCCCATGGCGAGCCGCACATTCAGCGGATTCAGTCACCGGCCCAAAAAGGGTCATCCTTTTTCAAAATCCACGACGGCATGGCCTGGATCCGTGATTGGTGCCCAAGTCGCGATTGCCTCATTTTCACAAGACTCGCTCGCGGCAACCGAGACTTGTGGGTCATGGCGGATCCGTTGAAGGATTCTCGGTCCATGAACGCTTATCTCGAAACCCCTCAATTTGAAACCTCGCCGGTCATCTCGCCAGACGGCAAGTATGTTGCTTACCAGGCTCGAAGGTTCGATCAGTTTGGAGTGTACGTAAACACATTCCCGGTTCCAACCAGGGAAGTTCTCGTTGTAAACAGCGGAGCCCATCCTATCTGGCGTTCGGATGGCAAGGAGATCTTCTACGTCGAAGACGGCAGGTTCATGATGGGACTGCCCGTGAATACGGATTCCCAGTTCGAGGTCACAGGACCGGCCGTCAGGCTCTTCGAGCACAAAGGCCTGGGGAACTCGCGAAGCCAGGAGTACGACGTAAGCCCCGACGGACAGCGCTTCCTGGTGGTGAAGACGTTAAACGAGCCCAAGAACGTCATACGGGTGGTGCAGAACTGGCTCGGGCTATTGCAATAGCCAACGGCCTTCCCCTGCCCGTCCTCACTTGCAAGTGCTGAAGCGCGATCCGTTGTGTGCCGCGCGGTTTCCGTACTGAACTCGGGACCGCACCGTTGGGGGAACTGCATTCCATTCACGATTGCCTCACGCCTATCCGCCACGATCGCTCCGGTCCATAGGGCCAGTTCCGGCGATCCTCGACGGATGCATCATTCGCATGTCGGCCCCTCGTCCCCCGGTGCCTGGATCGCACGGGCAAGACATCGTTCTCGAGTGACCTCACTCGATAGTCAATACCTTCCGCATAGCCCGCATTTGTAACTCCCCCGCGTCTCACTGTCCACCTGCGCTGCCATGGCCATGTATGACAAAGCCAAATCTTTTCCTGCCCGCTCGGTCCAGTCCGTGCCACCTGCGGCATCGCAACCCGGAATTACGAAGCCTTTGGGAACCTTTTTCGGATGTCGTCGTATGAAATGCTGTATGCCAAACTTGCTCCGAGACTTCCGGTATGCTGCGCGTTCCTTGGCCAAGTCGCCAGGCTTGAGTGTCGTGGCGATTCTCACGCTCGCCCTGGGGATTGGGGCAAATAGCGCTGTGTTCTCGTTGCTGAACGCAGTGCTACTCCGGCCACTCCCCTACACTCACCCCGAGCGTCTCGTCCTGGTTTGGGAGAGTGCTCCGTTCTTTGGTGTCACCGATAGCCCGGTTTCGCCCGCCAACTACATGGATTGGAAAGAGCGTGCCCGCTCGTTCGCGGAGATGGGGGCACTCGAAATTGCCGGCTACCGTTTAGCTGGCGAGGGCGCGCCCGAGATGGTGTTGGGCGCAGTCGTTACCAGTGGGGTGTTTCGCGCTCTGGGCACGCGCCCGCTGCATGGGCGCATATTCCGCGAGGATGACGACCGGCTTGACGCGCCGAAAGTCGCCGTCATCAGCGAATCGCTCTGGCGACGCCGGTTTGCCGCCGACCCGCAGATCGCCGGCAGAACCATCCGGCTCGGCGAAGAGCTCCATACCGTGGTAGGCGTCATCGCATCCGGCACCGAACCGCCCTCGCAGTATGTCAAGAAGCTGGGTGAAGTCTGGACACCGCTCGGCGCCGCGTACACGCCAGAGCGATGGAACGACCGCGGACGTCACAACTGGATGGTGATCGCACGCCTGAAGCCGGATGTCAGTCTGGGCGAGGCAGACGCCGAAATGCGCGCAATCGGGCTGGCGCTGGCGCGGGAGTACCCTGACACGAACGAGAAGGTAGGTGCCTTCGTCGCCCCCCTACGTCACCACTTCGTACAGGAAAGCAGGAGCACGTTGCTGCT
>JAHCHD010000127.1 GCA_026129915.1 Bryobacterales bacterium
GGCCAGCAGCACCACGCCCATGCCGCCTTGTCCCAGTTCGCGGGTAGTGCGGTAGGCTCCAATGCGCCGCCCGGCGTAACCTCCACTGGGTTCGAGGTGCTTGGGTCGATCAAGAGGACCCGAATCGGTCTCCAGATAGCGAAGCAGACTTTCCACTTCCGCCCGCAATTCAGGACGCGCGCGCAGCAGTGCTTCGCGCTCCTCCGGGCTTGTCTCCGCGGCGACAGAGGCGAGGTCGCTAATTTCTTTCCAGCGATTTGTGTCCATGGAGATCTGCCTCCAGTTCGCGATGCAGCCACATCCGGGCTACCGTCCAATGCCGCTTTACCGTGCTGCGCGAAACCTGCAGGAGGCCAGCGATCTCCTCTAGATCGAGGCCGCCGAAGTAGCGCAGTTCCACAATCTTGCTGCGCTCCGGATCGAACTCTGCGAAGCGGGTAAGGGCCGCATCCACAGCAAGAATGGTGCGGCTCGATTCCGCTGGCTTGTCGAGCGCGTCCTCAATAGGAAGGTGCCTGGCGCCGGAGCCTCGCTTCCCGGTGATGTGCTTACGCGCATGGTCTACCAGAATACGCCGCATCATCTTCGCCGCAACACTGAAGAAATGGACGCGGTCCTGCCACTGGGCGCGTTCCTGGTCCACCATCTTCAGGTAAAGCTCATGCACCAGGGCCGTGGGCTGCAGCGTGTGGTCGACTCGTTCGTGCCGCAGGAACTGGTCGGCCATGCGTCTCAGCTCCTCATAGACAAGCGGCATCAGTCGCTCGAATGCATCTGGATCACCACCAGACCACTGCTGCAGCAACTCTGTGACATCGCCCTTCTGCATTGCGCTTATTGACCCAGCTTGAGTATGGACTATCTTAACCCGCTACGACGAGATTGTGTCAGCAGCTCCGTATCAGCAGTACGGTGCCAGAGGTACCGTGCCAACACTGGGTCCTTATGGTACCCGCAGCCCCGGTGAGTTCGGTTTGATAGGCTATGGCGTACCCATGCGCTACCTGATTCTTGCCGCCGTTCTCGCCGTTGGCGCGGCTGCGCAAATCACTGATCTCCGCCATATCTCTCGCGGCAATGTCATCCCCGACGAGTTCTACGCCGACCAGCCCTACATTGTGAAGACAGACGACGGCGCTTGGCTTTGTGTGATGACAACAGGTCCCGGTGTTGAGGGAGCAGGTGGCCAGCATGTCGTCAGCCTGCGCAGTAGCGACAGGGGGCATACGTGGGAAGCACCCGTGGACGTGGAACCCGCGAATGGCCCTGAAGCCTCTTATGCTGTGGTGCTGAAGGTTCCCGGCGGACGCATCTTCGTCTTCTACAACCACAATACCGACAACGTGCGCCGTGTCATCGCTGACGATCCCCCTTACCGGGAGGGCTTCAATCCACGCGTCGATAGCCTTGGCCATTTCGTGTTCAAGTACTCAGACGACCACGGCCGCTCCTGGTCAGCAAATCGTTACGACATCCCGCAGCGCAGCTTCGCCATTGATCGCGCGAATCCCTATGGCGGCAGTCTCAAGTTCTTCTGGAACGTCGGCAAGGCCTTTGTGCACCAGGGCGCAGGCTACGTACCCCTCCACAAGGTGGGAGGCTTTGGCGAAGGCTTCTTCACATCCAGCGAGGGCGTCCTGTTGCGCAGTGAGAACATCCTCACCGAACCTGACCCCTCCAGGATCCGCTGGGAAACACTCCCTGACGGCGACATCGGCATCCGTGCGCCGCAAGGCGGAGGACCCATCGCTGAAGAGCAGTCTTTCTCCATCCTCAGCGACGGCTCCCTCTTCTGCGTCTTTCGCACCATCGACGGCCATCCCGCTTACACCTACAGTCGCGATGGCGGCCGCACCTGGGAACCCTCCCAGTACATGCGTTATGACGATGGCCGACTGATGAAACATCCGCGGGCGGCGAGCTTCGCCTGGCGTTGCGAGAACGGCAAGTTCCTCTACTGGTTCCACAACCACGGCGGGCGATTCATCCGTGAGCACCCCCGGCGTCGGACCATCGCCTACGAGGAGCGCAACCCCGTATGGCTAAGCGGCGGCATAGAGGCCGATTCCCAGCGGGGCAAAGTCATCCGTTGGTCGCAGCCCGAAGTCTTGCTCTACGACGACGACCCAATTATCCGGATGAGCTACCCGGACCTAATAGAGGATGCTGGCCAATACTTCGTGACGGAAACCCAGAAGGACATCGCCCGCACGCACACCATCGACCCCCTGTTGCTGGAAGGGCTTTGGGACCAGTTTGAGTCTGTGAACGTTCCGCTCGACGCACTGCTGGTCTCGCACTCCACCTCCGGGCCCGCCACCATCGAGGCTCCCGCGCTACCGCTGTTCTATCGCCGATCGAACCGCGCCGACCACGGCAGCGAGGATCTGCGGGCTGGCTTTACGCTCGACTGCCGGCTTCAGTTCCGCACGCTTGCACCAGATCAGGTTCTGCTCGATAATCGGACTCCCGACGGCAGGGGTTTCCTGCTCACTACAATCGCGAACGGCGCAGTGCAACTCGTCGTGCACGATGGGCGCAGCGAGAACCGCTGGGCCTCTGATCCCGGCAGTCTGGTCGCCGGCAATGTACAGCATCTGGCGGTAATTGTGGATGGAGGCCCGAAGCTTATCCTGTTTGTGATCGACGGCAAGCTGAACGATGGCGGCGACCACCGCCAGTTCGGCTGGGGTCGGTTCAGCCCCCATCTCCGCAGTGCCCAAGGCTCCCCGGAACTGCGGATCGGAGAACCGGTGAAGGGGCTTCGCATCTACGGACGCGCCCTTCGCACATCGGAGGCCATCGCCACCTATCGGGCTGGTGCACCGTAGGAAATCGCCGCCCTATCGCGCAACAGTCGTCGCTTGTACTGCTTTGGAGGTATCGACCTTCATCTGAAGTACGAAGAATAAGGCCAGCGGTATGCCCCAGTTGGGCCAGCGCTCCACGAAGTCCATCAAGTGCATACCCGAAAGCGGGCGCGAGAGCGCAGTCAGCAGTCCCCACATCGCGGCGTAAATCGCCAGCGCCCGGAATGGATACGCTAAGGCCAGGAAGGCCACGCCGAAATCCACCACCCCGATGATCCGCAATAGCGTCAACGAGGTGTCCTCGGGAAACCCGGTTGCCCCGGTGAGGAGCTTCACAAAGTTCGGGCTTTGGACAAACGCAAAGTACCCGTGGCCGAGAAACTCCCCAAACAGGGCAATCCGCAGAATCCACTCAAGTACACGCATGCTTACTCCCGGAATAGTTCAGAATGAACCGACCATTACAGCATGCGTGGGAGTCCTGCTGCCACCGACGACTGCCCGCAACCGGGCGATCCCTGGCAGCCATGTTGCACACACTAGTGGCTTACCTTCGGCTCCATCTCCTTGGCCTGTTCAATCCACTTGGCCACCATGGACGCGCTGGGCACATTACCTGTGAGCTTGCGCTTGTCATTGGCTGACGCCAGCGCCGTCGCAAGGTTCTCGGCATTGCGATTGCGCAGTTCCTTCACGGTATCGACACCCGCTTCCTCCAGAAGCTCAGCATACTGGCCACCTACACCGTTCACCCGCATCAGATCAGCGTGGTTCACCCACTTCAAGATGAGCTTGCCGCTGATCCCCGTTGCTTCCTCCAGCGCTTCCCTGCCCTTGCGGCCGGCCGCCTTCTCCAGCAACTCTTCGGTATCCTTCACACCGGCCGCACTCAGCTTCTCGGCGAATACCGGACCCACTCCTTCAATGTCCTCAATCTTGTAGTTCATTGCTTGGTTGACTCCCCATGCCTATTGGCTTCCCTTAACGTATATCGTCGTGGCGATTGCCCGGACACGAAAAGGATATCGCACTGGGAGGTCCCGGAAACTGCCCGGTTACGATCCCGGCACCATCAAGAGGGGGCCTCGCGTGCGTCCGCGTTGATAGAATGCAGAACGTGAATCGACGTCGTTTTCTCCACACCACCACCGTGGCAGGCGCCACCATCCTTGGCCAGTCTGCTGCCGCCGCGGACGATCCGGTCCGCATCGCCATCATTGGAATGGGAGGCCGCGGCAACCAGCTCATGCGCGAGTTTGTGAAGATCCCTTTCGTGCAGGTGGGCGCCTTGGTAGACCCCGATGGCAACCGCACGGAAGAAGCCGCAGCGTGGGTCCGCCAGAACACCGGCCAGCGCCCCACCGTGTCAGCGGACATGCGCAGCGCCTTCGACGACCCCAGCATCCAGGCTGTGCTCGTCTCCACCACCAACCACTGGCACGCGCTCACTGCCATTTGGGCCATGCAGGCGGGCAAGGATGTTTATCTTGAAAAGCCGGTGTCCTACAACATCTTTGAAGGGCAGAAGGTGTTGGAGGCCTCGCGAAAGTACAACCGCATCGTGCAGGGTGGCACACAGCGGCGGTCGGGCGGTCGCTGGCGCAGAGCCGTGCAGTTGATGCACGAAGGCGTCATCGGCGACATCTACCTTTCCAGATGGGTATTCCCAGGCAACCGCGATTCCATCGGCTACAAACCCGTAGAGCAGCCTCCCAATTGGCTCAATTGGGATCTCTGGGTGGGTCCCGCGCAGATGGAACCGTATCACGGCAACCTTGTCCACTATAACTGGCACTGGTTCTGGAACTTCGGCAACGGAGAACTCGGCAACAACGGGCCGCATCTGGCCGACATCGCCCGTTGGGCCATGCAGAAGGAACTTCCGGTGCGCGTGCGAAGTTGGGGAGGCCGCTGGGGATATACTGACCAAGCCGAAACCCCCAACACCCAGAACGTGGAATGGGAATATGATGACGGGCGCCTGATGCAGGCCGAACTTCGCGGGCTCTATACCGCCGAGCCCATGAGCTGGGACTTCTTCGGCACCAAGGGCCATCTGCACTTGTTCGCCGACGGTCGTTGCGCCGTCAAGCTGGGTCGCAACAAACAACTGGAGCCCGAGCCTGAACCGCTTCCCGACGAAGACCACTACCGCAACTTCGCCGATGCGGTCCGCAGCCGCGACCGCTCGAAGCTGAATGCCGAAGTCCGCGAAACGGTGATCTCCACCGCTCTGTGCCACCTCGGCAATATCGCCTATCGCTTGGGCGAGGAACTTCGGTTTGACCCGAAGTCCGAGCGCTTCCTTGGCAACGACGCCGCCAACGCGATGCTTACCCGGAAATACCGCGCGCCGTATGTTGTGCCGGAGATGGTGTAGGCTGCCCCGAACCTACTGATCTCGCAAGCAAGATGAAAGAACGGCGGCGCCCCATAAGGAAACGCCGCCGTTTTTCGCTAAAGCCCGCCCGCGGACGGGATTGGGTGTACTTGTGTCTAGAAGGTCAAGCGCAGACCCAGGCGGAGGATGCGATCGCCGTTTGGCTCACGCCCGCCCGAGTTGGTGCCGGTGACTTCAAATACACCACCCCGGAACGAACCATCCGGGTGAAGCAGGCGGTTATTGATGCCCGCTGACGGATTGTTGAACTTCGGCGTATTGGTCCAGTTGAAGTACTCCGCACGGAACTGCATATTGAACCGCTCCTTAAAGGCGAAAGTGCGGAACAATCCGAGGTCCGAGTTGACGAACTCCGGTCCACGCAGCCGTCCAAATGCGGCATTTCCGAAGCGTGGCTCAAGCACCCGTTCAAACGCGAACGGATCGTAGTATGCCTGCCCAGGGCCAACGTTGCCCAGCTTCTGTACAGTGGGCTTCACTTGATCAGCGCGCTGGGTATTCCCTGGCATGCGCAAGGAACCGCCGTCGGAGGTCATGTTAAACGGCGTACCGGTCATAAAGCTGGTCAGCGTGTTCAACTGCCATCCGCCGAGGATCGCCGCGCCGATCCCGTTGCTCACGAAGGGCTTCCCATTGCCGAACGGCAATTCATAAGTCGCCGTGATCTGCAGGTTGTGCGTACGATCGAAGCTGAGAGGAGCTCGGTTCAGGTCCTGGAATGCTTGCGCCTGGATGGCGGGTCCGCCATTGTTATCCAGGTTGCAGCACCAGCCCAGTGCCTTGCTCCAGGTGTAGGCCGTATTCATCTGGAAGCCATTGCGGAAACGACGGCTCAACGTCATTTGCATGCTATGGAAATCCGTGTCACCCATCGAGGTGATCAACGCTGTTTCCACTGCCCGGTTAAAGCGAACAAATAGAGGTTGACCCTGTTGGTCAGCGCCGATCACTTGCCCCGCGTTCAAATTGCGACGCCCTGAGACGCGCACCGCACGGCTGGCAACATAGCCGACCTGGCCAATGAATCCGCCGCCTAGTTCACGCTGCACCATGAAGTTGTAATTCAGGATGTAGCTGCGCTTGAACTCGTCGTCGGTGGTGTTGAAGGCGTAGTTCGTGGGCAACGCGATGCGGCCGTCTTGGCTAATCTGAGGCTCTGGCAAGGTGGGCAATCCCTCGCTGAGAGTCGTAGCCCAGCCGAGAGCTGGCGGTGCCAGATTGAAGGGAGCCAGGATCGGGTAGTTGGTCCGCAAGGGCCGTGCCAGATTCCACGGATCCCAGTTGATGCCGAAACCAGACCGGATCACGGTCTTGTCGCCCAAGCGGTAAGCAAGTCCGAGGCGCGGCGAGAAATACATGCCACCGGCGTTCGTGCCGCAGTCACGGGGGTTACCGCCCACGCCGCAGACGATCACATCGTTGGTGGCGAAGTCATAACGCTCCATACCGCGACTCCCCTCACGCCAAGGCATGGGGAAGATCTCTGCACGAGTTCCAATAGACACCGTCAGATTGCGGGTGGCCTGCCACTGGTCGCGCACATAGAAGCTCCACATGGTGGTCTTCGTACGGTAAACCTCAGGCACCTGCAGGATGCGTCCGCCTCCATCCACCAGACCCAACAGGAAGGTGGCCATGGAGTTAAACTGATTGCCACCCTGCACGTTGCCATTGGGCAAACGGAGTTGGGTGGGGCCTTGGTTGAAGTTCAAACGGCCCGCCGCACCACCCGCCGCACCGGCGAATTCCGGCTGCGTGTGGTTCAACTGCAGGTGGTAAATGTCAAAGCCGAAGCGCACATTGTGCGAGCCCTTTAGCCAGTTAGCATTTGCCACGTACTGGAATTGCGGATCGTTGCGGAAGTAGGGCATGTAGTTCTCAGTGGAACCAAAGGGTGCGAATCCACCAATGCCGAAGCCGGGCAGGCCGGATTCAAAATAGCGCGTGCCATTGGTGCCGGGGATACCCAGTTCGTCACGCCCTGTATTCGGGCCAAGGCCCGGCTGCTCCACATTGGCGTCCATCAGCGTGTAGCCGAAATAGGCATCCAGGATGAAGTTCGGGGTCAGCGTGTGCGTGGCAGCAAACGTGGTGCTCCATGTGGTGCCGAAGCCATTGCCGGGATTTCCGAAGGCGATAGGCTGTCCGATCGCCTCGCCGAATGACGCGGGGTCGAGCATCTTGAAGTCCAGCGCGCTCACGCGCACATAGGCGGTAGTCTTGTCGCTGATGTTGAAGTTGAACTTCGTATCGATTGTGTGCCGGCGATTGAATCCCGTGCCGGAAGCGAAGTAGTTGTTGGTAGGCAAGCCCGTGGGATTGGGCTGGTTTTCCTGGGGCAACAACTGCATCAACCGGGTAGAAGTGGGGTGGATGCGCGCCGAAGGAATCATGTTGCCGGCAAAGGGCAGTCGACCCGTACCGTTGGCGGCACCCGTCATGGGATCATAGATGCCTAGCGTGGAGATCGATAGATCACCCGCGCGGGTGGCTGCCGTGGGGACGGTGCGCAATGCGGCCGCGAAGCGGTAGTCCGTGGTGCCTTCGTAGCTGGCGAAGTAGAACACCTTGTTCTTAACAATCGCACCGCCAAGTCTACCGCCGAACTGGTTGTATACAAACTTCGGGTTGCTGCGATCAGGCGGAAGGAAGAAGTTGCGCGCCTGGCTCCAGTTTCCCTGGTGATAGTGGAACAGTGCTCCGCGGGTTTCGTTCGTGCCGGAGCGCACAATCACGTTCACGGACGCACCACCGGCGAGCCCCTGCTCTGCGTCGAAGCTGTTGGTGACGACATTCACCGTCTCGATGGATTCGAGGGCGGGAACGTAGCTGGCGATGTGAGGCAGCCAGATGTTCGTGGCACTCGCGCCATCAATGCGGGTGTTGTTGGCCGCTGTGTTGTTGCCGTTGGTCGTCCACTGCATCGAACGCGAAGGGTTCGACGGCACTGAGTGGGGTGTAGTTGGAGGTGAAATGCCAGGGATGGTGATGAACAGCGCTTGGTAGTTGCGCTGGCCGGGCACCGGAATCTCGGTGAGCTGCTTGGATCCGATCTCCGCCTTCACCTCGGCGCGGTCGGTCTGTAGCGCCAGTGCGCTGGATTCCACATTCACCGTTTCCGTAACTTGGCCTAGTGTCAGCCGGAAATCCGCGCGGACCACGTTGTTCACTGGCACGCTGACGTTTTCGTTGCTGGCGGCTCGAAAGCCCTCACGGCTCACACGCAGGATGTATTCGCCATTCTGCACCGTGGGAATGTTGTACCCGCCGTTTTCGTTGGTGACCGCCGTACGGATGGCCCCCGTTTGCTTGTTCGTTAGCGTCACCTCAGCGCCTGGAACACTCGCGCCACTCTCGTCGGTGACATTGCCCACAACGGAGCCGTAAAGAATTTGCGCTGCCGCGGGGGTCACGGGACCCGCTAGCAACAGAGCCAATAGAATCGCAAGGAGGCACACGCCTCCCCCTCTCACAGTTTGAACTCTCACCATATCGGTTCTCTCTTTTGACAAAAAAACGAGACTCGCTACCCCCAAAAGGGGTGGCTTTGATTGGTTCAGTATATGCGATTCATTAGCGGATAGCAATACAAATTTTAATGATTGTAACGTCGTTCACTTTTGGGTGTACCCAAGTGAATCTGATGGATGGCGGAACCGTCGACTGCGACCCGGAACCCCTTACACTGGCAACAATCTTGGTCGTCCGAAACCGCCTTGGGACGGCCACGCAGGCGGGTCGCGTAACTATACATTTTGCTTTGCTTACAAATATTCACGCAAAGAAATGGAAAGAAATGGCAGCGGTGTGAGCGCTAACGGTTTGCGCCCGTCGTCTCTGTAGCGTGCATGGTCCGCCACAGTACTAGGAGACCGTACAGCAGATGGCCCGAGGCGTGATTCTAGGATTAAGAAAAGTCCATCAAAAAAGAGAAAGGGATCCGCAGACTAGCGGATCCCCTTCTCCACATCATGAATAAACGTTATCGGAGGCCCAGCCCGTTCGCCTAGAGATCGGCTACGGGCTTTGCCTGGGACTCCCGTGGTTATTCCACCGACCGGCTGGCCTTTTTCCGGCTACGTTTGCGAGCCAGCGCCTGCTTCAGACGCTTCTTCTCGCCCGGTTTGAGATAGAAGGAATGCTTCTTAATCTCCTTGATGATGTCTTCCTGTTGCACTTTGCGCTTAAAGCGCCGCAGTGCACCTTCCAGGCTCTCATTGTCCTGTACGAAAACTTCTGCCAAGGGATTTCACCTCCTTCCGGGGAAATGTCGCTCGTCCGAGGGTTAACGCATCGCTGTGTCTACCCACAATCTTTTATAATACCCGGTTTTCCCGTCGCGTTGCTCGCAATTGCTGCCGCAACTCGGGCGGAGGCCAATCCGGCGCGTGCAGCCGTTCCACTCCGTCGGCAACGCCCAACGCCTCCGCCAACGCAAGCACAGTGAGTTGCCGCTGGGGATGAATACAAGCTCCCGCGATCTCTGCCAGCGGGAGTAGCGCAAAATGCCGGTCGGCGAGACGGGGATGCGGAACCTGCAATCCCGGCATTTCCAAAGTGCGATCGCCCCACAGGAGCAAATCGAGGTCGATCAGCCGCGGCCCGTTGCGCGCTCCTCTCACACGACCCATGCGCAGTTCGACAGCTAGCAGGGCTCCGAGACATGCAGCCGGTTCCAGGCTGGTACGCAACACAGCGGCCGCATTCAGGAACCAGTCTTGCTCAAGGAAGCCAACCGGCTCCGTGCGATAGAGCGACGATACTGCAGTCACGGTTGCGAAGTCCCCAATCTGGCGTAGCGCTTCCGCGAGATTCTGCTGTTTGTCGCCCAGATTTGACCCTAACCCAACGCATACCGGCTCGTTCATGCCGAGTCCCCTGGCGTCGCGGAGGTCGTGGCACGCTGCCCCTTTGGCTGGAAACGCTCCATTTCCACCGCAGCCGCCACAACGCCGCGCGCGTACAGCGCCTCGGGCTTCCGCAGCAGCAGTCGCACAGACGCCACCGGAAACTGCCGCAGAATGGCCCCGCAGATTGCCTCGGCCAGTGACTCGATCAGCACCCATTCCCTAGCGCCCGCAACAAAGTGGACAAGATCGAGCACCTGCGAGTAATCCACGGTCTCTTCGATCTTCTCGCTGTAGGCGGCGGCCCGAAGGTCGGTACGCAGGCTGACATCGAGCACCAATTCTTGCGGATGCGCCCGTTCTTCCGCCGGAACACCCACCCGGCACGGCACCCTTGCCTCCAAGAGATGAATCTGGTCGCTCAACGCGTAACCCCTTTCACGGTATCGGCCACGCGCAAGGCGCGTTTGCATTCGGCCACGTCATGCACTCTTACCACGGCAGCACCTTGCATCGCGCTGAGCACGCAAGCGGCTATGGTGCCTTCGAGCCTTCGCTGCGGCACCTCCAGACCCGGCAATGATGCCAGAAAGGACTTCCGCGAAGGGCCCACCAGCACGGGCGCGCCCAGTTCGTGAAACTCTCCCAGCCTGGCCAATAGCTCAAAGTTGTGTGCCGCCGTCTTGCCGAATCCGATACCTGGGTCGATGGCGACGTCCTCGATGCCAGCCGCCCTCGCTTCTGCCAGCATTGCGCGCAGCTCGTCACGCACCGCATGCACCACATCCACGTACACCGGATTCCGCTGCATGGTCTTGGGCGTACCTCGCATGTGCATCACCACAACGGATGCACCATGCATTGCCGCCACGGCCCGCATTTCCGGGTTCCGCATTCCGGTGACATCGTTTACGATGCGTGCCCCCGCCTGCAGGCAGCGTGCGGCCACGCCCGGCTTCATCGTATCCACAGAGACCAGCTTCACTCCTCCGGCTAACAGCCCTTCCACCACCGGCAGCACCCTCGATAGTTCCTCCGCTTCGGAAACCGGATCTGAGCCCGGTCGTGTGCTCTCACCGCCCACGTCCACCATGTCCGCGCCTTCTTCTGTTAGTCGCAATCCGTGTGCTATGGCTTGCTCGCGGTGGAGGAAACTGCCCCCGTCAGAGAACGAATCCGGGGTCACATTCAGTATGCCCATCAGCATGGTGTGCGGGGCGCGGAACAGAGAAGAGGCGGCGGGATTCACGCTGGTTTCCTTCTCATGGTAACGCGCCGAGCCTCCGCCGGGTGCGGCCCTTCGGAAGTGCGCCAGATCTCACACGCCACCTGGAAACCAGGACCGTTCCGATTCGGAACAACCCACCATTTTTCGAATTTTTCTGAGAGAACTTCCCAGGACTCACGGGACTACTTACACGAACAAGCAATCGCAAGAGCAGTCAAGCCCCGGCGTCAACCAGGGACTGGCCGCTTTCGAGACAAACACTCAGACGGAGACCTAATTCATGCTTCGCACACACAGACGACTTCTTGCTCTGCTCTCTCTCTTGATATTGGCCGCCATCTCCGCATCGGCGGCCTTTGTCCAATCCGCAGCGAGCTCTGTGGACCTGACGACATTCAGCACGCTGGTGAACCTCGACACCCCAGCGCAACCACCACCATTTGGCACCACCATCAACAGCGTGGCCCCCATTGAGGTCTACAACGCTGGTGGACAATCGGTGAACTTTTCGGTACCGAACTATTCGAGCGAAAACGCCTCAGTCACTTTCGGAATCACCGTGGACCTCAATGGAGGGAGCGAGGCAATTAGCGCCTATATCCTCTCACAAGGACAAACCCTGGATTACAATCTGGGCAAGATCGGCGAAATGCGCTTCACGCTTGGCAATGCCGTTGCAGCCATCGGTATCCACATAAGCAGTGTCGCAACGACAGCAGCGTTCAACCCTTCTAGCCTTTCCCCAGTAGAGTTGGTGATCTTCTTCAGCGACAGCACCACAGCGACAACGACGATTGCCGCAACGGCAACAGCCGGATTCAATCCGGAAGAGGGAGCCTTCCACGGCTACGTCAGCGCATCCAATAACATCATCGGTTTTCAGGTGCGGGGTGGCCCCGTTGCACTCGACAACCTGCGGTTTGGAAGCCTCGACGGCGGAGGTGATCCCGGTGACCCCGGTGACCCCGGTGACCCTGGTGACCCTGGTGACCCCGGCGACCCAGCTGCGATTCCCGAGGCCAGCACCTTCCTGCTGTGCGGAAGCGCCCTCGGGCTGCTTGGACTGCTCCGTCGCCGGGCGGCGCGGGCCTAGTCCAAGGCTCGGCGGAAACCGCTCCTCGCGCAAGGCCCAGGGTGGGCAATCCCCGCCCGGCCTTTCGCCGTACTCAAATTCTCGATCTCCTCAGCGCTCTCGTAATCCCCTTACGAGTAGACGGGAGCAGGGCGAGCCGCATACCTCCCCCTGCTCCCATTTTTCGCTGCAAGCTCCAGGTGCTCCGAAAGCCCTTCGCCCGCACGATGTGCGACCATCGAATCGCATGGACGCCCTCACCTCTTCCGCAGCCGCGGCCGCCACTCACTTACCCGGAGCCGAAGTGCTCTTGCGCCAGCCCGGCCTTTGCATCGAGCGGGCAGGAAGATACCTTCTGGCCATCCTCACGGAGCCGCATCAGGTGCTGTCTACCTGTGCCGTGAACGGCGGCCTGCGCGCTAACCTGCGCTACCTGCTCAACCACCAAAGTTGCGAAGGCAAAGACCACCAGGAGCGCCATGACTTGATCAAGGGCATCGGACTCGACGGCTATCATCACCAGGTGTGTGGCGATGCCAACATCCCCGGCGGCAGCGTAGCCATGATGGGCACCGCGGCAAACATGAACTATGCCAGCATCCTCACCATCCGCGACAGCGCCACCTCAGCCACCGGCAACCCCGCGGATGAGCTTGTTGTTACTGCAGTGGTGACAGCAGGCGTCCAGGGCAACGCCGCCTGCGCGGGCGACCCCGCCACCTGGCGTGAGACCGATACCGGATGGGAAAAGGTAGCGCCCCTCGATATACCGCCCGCTGCCCCGCACGCACTGGCGGGCACCATCAACACGATGCTGTTGATCAACCGTCCACTCACCGAAGGCGCGCTGGCGCGGGCCGTGGTGACCATGACTGAGGCCAAGAGCGCCGCCCTCACGCGCCTGGCCATCGGAAGCCGCTATTCGCCGGATGCTGCCACAGGCACGGGGACTGACCAGTTCTGCATCGCCGCCTGTCTGTCGCAACACAAGCCCCTCGCTGCGGCCAGCCAGCACGTGCGCCTGGGCGAAATGATTGGACTGACCGTGCGCGATGCCACCCTCGAAGCGCTGCGCTGGCAGAACGGCCTCGAAGCCAGCTACACGCGGGGCGTCTTCCACGCACTGGAGCGCTTCGGCGTGAAGGAAAAGGCCCTGCTGAGCGCGCTAGAGGAGCATCTGGAGGTGCGTCCGCTCGAGTTGCTGCGCGCCAACGACAAGTCGGTATTCTACGAACCCATGGTGAGCGCAGCCGCTTACGCCATGGCGGCAGTGCTTGACCGCGTGCGCTACCAGACACTGCCCGCAACGCTGGCCCACGATGCCCTCAGGCACCAGGCCGCTTCCATGGCCAGCGCCCTGGCAGCACGCCCAGGCGATTGGCCCAGCTTCTACCAGCAACTTCGCGTTGCAGACGTCAGCCACCCCTTGCCGTTGGTGGCGCAAGCCATCGCCTTAGGGTGGACCGCCAAATGGAGCTAGCACCCCTCTATCCTTCTGCCGGAGCGCTCACCGCCGCGGTGGCCCTCGATCTGGCCTTTGGTGACCCGGTCTATCGCTGGCATCCGGTGCGCGTGATAGGCGATACCCTGCTGGCCTTCGAGCACCTGCTGCGCCGCATGGGTTTCGATGGCTACGGGGGTGGCATCCTGCTCTTCTTGCTGCTTAACTCGTTCTGGATCCCCTTCTGGGGCACGGCCATCCTGGGTGCCGCTACCTTGCATCCCTGGCTGGGCGTCGGCGTTCACACCCTGCTGGTGTACTCACTGCTGGCCATGCGCGACCTGCTGGCCCATGCCTGGCGCGTCCAACACGCGGCCAACGCAGGCGACCTCGATGCCGCTCGCCACGCCATCTCACAACTGGTGGGCCGCGACACTGCGAAGATGGACATTCCCGCCTGCCGCCGTGCTGCCATCGAAAGCATCAGCGAAAACCTTACCGATGGCTTCATCAGCCCTCTGTTGTGGTATGCCTTCG
>JAHCHD010000128.1 GCA_026129915.1 Bryobacterales bacterium
GATTACGACGGACCTTCCAGCAATCCGATCCACAGATTATCCACACCCACTCCTACCTGTTGCGCTACGTGCTTCCCGCCGTAACTGGACTTGGAGCGTCGCAGCTCGTGCACACGGTCCATAACCTGGCAGATCGAGAGGTGGATGCCGCCGGCCGTACTGTGCATCGCATCGCCTATCGCCGGGGCGTACACCCGGTGGCCGTAGGAGAGCAGGTGGCCGCGAGTTTCCGGGAGATGTATGGGTTCGCCCCCGCAGCTACTATTCGAAACGGGATTGACACGGCACGGTTTCGCCAGTCTGAGGCAGCCGCCGCGTGGAAAAGCAGCCAGGGCTTTGGACCAACGGACAAGCTCGCGGTTTCCGTTGCACGGTTGGAACCACAGAAGAACCCGCTGGGCTTGATCAGCGCATTCGCCCAAGCGTTTCCTGATGGCTCCGGCTGGCACTTGCTGCTCGCCGGTGACGGCACACTCCGCCACGAAGCTACCGTACACGCGGAAGCCCTCGGCCTGGGTAACCGCGTTCGCTTTCTTGGTGCGCAAAGCGACGTGGCCCCCATCCTTGCGGCCTCCGATATGTTTGTTCTGGCATCGGATTGGGAAGGCACCCCGCTCGCCGTGATGGAGGCAGTCGCCGCCGGCCTTCCGGTGGTTGCCACCAACGTTGGTGGCCTTCCCGAAGTAGTGGAAGATGGAGAGAGTGGGATTCTGGTAGCCCCTGGGGATATGGAGGCGCTGGCGGCTGCCATGCGCTCGCTTTCGACGGACAGCACTCGTCTGGAGGCCTTCCGCGCAGCCGCGCGGGCTCGGGCGTACCACTACGATGTGACGACAATGGTAGACGCCTACGCCAAGCTCTTTCGCGGGTTGGTTGGAGGCTCGGCATGAGCGCCGCCATCAAAAGTCTGGAATTCCCTAACACGGGCCTCTCCGTTGCCCTGCTGTGCACCAATCTGGCCCGGGGGGGTGCGGAGACCCAGGTGGCTTCCTTGGCATTTGCCCTACATCAGCGGGGCTACCGGGTATGTGTAATCTCCATGCTGGCGCCCACCGCATTCGCCGAAGAGTTGCAGGAGTCCGGGATCGCAGTCCATTCCCTAGGGATGCAGCCTGGCAAGGCTAGCCTTGCGGGTTTCATTCGGCTCATCTTTCTGCTGCGGAGAGTGCAACCACACGTGCTTCACGCGCACCTGTTCCACGCTAATTTGCTGGCTCGCGCCGTACGCCTGCTCTGTCCGCTGCCCGTGGTAATCTCCACCATCCATAGCCTCGCGGAAAGCAGCAGGAGTTCCTCGCGAATTGCTATGCGCGATCGTATTTACCGCTGGACTGATCTCCTTTCCGATACCACCGTTTGCGTGAGCGAAGCCGTGGCGGAGCGCCACCGGCAGGCCCGCGCGATCTCGCCTCCGCGCCTTCGTGTGATTCTGAACGCATCGGACCCCGCGCGCTTCTGCCCGGATGCTGAGCGAAGAGTGCTGACCCGCGCCGCGTTGCAACTTGGCGATACGTTCACTTGGCTCTCCGTGGGGCGTCTGATGTGGAAGAAGGATTACCCCACGTTGCTCAAGGCCATGGCGATTCTGCCAGACTGCCAGTTGTTGATTGCCGGCGAAGGTCCGCTTGAAGCTGAACTGCAGCAGCAGGCAAATGAGGCGAAGGTCCGCGTTCGATTTTTGGGCTCCCAAAGCGAAATCCCGCAGCTCATGAACGCGTGTGACGGCTTCGTCCTTTCGTCCGTCGTGGAAGGGCTACCCGTGGTGCTGATTGAAGCTGCATTAAGCGCCATGCCTTGCGTCGCCACGAACGTGGGCGGCGTACGTGAGGTCTTTCCGGAAGACGGCGGCTTTCTGGTTCCGTCTGGCGACCACGAGGCCCTTTCAGCGGCCATGCGCCGTGTGATGATGCTGGATGTGGCCGCCCGCAGTACGCTCGGGGGACGCGCCCGCGCTCACGCCATCCAACGATTCTCCGCCGATGCTGTCACGGCTCAATGGGAGTTACTCTACCGGAAATTGCTTGAGCGGGTATCCGCGCCCGGCCGGGCCTAAGGTTTCATTCAACCATGGACGTCACGAACCGCTACGTACTCGATTTCGCCAAGCAGTTTGCGGAGCGCCAACCAGGAGCGCGCATTCTGGACTATGGATGTGGCGCGGGGCGTCTGGTGCGGGCCGGCCTCGACGCGGGTCTTGCATTTAGTGGTGCCGACGTATTCTATGCCGGGTCCAACGCCAGGACGGAGGCCGATGCTGCTGGCTTGCTTGGCTGCGCGATCCACGAGATCGTCGATGGCCGCCTTCCCTTCCCCGACGCCCACTTCCATCTTGTCGTGAACAACCAGGTGATGGAACACGTCGAAGACCTCGACGCCGCTTTGGCAGAAATTCACCGTGTCCTGAAGCCCGGCGGCCAGGTGCTGAGCCTCTTTCCTTCCCGTGATGTGCTACGCGAAGGCCACATCGGTATCCCCCTGTCGCACCGCCTGCCACGCAACTCCAGACTGCGCTTCTGCTATACGTGGGCGCTGCGCGCGCTCGGCCTTGGCTATCACAAGGCCGAGTCGCCCACCTCTCGCCAGTGGGCCATCGACAAGCTCAATTGGATTGATACCTACACCGTCTACCGCACACGCCGCCAAGTCTTCACGGCCTATGGCAGGCACTTCACCAGCGAATTGCGCGAGATGGATTATATCCGTTACCGCCTGCTCTCAAGGCCAGGGCGCGGATGGTTGCTGCCCTTCCTGCGGTTACCCTTGGCCGCCCCGCTGGCCGAAGCGGTTTTTCGCAAGCTGGCCTTCCTGGTGATCCTGTCGCAAAAGGAGCCCGTGTGAGGATCGAATACGTCATTACCCGCGCTGACGCGGTAGGCGGTGCCAGCATTCATGTGCGCGACCTTGCATCCGCCATGCAGCAGCGCGGACACGCGGTAACCGTATTGGTTGGCGGCACTGGACCAGTGACAGAACAGCTAGGCGCGGCGGGAATCCCCTTCGTTTCGCTCAGCCACCTACAGCGCGCCATCCACCCGTGGCAAGACCTGCTTGCGATTCGTGAGGTCACCGCGGCGCTTCGCGGTTTCGCTCCGGATATCGTATCCACCCACACGGCCAAGGCCGGTCTGGTGGGGCGCATCGCCTGTCGCTACCTGGGCATTCCGGCTCTTTACACTCCGCACGGCTGGACCATTGGCCAGCGCATTTCACCCCTTGCCGGACCCGTATTCACGGCCGTTGAGCGGCTGGCAGCCCGGTGGAGTGCGGCAATCGTCTGCGTGTGCGAGTACGAAAAGCAACTCGCTATCCAAAAGCGTATTGCGCCGGCATCCCTTTTCCGTGTGATCCACAACGGGATGCCCGACGTGGACCCAGGTCACTTTTCCGATCCCAGTACCCATCCGCCCAGGCTTTGTTCCGTCGCCCGCTTCGAGGCGCCCAAGGACCACTCTACTTTGGTTCATGCCCTGGCGCGCATGACGGACATTCCCTGGCAACTGGATCTGGTGGGTGATGGTCCCCTACAAGCCGAGATTGAAACGCTGGTAGCGCGGCTGGGGCTGGCCGAAAGGGTGCGCTTCCTTGGCTACCAGCGTGACCCCTCGCTCGTTCTCGCACGCTCCCAGATCTTCGTCCTCAGTTCCCGTTCAGAGGCTTTCCCGCGTAGCATACTTGAGGCGATGCGAGCCGGTCTGCCGGTGGTTGCTTCCGACGTGGGCGG
This sequence comes from Bryobacterales bacterium, assembly GCA_026129915.1. Lineage (GTDB taxonomy): Bacteria > Acidobacteriota > Terriglobia > Bryobacterales > Bryobacteraceae > JACTMJ01. The sequence continues at coordinate 3,722 of JAHCHD010000128.1, forward strand.
TGTGAGTGAGTCTGTTGTAAACGAGGGCTCTGGGCTTCTGGCTCCAGCGGGCAACCCGGTCGCCCTGGCGTCGCAGCTAAGAAGACTTACCGAAAATGGCTCTTTTCGGCAACGATTGGGAAAGCAAGGGCGTCTTAGCTACAGCGATCGCTTCCGATTCGAGACAATGGTAGAGACCATGGCGGCGCTATACGAGGAATTGTATCTGCGCACCACTGCCGGGTGAACTGGGAATATGGCAAGCAGATTGATTGACATAGCGACGGAATTGGAGCCGGCCCCACCGCGTGTGGAAGCACTGCCTGCCCTGCAGGAGTGGAACGGCCTGCTGGTCCCATCGTATTTCCGCTTCAAGCGACTCTTTGACATCGCGTCTGCCTGTTTCTTCATTCCATTGGTGCTTCCCCTCAGTCTGGTGATCGCGGCTGCGATTCGCTTGGAGTCCCCTGGCCCCGTGCTCTTTCGTCACACCAGAATCGGGCAAGGCAATCGCCGCTTCACTCTCTGGAAGTTTCGCTCCATGGTCCAAGATAGTGAGCAACGACTGCAGTCCTACCTTGAGGAACACCCGGAACTGGAAGCGGAGTGGGAAGCTACCCACAAGCTGAAGGATGACCCTCGTGTCACTCGAATCGGCCGTTTTCTTCGCCGTACCAGCCTGGATGAACTGCCCCAGTTCTGGAATGTTCTCAACGGCGATATGAGCCTCATTGGCCCGCGCCCCATCGTGGATGCGGAAGTACCGAAATATGGCCCTCGCGGCTTTCGTCTGTACGCTCGAGTGCGTCCTGGCCTTACTGGCTTATGGCAGGTTTCCGGCCGCAGCGACACCAGCTACCGGCGTCGCGTGGAGCTGGACAGCCGTTACATCCGCGAATGGTCACTTGGCCTTGATCTGCGCATCATCTGGAAAACGGTGGGCGTTATCCTGCGCGCAAACGGGGCCTATTAGCTCGCTACGTCCCCGCCCCGTATTTTAGCCAGCAGCCCGTCGTCCACCTTCGCCTTCACCGTCCGACGGTCAAGCCCCAATCGTTCCGCCGCCGCCTCGTAAGTGCCCAGCCGCGCGTAGACCAGCGTGCAGTAGCGCCGCATGAGGTCCTCGGCGCTCAGGCTTGCAGCGCGTGCCTCCGCGAACAGGTCACCAGCCTCCGCTGCTTCCGCAGTCCGTACCGGTTCATATTGCCGCCGCACCATCACGTTGCGTACGCATTGTTCCAACTCCCGGTAGTTTCCCGGCCAGGGATAGCCAGCGGGCAGGTGCTGCTGGATCCACTCCAGCGCCTGAGCAGCAACGCCGGGCGATTCCTCGCCGGCAACCCGCTTCGCCAGAAACTGCACAAGGTCGCGCAGCACCACGGGGGACTCCTCAATCTGCTGCCGCAGTGAGGGCGTACGAATCAGGTCAGAGCACAGCCGGTAGTAAAGATCCTCCCGAAAGCGCCCGTCCCGAATTTCCTTTGAAAGGTCCCGATTCGTCGCCGCCAGCAGCTTCCCCACGAAGCGCCGCGCCACCGTATCGCCGACAGGCGTAAAGCTGCGGCCCTCAATCACCCTCAGCAGCTTCACTTGGATCTCGGGCGCAAGCTCCCCAATCTCGTCCAGGAACACCGCACCCAGCGGCGCGCAGGCCTCCAGCCAGCCCTTGCGGTCCTGCAGCGCACCGGTGAAGGAGCCTCGCCGGTGCCCGAAGAGTTCGCTCTCCACCAGAGCGCTGCTCAGCGCGGCAATGTTCACCGGATGGAAATGGGCAGCCGGGTCGTCCACAAACTGCAGGCTGCGCTCGTCGAAGGGCACATACCGGGAGAGTGCGATGGCCCGTGCAACCAGCTCCTTTCCCGTCCCAGACGGTCCGGTGATCAGGGTCACCAGGTCCCCCATCCGCGCATGCAGGCTGCGCCGATAGCGTTGGAGGTCATGCGTAAACACCGATTGCCATACCGCCGCCCGCAATCGCGCCGCGGGCGCCGAACTGCCAATGATGTTCTCGAAAATCCAATGGAAAGCCCGCACTAGTTGGTAGAACAGGGCAAACATGTGCGGCGCGCTGTATTGGCTCAAGCTGCCTCCTTCCGGCCAGTCGAGCAGGTCGCGCCGGTCGCGGTCAAACTCGCGGTAGTAGCTCCACCGTCCGCGCCCTTGTGCCGCCTCACGGAACGCAGACTCCACCATGCGCGGATAGATCCGGTGGTAGAGCGCGTACAGCACCGCCCCCTCATAGAGCGCCGCCTCCTCAGCCGTCAGTTGCGCCCGCCCCTTCAGTACCGCGGCCCGCAGTGCTGGCAGCATTTCCTCCAGCCGCGCGCAAAGGCTCCACGCGTTAGACCGCAACTTTCTGGGGTCGTCCACCTGCAGGCTCCAAGTAAGTCCCTGGTCTTTGTACTCCGCCCCCAGCGCCGCTTGCTCCGCCTCCGCGAGGTCTGGCAGAAAGGGGTTCGCCAGAGCCACTCGGTTTACCGCCTCCAAGAATGCGCGCTGTGTACGGGAAAAGCTTGCCATGGCAACGATTGTACATCCAGTGCACAATTGCAGACATAGAATGTATTCGCGAATCTCTGCTAGGCTTCCGTGCAGCACGCCAACAAAACCGGGTATGATACGACAATTCAGCAATTTAGCGTGTTCGCAAAGGAATGGCGTCACGATTGCCAACTGGATAGCGTGAGCCCATACGGCCACCGTTACCATGAACAACACCAACATCAACATCAACACCCAAGGAACCTATCTCGGGCTACTGCGCGAAAAGGGCTTTTCCAGTTTTCTGCTCACCCAATTCTTGGGCGCCTGGAACGACAACGCCTACAAGATCACGGTGAGCCTGCTTACCGTGATGTTGATTGCGGACCCCCGGCAAAATAGCGCCTACATCGCCACCGCCGGGTTACTCTTCGTGCTGCCCTTCGTCCTCTTCTCCGGTTACGCCGGCCAACTGGCTGACCGTTACAGCAAGCGTAGCGTGCTGATTGTCACCAAACTGCTCGAAATGCCGGCGATGCTGCTTGGCCTGTGGGCCTTCCACGTCAACAGCCCTGACTGGATGCTGTTGGTGGTGTTCGTGATGGCCGTACAATCCACCTTCTTCGGCCCTGCCAAGTACGGCATTTTGCCCGAGTTGCTTCCGGAGAAGGAACTTTCCCGCGCCAACGGCCTTCTTGAGATGAGCACCTTCGTCGCCATCATTCTGGGCACCACTGCTGCCGGCTTCCTCTTCCAGTTCTGGGGCGCCACCACATGGAAGATCGCTCTGGTGCTGATTGCGGTGGCCGGCCTTGGCAGCCTCGCGAGCTTTGGCATTGGACGCGTGCCGCCGCCTCTGCGTCCGGAGGCTTTCCGGTGGAACCCTGTGCGCGAAGTCATGCTGGGCACCCGTAGCGTGCTCGCTGACCGCACCCTGCTGCTTACCATCACTGGCATTTCGTTCTTCTGGTTTCTGGGCGCGCTGTTCCAGATGGACCTACTTCTCTTCGCCAAACAGTCCATGAACCTAAGCGATTCCGGAGCGGGCATCCTGGTGGCCGGCCTGGCCGTGGGCATTGGTATCGGCAGCATGCTGGCCGGCCGCATCTCTGGCGATCACATCGAACTCGGCCTGGTGGTCCCCGGCTGCCTGGGCATGGGGCTAAGCGCACTGGGTGTGGTAATGGCCGCGCCCCACTTTGGCTTCACCGTGGCCTTCCTCATTGTGATGGGCCTCTTCGGCGGTCTCTTCATCGTGCCGTTAAACGCCATGCTGCAGCACCGTCCGGCGCCCCATGAAAAAGGCCGCATCATGGGCGTGAACAACTTCTTCAACGCCATTGCCATGCTGCTGGCTTCGGGAATACTCTGGCTATTCACCAGCCTGCTGGGCTGGTCGCCTGATACCGTAATCATCATTGCCGGTCTGTTCACGGTTGCCTCCACGCTGGTAGTGCTGTGGTACACGCCAGAGGACGCCTTACGCCTGGTGCTGGGCAGCCTGCTGCGCCTCGTGTACGCCTTCGACATCCGTGGTTCCCAGGTTGTGCCAGCCAAGGGTCCCGCACTGATCGTAGCCAATCACATCTCCTTCCTCGACGGTTTCCTCATTGGCGCCGGCCTGCCTCGCATTGCCCGCTTTTTGGTGTTGGACAGCTACTACAGGCGCTTCCGCTGGCTGCTGGCGCCCATCGGTGCAATACCCGTGCCGCTAGGGCGCAAAGCGATCATCGAATCGATTACCGCTGCCCGCCAAGCCCTCGAGAATGGCGAACTGGTGTGCATATTCCCCGAAGGCTCGCTCACCCGCACGGGAAACATTCATCGCTTTCAGCGCGGCCTGGAGCGGATCCTCGAAGGCTTCGACGTGCCGGTGATCCCTGTACACCTCAACGGCGTTTGGGGCAGCACCTTCAGCCATGGCTCGAATGGACGGCCTTTCTTCAAGCGCGACTACTTGCGCCGTCGCATCCAGGTGACCTTTGGTGCGCCCCTGCCTTCCACCGTCACCGCCGAGGCAGCACGCCAGCAGGTGCTCGCATTGGGAGCCGAGGCCATGGACGCCGCACCCCGCGTGAATACCACCATCGCCGCCCGCTTCCTGGCCAACGCCCGCCGCTACTGGAGCCGGAAGGCACTGCAGGATACCTCCGGCAAGGACCTCAGCTACGGGCGCGCACTGGTTGCATCCGTGATGTTTGCCGGCTGGCTGCGCCGCGAGCGTCCTGCAGATGAGCGCATCGGCTTGCTGTTGCCTGCCTCGGTCGGCGGAGCGCTGGCCAACCTCGGCACGCTGCTCACTGGCAAGGTTCCAGTGAACCTCAACTTCACCGCGGGTCCAGACGCAATCCGCTCCGCGTGCACGCAATGCGACATCCGCACGGTGTTTACGTCCAGACAGTTCCTGAAGAAAGCTAAGATCGAGGAGCCAGACGGCGCTGTTTACCTGGAAGACCTGATGGCTTCGTTCGGCAAGGCCGCCAAACTACGCGCCCTGCTGCTGGCCCGCCTGGTGCCGCAGCGCTTTCTGCTTTCCGCTCTGGGAGCAGGCGCCGCGAAGCCCGGAGACGTCGCCACCATCATCTTTTCGAGCGGCAGCAGTGGCGAACCAAAGGGGGTGATGCTTTCGCACCGCGGAGTGCTGGCCAACGTGGAGGGCGCGCAATTGCTCTTCCACATTGAGGACCACGACGCCATCGCCGGCATCCTGCCTCTGTTTCATTCCTTCGGCTTCACCTACACCCTGTGCTTCCCGCTGATGGTGGGCGCGCGCGTCGCGTATCACCCCAACCCGCTCGACGCCAAGGCCGTGGGCGAACTCGTCCAGCGGTATCAAGTCACCATGCTGCTGGCCACACCCACCTTCCTGCGGACCTACCTGCGCGTCTGTACGCCTGAGCAGTTCGCCACCTTGCGCCTGGTGATTACCGGCGCTGAAAAGATGCCCGCACAACTCTACGAGGATTTCGTCACCCGCTTTGGCGTGCCCGCCTACGAGGGCTACGGCGCCACTGAGATGTCTCCGGTGATCTCGGTGAACGTTCCCAATGCTGACCATCCCATCTGGCCGCAGGTGGGCAGCAAACCGGGCACCGTCGGCCAGCCCATGCCCGGCGTTACCGTGCAAGTGGTAGATCCCGAGACATTCGTGCCGCTCCCGGCCGGGCAGCAAGGCCTCATCCTCACCGGCGGCCCCTCGCGCATGCTCGGCTATTGGAAGCAGGAATCGCGCAGCCGTGACGCGCTGCGCGATGGCTGGTATGTCACAGGCGACATCGGCGCCGTGGATGCCGACGGCTTCCTCACCCTCACTGACCGCCTAAGCCGCTTCAGCAAGATCGCTGGTGAGATGGTGCCCCTGATTCGCGTGGAAGAATCGGTGCGCGAGGCCACCGGCCTCGAAAGCTGCATGGTGGTTGCTCTGCCCGACCCACAAAAGGGTGAACGTCTCGTGCTGCTGCATACCGACGCAGAACGGGACGCCCAGCAATTGAATCGCGCGCTTGCCGCCAGCAGTGTACCCCGCCTCTGGATACCCAAGGCGGAGAGCATCCATCAGGTGCCGGAACTCCCGATTCTGCCCACCGGCAAGCTTGATCTCCAACGGGCCAAAGCCATGGCGCAGGAACGGGAGGCCCGCAAGGCAGTCAACGACTCCGACGAGCAACCGGAGTTGGGCGTCCAGTCCACCCCAGCGTAGCCGGTTGCGTTGTCATGGGTATACTTGGCGCCTGGTCGCCAATTGGGCCGATTCGCGACGCAGGGCAAGGTGGTCTGCCACTCCCGAGTTAGCAGCTCACCAGCCCCAAAACCCCCTATGCTTTCTTGCCAAGGATTTTGCGGACGCGCTGGGCATTGTCCGAAACCTGGTCGAAGTATCGCGGATACATGCCGATGATGATGGCGTCATTGGCCTTCATGTTGTCAAAGGCGAACTGAAAGGCCGCATCGATCTGCTTCGGAGTATCGGCCAGGCGTCCGGCAGCCAGCACCTTGTAGGTCAGGCACGGCTTCCGCGTCTGCCGGATGGACTTGCACATGCGCGCCGGATCCTCCGGAAGATAAACCTCTCCTAACGGACGCTGGCCCAGGAGCTTCTCAAACTCGCGACCAGAGCGCGTCAGGTAGTAGAGCGCGGTCATATAGAAATCCACGTCCCAGTTTTCTGACTCTGCTTGGTCTAGGAATTCTGGGTCGTGGGTAGATAGTCCCACTTGCACACCGTGGTCGCGCACCGCTTTAAGGAAGTCCTTCACCTCTTGGATTTTCCCTTCGCGGCGTTTGCGCTCTGCGGAGCCCCCATGATGGACGATGCCCACCGGGCCGAGTTTCGCCACCTCCTTGATGAGGCCATGGTTGTTCTCAATCTCGGCGTGGCTAAGCAGAATCCAGTTCATTTTGCCGCCGGCGTCGCGGTGACGCTTCAGGTCAGAAATGGTGCGCTCCGTGTGCGAAAACTGCCAGGTATTGATGCCATGCGCTTCGCACTGGCGCAGGACTTCCACCACGCGTTCGGGAGTCGCCCACTCCTTCATGTGCTCGCTGTAGAGCCGGTTGAAGTGCGAGTAGCCGTAGAACGGGTTGCCACCAACAATCAGTCGGCTCACATCGAACTTGCCTATTTTGATAGTGGGCAGCTTAGCCGGTTTGCCCTCAGTCGCGGCATTCGCGGGGCTTTGTCCCGCGAATGGAGCAGCCATGGCGGCTTCGGTGAGCGTGTCGCATGGAAGAGAAAGGCCCGCAGTCATCCCAGCGGCCGATCTCAGAAAGTGACGGCGCAGTTTCGACATTGAGTCAGTATAGGCCGATTATTGCGTGGTGTATAGCTGAAATTGCTCTTCTGTCAGAACTACCGGGCCGATTTACGGTCACCACTCTTGCGCTCAACCTCGAATCTTTGGTGAGAGCAATTGCCGCTAAGCCGGAGCAAGAGTCCCATGGACATACCTCCAACCGATCGGAGTTTCACACGCCAGCCACGGTTTCAATTCCAACCGTCTCCCCGCCGATCTGTTCCAGCCCCAACAAGGCGAACGAATCGCGCTGCAAAGGGTGACAACCCGAACCCGTGGCAATTCTCTCAGAATTCCAAAGAGAGTGATCCGCGGAAGGATGGCGTCCTCCCGCGGATCGCGTTCACTCTTTGCCACCCTACGGGCATTCCGGACAATCGCACTTTTCAACAGCAATGGCCTTATTCTGTCGGCGGAAGTACACAAGGCCATAGCCATTACGTACGTGCGCCCATGCGCCTAGTTCGAGGTCGAACGCGCACGTAGTCGTTAGACCCGCCAACAAAGGCGCGCCGGAAACCAATTGCGCCACATTCCCGGGCGAACCGTTTGATGATACGCCGGAGGCCAGGGTCGTGGAAGCCGGGTTCACCCCCTTGCGGTAGAGAAAATACCACGAGCGCAACCTGCCGTTCTCCTGCTGCGCGCTAATCGGGAAGTTGAGCACCAGGCCTGGGCTCCAGGGAACAACCCCACATTCGTTGATGGCGGCCGGTACGCTAAACTCCACCTCCGGCGGCTGATTGTCGAGGGTGATCTTCAGGTCGCACTGGTCACCCATCGGCGGCAGCACAGCAGGTGGTCCAACAGTGCCGTCGCGATAATCCACCGCCGCGGCATTCAGCTTCACACCGTTCTGGTCAAACACCTCCAGGCGCAGCGTGAAAAGCCCCGTATCCGTTTCCGCCGTCAGCGTATTCCATAAGCCGATCCAATCCGGGTTGTACCAGTAATAAGACCCGAAGTTGCGAATCTCGTACAACCCCGGCACCCCGTTTACCGTTAGCGGACCCAGGGTATGGGATTCACTTTGCAGCGTCACTTTATTTACGCGCGTATCTGAAAGCGACGCGTCAATCGGCGTGAATGGCGCTGCCCCTTTCCGGTAAGACAGCCTGTAGTAGCGGGCCGGCGCTCCGGTGCTCAGGGCGTTTCCGAACTGCGCATGTACCCGCAGGGTGCTGCCGTAGGCCATGTTGCTGAGGCCGGCAGTAGTGTAAGTGCCAGTTCCCTGATTGATGCGATAGACCTCGTCATTGCCAATCCGCGTGAAGAACACTTGTGTGCCTTCGGGCCTGATTTGCGGGTCGCAGCTACCGCATTTGATGTCCTCATCGTCGACGGTCAGGGTGAGGTAGGCGCCGGTGTAGTTCCACCGCGTGCTCGTATAGGGATCGACATAGATCACCCTCTCCACGCCATTGATCACCTGAGTCAACCGGATGATGATGTCCGGGCGCGGATCGTAGCGCAACCTGCCGTTGCGGAAGTGGAATGGATACCACTTAAAGCAGCAGCGGAACTCGCCGCAGTCATTGGTGATGGTTACGCAGGCTATCCTCTTGCTGTAGAAACACCGTGGGAATAGAATCCATGGTTCGAGGCGCGAGGTGAGTGTCAGCTCCCCCAGCCGCTGCGCAATCGCCGGGTCCAAACTGGCGGTCTCGCCGGCGAATGTGGAGGCTGCCTGCATACCTTGCGGCGCTCCACCCCCGCAGCCACAATCACTGGCTTTCAGCGCGGCGTCTGTCATGTGAGCCCGCGGCGGAAGTGGCTGGGGATTCAGGGCGATTCGACTGCCCACCTCGCCTGCCGTCATCGCAATCGGAGGTTCGGGCTGCGGATTGAATCCCACCAGCGAACCGGGGTCGAAAGTTCCAACATAATCGAACTGAAAGGGTGGTGGATCCGGAATCGGCGGTTTGGGCAGCTTCGGTCTTATGTCGATCAGATCAGGAACGCGCACCACTCGACGGCCATTCAAATGGGTCCATTTCCGGACGATGTAGGGCCAGTAACAACCCTCGCGGTCCACATCGAAAACTTCCACCTTCGTGAACGGGACCGGGCACTCCCTCGTGACGCCGTCTTCGGTATAAACCTTTCGTACCCGGCCATACACGCACACCTTCCGGGGAAGCCAGAGAACCCACTCCAGCCGGGAGACGCTCAGGCTCGCGCTAAGCGAATAACCCTCCCCCTGTTTCTTCCAATCCCCCGCCACAAACTGGCGGGAAGCTGCGGAGGAATTGCGCAGCGCCTCAGGGTCATCTGCCGGGCCAACGAACAGTTGGACATCTTCCGGCTCGGCAAGTGCCAGATCGATGCGGAACTTCCCCTCTTTCGCCACAGGAGACGTCCCCAGAATTCGTCCATCGCGACCAACTGCGATGGCCTGCAATTCGAGTGCATCTCTGTCTTCACCAGGCTGCAGCTCAGCCACCCCTTCCAGATGAAAGCGGCTGTTGGACTGCCTGGAATTCGCTGGGTCTTGTCTGGGAGCCATCGAATACGTCCTCCTCTGTGGTTGTGGAGCTACGGGTTTCGGGCACATGGCCAGCTCAGGCGGAGAGGCCTGGTGTCCGATAGGCGCAATGCAGGCAGGGCAATTTGGCGGGAAACCTTCGAAGGCTGCTCGCGACCTTAGCTACAGGCTCGTCAGCGCGGACAGCCGTTCCGATGCTCGCCCTTTGGGTTCACTCAGGATTCTGAGGGAATTTGGGCTGAATATCAATTGGATTCAGGCACTTCGGCCAAGATTTTACAACTCCTACAACCAAGCGATGCCCGATCCCGGTTTTCGAACCAATAACGGTGACATCAAGTGTTCGCCGTCAGGCAACTTGAGAACTCGACATCTAAGTTCGTGGTAAGACTGTGTGCGTAAATACGGTATTTACCGCAATCGCAACTGGCGCATGAACCTCGGACTTACCCCGATCAACAAGACAAGCGCGCAACCTGCCTTTCCGATTCAATCTGTTACAGCCACTCTTGAGAGACGTGCCTCGAACCACGGTGACATTAGTGCGGCGACATTCAGTATGCTTATCTGGGTCTACCGGCTAGGATTACTTCTATTTCACGAGACTATCGGCAGTTGACACGCCGGCTACTATTCTTATTCCAACCATTTGTACAGCATTTTGTTCTACCTTTGCTCATCCAATCGATAAATGAAGGGAGTGTGAACTTTTACTCCCGACCAGCCTCAATTATTGGCTCCGCCGCCGAACAATTCGGCAGCAGATCATGCAAACTCCAACGGGGGTGACGGAGTCATGTTGCGATGGGTAACAACCCGTGGAAGGGCCAAGCCCACTCTAGTCCAGTCCCACAGGGCCTGCAGAAC
>JAHCHD010000129.1 GCA_026129915.1 Bryobacterales bacterium
CCACATGGCTGGGCGAGCACCAGAACGAGAGCGATATGGCCTTCTACTCCACTGACCCTTACGAACACCTTGTGGGTCCCGGCATTGGCCGGGCGGAGTATGGCGGCTTGCTTCTGAGCCTGCCTCCGCGTCGCATGTATGATGTCTGGCGCGACCCTGACTACCGCATCGCACTTAACAAGCCAGAGAGGTTGCTGCTAGCAGGCATCGACTACTCCGTGAAGCGTTATGTCGTCTACGTAGCGCCGAAGCCGCCCCGTTCGCTTATGCGCAGCATCGCAACCCGTATGGGCCGCCAAGTGGTATACGTCCCCATCGGACAACTCTCCCCACAAAAACTAAAGAAGATTCGCGTCGTGCATATCCTTGACGGCCATCACCGCCGAAAGGACGCTCGGGAGTATATCCCGTAGCCGCAGAGAGATCCTTCCGCTGTCACCCGCCGCACCGTCGCAACCACATACACTGGTATAGCTATGGCCGAGACCACCGGGCAAAACACGCGCCAGCGGCTGGAAGAATTTTTGCGCATCGACCCGCGCTCGAAACCGAGGCTCTATGCCAGCATTTCCGAAGCGGCGGAGGTCGCCAGCCTCAACTACTGGTTGGAACTATTCTTCTCGGCGGGCATCGCCACGCTCGGTCTGGTGCTGAACAGCCCAGCGGTGGTGATTGGCGCCATGCTGATCTCGCCACTGATGGGACCCATCCTCGCGGCGGGATTGTCGCTGGCAGTTGGCGACTTGTACTTAGGCATCAAGAGCGCCGTGAACCTCATCACCAGCATCGCCGCAGCCGTGCTCTTTTCGTCAGCCATCGTCTGGCTGCTACCCTTCCATTCCGCCACCAATGAGATTCTGGCGCGGACCAGCCCCAACTTGCTCGACCTCGGCGTGGCCGTGTTCTCCGGCCTTGCCGGCAGCGTAGTGGTGTTTCGAGGAGGAGGAGGAGGCGGCGTTACGGCACTTCCCGGTGTCGCGATCGCCGTGGCATTGATGCCGCCGCTCTGTACCGTAGGCTTTGGCGTGGGCAGCGGCTTCCTATTACCCATCATTTCCGGAGCGGGGCTGCTGTTCCTCACGAACCTCGCCGCCATCATCGCCAGCGCGTTTTTGGTGTTCCTGGCGGTAAAGATGGATTCCGCCGATGTCCGGCAGGAGATCGACAATTCCATTCGCGAACGTGCTTCCGAAGACCGGCTCTTCAAGTTGTTGCGCCGTTCCTTTCTGGCCGGTTCGCTGGCTGACATTGGCAGGCTGCGCTGGCGCGTCGTGATGATCCTGCTGGTGCTGGGCGTCCTTTTCGTCCCGCTCAGCCAGGCATTGCTGGAAGTACGCAACGAGACGCTAGCCCGCGGTGCCATCCGCGAAGCCATCCGCACCATCGCCCCCCGCGATGCCATTGTCTCGGAGGTGGTCGACCTTGGGGCGGAGCAGATCCGCATCCGTCTGATCCTCACTGAAGCTATCCCACCCGAGCGCGTCGAACAGGCGCGCAATTCCATTCTGAAGCGCACCGGTCGCGACGTCGATCTCTTTGTCCGTAAGGTGGCTGGGGATGACGAACTCCTGCGATTGCAGGAACGGCTGTCGTCGCCGCGTGTCGCCCGCGACCTTGAGGAAGTGCGTCTCGAGATGGTCGCGCGGCTGGAAGGTCCGCTGCAGGAAGTCTGGCCGAGTGACCTCGCTGACTTGAAGGGCTATGAACTTGGCTTTCAGCGCGACGGCGTGGTGGTTCGCGTTCGCTACCAGTCCAAGGCTGCCTTTGATGAGGTGACGACGCGTATGCTGAGTAGGCTCCTTCAGAATCGGCTAGGCCTCACCGACCTACATGTGGATCTGCAATGGTGGCCGCCGGACCCGGAACCTCCAGTGGCAGCGGCGGGAAAACCGGCGGTCCGCGGACGGTAGGCTGGAAGGCTTTTCGCTCTGTCTGGCATGTCTCCGGTTTGGCGCGTTGTCAGACCGGCACATCCGGCAGCACGGGCAAGCGCGTCTGTTCTGCTGAAGCCTCAACTTGTACTACCTTCTTGCCGCCTCGCATGGCGATTCGCGCCATGTGCTTCTGCTTGCCGCCAATGGTCACTTGAACCGGGCGCTCCACCGGATAGTCCAGGGCAATGATATCCCCCACCTGCATCCGGATGAGCGACTGCAAGGCAATGGTGGCGCCATCCAGAACGGCCTCGATCTCAAGGCGCGCGGGCTGTATCAACGAAAGGATACGCTCTCTCTCTTCTTGGGTGGGGGCGCTCCTGCGCTGGTTCCAGCGCTGGTCGAACCGTTGCCGCAGCATCTTGATGATGATCGCAGGCACTCCGAAGTTCAGCATTCCCATACACTCGCCTACGCGTACTTCCACACCTACGGCCACCACCGCCTCATTCGGTGAGAGCGTCTGTACGAGTTGCGGCTCGGTCTCGGTCTTTTCCAGCGCCAGATCGAAATTGGCCACGGACGTCCAGGCTTCCCGCAGGTCTCTCAGAATCAGGCGCTGGGCACTCTCCAGAATGCTGCGCTCAATCTCTGTGATCTCCCGTTTCGGCGTCGACGAAGGCTTGCCCTGCCCGCCCATCAGGATCTCGATGATCGGGAATACCAAAGACGGGTTCAGTTCCAGCACGCCCTTTCCTTCATACGGACGCAGCGAGAGGATGGAAATGGACGTAGGCGATGGAAAGCACTGCAGGAACTCGGAGTAGCTTAACTGCAACACGGAGATGAGGTTCACGGTGACTGACGCCCGCAAGTACGCCGATAAGCTTCCGGCCAGATTGCGGCAGAAATTCTCATGGAGCAGGTGAATTTCCCTCAGTTGATCTTTGGGAATGCGGTCCGGCCGCCGAAAGTCATACGGCATTGCCTGCACCATGGCCTTCGAAGATGCCGATTTGCCCGACATCTTTTTGAAGACATTGTCGATTTCTTCCTGCGAGAGTACGCGGTTGGTTCCCATCGCGGTGGCTGCCCTTCCGATGCTTCCATCGTCGGTTTCCGTGAGAACTTTAGCGGACTACAAGCTCACGGTTCCGAAAACCTAACTGTCTGTTGCCGGCCAAACGCCCTCACGCTCGTCTGTCCTACCGTTCTCCCCCTCGGAGAAACGTCGCGATCCCGGCACGATCTTGCTAGTTGCGTTTACGATCGATGGCCCGATTCTCGTAGATCACCACGCGCGTGTGGCTCCAACCCAGCGAGATGATGTCGAGGTCGCCATCGTCGTCGATATCCACAACTACGGCGCCATCGTGATGCTCATCTCCGGTGTACACAGTGTGTTTCTTCCACTCGGTTCCCTTGCCGTTTACGTTTTCATAGATCCATAGCACCGCCGTTTCCGGCTTTGCGTAGTTGTGTTCACCCACGATCACGTCCAGATCACCGTCGCCATCCATATCCGCAACACTCAGGCTCATCGGTCCAATGGGATTGTCGATCACATGCTCCGTCCATGTTTGGGTGGGGTCCTCTGGCTGGTCATACCAGGCGACTTTTCCAGGTGCGTTGATGGATTCGAATCCGACAATCGCGTCCAAGCGCCCGTCGCCATTGATGTCGCCCAGCCTGTTCCGGTCCGGGTCACCCTCTGAAGGATTCAGCACGAACTTCGTGAAGGCACCATTCCCTTCATTGCGCCACCACCAGGTCCCGGCCAGCAGATCGAAACGACCGTTGCGATTGATATCTCCCGCGGTGATTTGCTCCTCCTGGCTTTCGGGCAACACAGTAGCCCATGTCCATGGCGCGCGAAACACATTCGCGTTGCCCGCGGGCGGCGCGATGGCCTGCAAGCCCTTCCCTCCACGATGCCAGGAGAGAAAAGTCTTCGTGGGTCCAGCACCTGCTTGCAGCGACGTGATGCCCTGCAGAAAGTCGCCCACAGGTTCCGGGATATTGCCATACAGGGTAAACTCACCTCCGCCCCGGTTGTGCGCCCACACCATGCGCGGATCCTTCGCGGAACCCTTACCCTGGGTGGCGAGCAAATCGAGTTTGCCATCTCGGTCGACATCCACAAAAGCGGCAAAGTTGTGGAAAGGACTGCCGAAGAATCTGCGTACCCATTGGCCGCCCACGCTGCCTGGATTGCGATACCACCAGCCGCCGGCAACAATGTCGCGCAAGCCGTCGCCGTCAAGATCCGTCGAGTCGATGAAGACTGCGCGCCAGGGCTTGTCGCTGTCGATTACGTGGCGGCTCCAGCGGTCGAGAGGCAATGCCTTAACGGGTTGCCGCACATTGCCCCGGTTCAGGAGGACGTCGACACGCGGGGCATCCCAGTTGTAGGGCTTAGCCAGAATATCGAGGCGGCCGTCGCCGTCCAGGTCCGCCAATCGCCCTTCGTGGGTCCCGTAGCCCGCGGCCACCAGGTTCTTCTCGAAATTCCCTTGGCCATCTCCATAGAACACCCATGTCTTGGCATTCCAGTTACCAGGGTAAGGCACGTCGTGTACCCATTTACCCATCTCCGCCAGAAAGATATCCAAGTTCCCGTCGCCATCTACATCGCCGATATCTAGCGAATGCCCGTGGATGACGTCGTGCCCCAACAGGTCGCGCGGCACCCATTTCCCGTTCACATATTCGTACCACCGCAGCCGCCCCACGCCGTCGCCCACTACAAAAGCCACTTCTGCCCAACTTCCCTTCTTTAGCTGTCCGCAAGCGGACCGCGAGAAGGGTACCGTGGCATCGATTACGTGCTCGCGGAAGGAGTCACCCGATACATACTCAAACCATCGTCCGCCACCCACCAGATTGGCTTTGCCATCGCCATTGATGTCGCAGACAGCCAGCCCTTCCATTTCACCCTCTGCCCACGAATAGATTTCCGCTGGCGTCCAAGGGCCAGCAGCTTTCGGATCCACCGGTGCGCGGTAAAGCAGCAACTTGCGCGCGCGCTGATTCCAGGTAATCAGTTCCACTTTGCCATCGCCGTCAAAGTCTGCAGCCAGTTGGTCGTGATGCTTGTTGCCGCCTGAGTTCTTAATGATGCGCCGCACCCAAGGCGTATCCGGGTCAAACTTCGGGGAAGGGTTCTCCCACCACCACATTTCGTTGCTGGACGCATCGCCGCCGAACACAATGTCCAGGTCGCCATCGCCGTCGATATCCCACACCGTACCGCCCGCCTCTATCGGCAACCTCATGTGCTCGATCACGTACCGTGTCCATCCCGCGGGGGACCTCCGGTACATCACCACCGAGGGGCTTCCGCTGCGGTCTGTGATCACGAAGTCCGTGACTCCGTCGCCGTCAAAGTCTCCAAGCAGAGACGCCGTCTGCTGGGTTCCTTCGAAAGGCTTCGGCAAGTCGCCATACTTGCTCGAAAGCCGCTGCCAGCCTTGCTGCGCAAACATGCAAAGCACGAGGGAAAGTGAGAGTGCGATTAGGCGGATCATACACCGGACCCTATCAAACACAACCGCGAAAGAAGAGTAATTTACGGTAAACCGACCAGCCAGACACTCCCTGCGATATGCTCTAGCAAAGTCCAGTGCGGGTATCCGTCCCGCACCGGCTTCTGCCAAAAGGAGTACGCCGCCATGAAGCGTCGCCGTTTGCTCTCACTGCTTGGCGCGGGATCGCTGTCTATCCTCTCCCTCCTGCTGGGCAGTTGCGCCTCCGAAGCCCCCAAGGAGAAGGCTGAGGCAGTTCCCCCTCCTGTTGCGGAACCCCCAGCCCCCACGCCGGTGCCCGAGAAGTACCGCGCCAAGTTCGCCACCACCAAGGGTGAGTTTGTCATTGAGGTAACACGCAGCCTCGCCCCGCTGGCCGCCGAGCGATTCTACCGGTTGCTCGAAGAGAATTACTACGCGGGCTGCCCCGTCTACCGCGTGCGCCCCGGCTTTGTGGTGCAGTGGGGCATTAGCGACAGCCCGCGCAAGACCAACAAGTGGAACCAGGAATACATGCCCGACGAACCAACTAAACTCTCCAACACGCGCGGCACGGTTTCGTTCGCAGCGTCTGGCAAGGACTCACGTACGATGCAGGTATTCGTGAATCTTGGCAACAACGCGCCACTCGATAAACAGGGTTTCAGTCCGTTTGGCCGGGTGATCAGTGGCATGGATGTCTTCGCGAAGTTCCAGAGCTACAGGGACGATATCAACCAGAGCCAGTTCATTCGCGAAGGCGGCAGCTACATCGAGATGTTCTTCCCAAAGATGGACCGCATCACAAACGCGGAACTGCTGGCTCTGCCATAGCGAGATTCGGCGCGGTGCGGGCGCGGACAGGGCGGGCGGCGAGACGGCCCGCCAAGAGGCAACCATGAGAAACTGGGAACGTCTACGTTGCAGACGGCATCCATGACATTGCGCTTGCGGGGAACCCGATTGGGCGCTTCGCGCGAATGAAGCACGGCCGGAACTCACCCATTCTTCGAGGAGACTACATGATTCGCAGGACCATCTGGAAGACGGCCTTTTGGGCCACCGCGGCAGCGCTTTTTGCCTTCGGCGCGATGGCGCAGGGCGAACGCGTCAGCCCGCCGGGCACGGCGGAGGCCACCATTGGCGGCGCCAAAGTTACGATCGCTTACTCCCGCCCTTACGTCAAAGGGCGGCAGGTATTTGGCAATTTGGTTCCCTTCGGCAAGGTCTGGCGCCTGGGCGCAAACGAAGCAACCAAACTCACCACCACGGGCCCCATTGAGATTAATGGACTCAAGGTTCCCGTCGGCGAATACAGCCTGTTCATGCTGGTGACGGAAGAAGAGGGGCCGAAGCTGATCGTGAACAAAGTACCCAACCAGTGGGGCGCCTTCAAGTACGACGAGGGCCAGGACCTCGGCCGCGTCGAAATTGAGGGGGTGCGGGATGCTCCGTTCACTGAGCAATTTACGATTACGCTGGAATCCACCGGACCCAAAGCCGGACGGCTCGGCTTCGCATGGGGTGACGGCAAGGCTCACGCGGACGTGCGAGTTCCGTAGCCGGAATCTCACCTCAAGTCGTTGCGAATCGCAGGACGGCGGAGGCTTCCCCTCGGGGAGGGAACCGCCGTCTTCTTCCTGGCGGGCATCGAATTATATTGCTGAGAAGAAGAACACGAGGAGTTTGTAGTTTAGTGCGAACCGTGGCCCCCATTCTTGCGGCGGGACTCTACGCCGCAGCATTGCTGGTGCTGGGACACGCGCAGCAAGCAGCGCCAGCGGGACCCGCCCAGCCACTCCCGTTCAGCCACAAGATCCACGCGGGCACATTGGATTTGCCCTGCGGCACCTGCCATCTGAACCCGGACCCAGGCAAACAGATGCATTACCCCACGACCTCGGTCTGCCTCCAGTGCCACAAGGTCATCAAGAAGGACAGCCCCGCGATTCAGAAACTGGCGTCAATCGCGCAGCAGGACGGCAAGATCTCCTGGGTCCCTATCTATCAGCTTCCAAGCTACGTCTACTTCAGCCACCGCGCCCATTCCAAGGCTGGGGCCCGGTGTTTGGATTGCCACGGCCGGGTAGCTCTGCACGAGGTTTTGTTTAAGGAAGGCGACATCAGCATGGGTGGCTGCATCGATTGCCACATGAAGACAAGCGCCAGCGTCGACTGCCAGTACTGCCACGAAGCCATTGAGCCGTAACCAAAGTTCACCTTCAGCTACCCGCCATCCCGTAGCCGGCACTTGGCTACCTTGCCCCATCCTTTGATAGACTGACCCCCATGACCTCCCCTGGGTGGATGCGGGCGGTTGTCGGTCTGCTGCTTGCTGCTGGGTTCACCGTCGCCTCCGATGACGAAGCCGCGCGCAAAGTGCTGGCCACTCGCTGCTGGGCTTGCCACGCGCAAACGGCAATGGGTAATCTGCGCCTGGATTCGCGTGACGCCATGCTGCGAGGCGGCAAGTCCGGGCCCGCGTTGGTAGCCGGGCAGCCGGACGAGAGTCGCATCCTGCAGGCCACCACCCGTAGCACCCCCGGCGTAATTCCCATGCCGCCTGGCGCCCCGCTTCAGCCCGAAGAGATCAATATTCTGCGTGAGTGGATCGCACAAGGCGCGACCTGGCAGGAAGACACCACCCACTGGTCCTATCGCCCGATTAGCCCCCCCGATCCCGGCCAAACGATTGACCGCGCGCTACTCCAAGCCCACAAGCCGAAGGGCATCACACCCAACCCCGTAGCGGACCGCCGGACACTGCTCCGCCGCGCCGCTTTTGACCTCACCGGACTGCCTCCGGACGAAGCCCTCTTTCAGCAGGCGATGGACGACCACAGAGCCGGATGGTTTGCCCGCTATGTCGATCATTTGCTGGCCTCCCCGCATTTCGGCGAAAAGTGGGCGCGGCACTGGCTGGACGTCGCCCGTTATGGCGAAGATGATTTCACGGGTACCGAGGTAGTGCCGTACGCGAACGCCTGGCGTTTTCGTGACTGGGTCGTGAAGGCGATCAACAACGACTTGCCCTACGATCGTTTCCTGATGGCCCAGCTTGCTGGAGACTTAATGAATGATGAGTCCCTGCTGCCTGCTACTGGCTTGCTGGGCCTCGGCCCCTGGTATTACGGCATTGCGCAGCCTCCGCAGTCCCGCGCCGATGAACGCAACGACCGTGTGGATATGGTCACGCGCGGCATGCTGGGCGTCACGGTTGCCTGCGCCCGTTGCCACGATCATAAGTACGATCCGTTCAGCGCGAAGGAATACTACGCCCTCGCCGGAGTCTTCGCAAGCACAGCCTACAGAGAATATCCGCTGGTGCCCGAGCCAGAAGCCTCTGCCTGGCAGAAACAGAAGGAGGAGGCAGACCGCGCGCAGAAAGACCTCAACAAGTTCCTTGACGCACAAGGGCGCAAACTCGCGGATACCTATGCCCTACGCACGGCGGACTTCCTGCTTGCCGCCGCGGGCAAGAAGAAGGCAGGAGACCTGCCCGCCCAGCTGGTCGAGCGGTGGAAAGCCTACCTTGCCAAGCCGGAAGATAAGCACTCTTTCCTTGCCCGCTGGTTTAGCGGCGAGCAAACTGCCGCCGAAGCGAAGGCCTTTCAGAAACTCCTGCTGGAGATCACAGCTGAGAAGCAGCAGATCGAAGCCGCCAACGAGCGTCTCGTGGAGGATGCGAAACGGCAGGCCCCGCGCGTGCTGCGGACCATCGTGCTACCCGGCGGCTACCGGTCAGAGGAGGACTTCAATCCTGGCGCTGACATCCCCGCCCAGTCACTCGATCGCGACCGTTTTGTGGCCTGGAACCGCATCTTCGGTGAGAAGAACGCTCCACTCAAGTTCAACCACGAGCTCACCGCCGCGCTGCTTGGCGATGCTGAGCGCGCGGAATTTAAGCGGCTGAAGGCCCGTCAGGAAGCCCTCAAAGCTGCATTGCCACCCAAGTATCCATTCCTGCACGGCGCAGCCGAGTTCGAGCCATGGGACCTGCAACTGCACCGTCGCGGCAACCCGGAGGACCTTGGAGAAGCAGTACCCCGCGCCTTCCCCGCCGTGCTTTCTGATGGCAGGCAGATCTTCTTCCGCGAGGGCAGCGGGCGAATGGAACTCGCCCGGACTGTGGCGCATCATCCATTGGCCTCTCGCGTGGCGGTGAATCGCATCTGGATGGCGCTCTTCGGACAGGGCATTGTTGCCACCCCTTCCAACCTCGGTTCGGTAGGCGATCGACCCTCCGTGCCTGGCTTGCTTGAATACCTTGCCGGGCGTTTTGTGCAGAAAGATTATTCCGTGAAGACCCTGGTCCGCGAGATTCTGCTGTCGAAGGCCTACCAACGGGATGCCTCAGCGCAGCCCTCTGCTGCCGCCGTCGACGCCGCGAACCGCACCTTCTGGCGGCAGAACCGGCGTCGTCTTGAAGCGGAACCCTTGCTCGACGCCATGCTCGCCGCTTCCGGAGAGCTCGATCGCACCGTGGGCGGCGAGTCAAGACCGCTTGAGGAGACCTTCGTGCGCCGCACCCTTTATGCGAAGACCAGCCGCTTCCAGCAAGACGAAACCCTTACACTCTTTGACCTTCCCTCCGCCCTGGTCACTTGCGAGCAGCGCGTCGTTACCACGGTCCCCTTACAGAAGCTGTTCCTGCTGAATTCCGGCACGGTCCACCGCAGGGCGGAAGCACTGGCGCAGCGTATCCAGGATGATGATCCGGACGCGGGAATCACCACCGCCTACCGGCTACTCTTCCAGCGCCCGCCCGCCACGGAGGAATTGCAGCAGGCACGCGAGTTTCTCGCCTCCGGGGAACCCTCCCGCTGGCGGGAATACGCCTGGGCTCTTCTGAGTTCGAACGAGTTTGCCTATGTCGACTAACGCAATCCCTGGTTTCGTGCATCCTCGCTGGACGCGGCGCGACGTGCTCGCGCGACTTGCGAGCGGCTTTGGAATGCTCGCCTGGCAAAGCACCGCCGCCGCGAACACCAACCCCATGGCGCCTAAGCCAGGTCACTATGCACCAAAGGCCAAACGCGTCATCTACCTGGTGATGAACGGCGGCATGTCCCACGTAGACACATTCGACCCCAAGCCCGCCCTGCACAAGTACAACGGTCAGCCCGTCCCCGGCGGCGCGCCCAAGACAGAGCGATCCACCGGCAACCTCTTCGCCTCGCCCTTTGCCTTCAAGAAGCACGGCCAGAGCGGCATAGAGGTTTCTGAACTCTTCCCCAGGGTGGGCTCGCTTATTGACGACTTCTGCGTCATTCGTTCTATGTGGACCGAAGTTCCCAATCACGAGCCGTCGCTATTCATGTTCAACACGGGCGCGATCCAGCCCGGTCGTCCCAGCCTGGGTAGCTGGCTGATGTATGGCCTTGGCTCCGAAAACAACAACCTTCCGGGCTTCGTGGTGCTCTGCCCCGGCATGCCGGTAGTGGGCTCCCCGCTCTGGTCCTCAGCCTTCCTGCCCGCGGTATTCCAGGGCACCTTCCTCAAGAACACGGAAACTGACCCCTACAAGCTGATTCGCAACATTCAGGCATCGGCGCCCGCTGAGCAGCAGCAGCGCCAGCTTGGCCTGCTTGCCGCCCTGAACCGACGGCACCTCGCCGAGCGCTCTGGAGACACGCACCTTGAGGCCTCCGTTGAAGCCATGGAGACGGCTTTCCGCATGCAGAGCGAAGCGCCCGACGCCTTCGACATCCGAAAGGAAACGCCGGAGACCCTGGCCCGCTATGGAGATTCAGAAATTGGCCGCAGTTGCCTGCTGGCGCGGCGGCTCTCCGAACGCGGCGTGCGCATGGTGCAGGTCTACTATGGGAATTCCCAGCCCTGGGACCATCACGAAGACATCCTCGAACATCGCTCGCTTGCCCACAACGCTGACGCCGCGGTCGCCGCGCTCGTCGAGGATCTCAAGGATCGAGACATGCTTCAGGACACCATCGTGGTTCTGGGTACGGAGTTCGGACGAACGCCGGCGGTGGAGAACGGCTCCAACACCAAGTTGCACTTCGGCCGCGACCACAACTCCTACGGCTATTCAATTGCCGTTGCTGGCGGCGGTTTCAAGGGCGGTACCACCTACGGGTCCACGGATGACTTTGGCTTCCACGCCGTCGAGAAACGCGTCCATCCGCACGATTTCAACGCCACTTTGATGCATGCGCTTGGTCTCGATCACACACGCCTTACCTATAATTACAGCGGCCGCGACTTCCGCCTCACCGACGTTCACGGTGAAGTGATCCACGACATTTTGGGCTAGGCAACCAGCACCCCACACCTGCTCGCCAGGCTTGGCGGGCGAACAAAACCTTCGTTCCAAATCAGCGATATACTAAGGGGATGCGCGCGACACTCGGATTGGGTGCGGCGTAACGAGGTTTCATGGTTACCCTTCTCATCATCTTGCACATCCTTGTGTGCCTGTTCTTGATTGTCGTCGTCCTGTTGCAGAGCGGCAAAGCGGGAGATATTTCCAGTGCTTTCGGCGGTATGGGCTCTCAGACTGCATTTGGGCCACGCAGTGGTGCAACCCTGCTTACTCGGGCCACCACCACCAGCGCCGTTCTGTTCATGGTGACCTCGCTCACGCTCACCATCGTTTCGTCCCGCGGAGGCAGCACGAGCACGGTAATTGAGCGGTTGGGAAGCGGCGCGGCTCAGGAAAGCGTCACTCCGCCCCCGGTGACCGAGACGACACCGCAATTTGGACCCAGCGATGGAGGCACTCCGGCGCCGGCAACACCACCAGTCAGCGAGCCGGCAGGGAGTCAGCCAACCCAGGGCGGCGATCAGCCGTAGTCGCTACAAATTCGCTCGGCCGGGTGGCGGGTTCTCTGCATTCGGCCTTAGAATAGTAGGGGTGGCAGTGAACCTCATCTGCCACCATCATTGCCTCGGTTTGCGAACCGGGCACCAGTTCGATCAGGTTCTCCCGCGGAGATGGCGGAATTGGCAGACGCGCTAGCTTGAGGTGCTAGTGGGGAGACCCGTGCAGGTTCAAGTCCTGTTCTCCGCACCAATCCTTTCATTACAACGACGTCCAGCGTTCGGGCTAAGTCGCCAGGCAACCACCCCGCGTAGCTACGACGTTGGATACCACCCGCCGTTCAGGTGCACGCTCTGCCCGGTGAGGTAGCCGTTGGCGAGAATGGAAACGGCCATTAGCGCAGCTTCCTCCACCGCTCCGAATCGTCCGACGGGAATCCGGTCGATGCTGGCGTTGGGGTTACCAGCCACCATATCTGTTTCAACCAGTGCCGGCGCAAGCAGATTCGCAGTGATCCCTTCCTTGGCAAGGTGGTAGGCGTAGTAGTGCATCAGCCCGGCGAGTCCAGCTTTCGAGGCTGCGTAATCCGGGCCGATAACGCCCCCAACCTGTGCAGCCACGCTACCCAGGAACAGCATCCGCCCCCAGCGCCTTGCTCTCATCCCCGGCAGCACCGCCTGGCTTACCAGAAAGGCTGAACGCAGGTTCTGCCCCAGTGTGTAGTCCCACTCCGCTGTGCCAATGGTGTCGAGGCTGACGGGCTGCGCGATACCTGCGTTGTTCACCAGGATGTTGATAGGCCCCAGGGACTCCTCAGTGTCACGCACCAGGCGGGCCACCTCATCCTCGCGCGAAACGTCCGCGCGTATGCTGACAGCCCGGCGGTGCAGAACCCCAATCGTCCCAACCAAAGTGTTGGCCTCTAGTTCCCGCGCGCGGAAGTTCACTGCGACGTCGGCGCCCGCTTGGGCCAGCGCCAGGGCAATCGCTCTTCCGATGCCACGCGAAGCGCCGGTCACCAGCGCGACTTTGCCTTCGAGTTCCGCAAACGGGAGTTCCCGGGACGTGTTTTCCATCTCCCTATTGTGTCGCGGCACCGGCTAACTGCAAAACGATTGCCAATAGAAAACGGGGAGCCTTTGTGGCCCCCCGTTTCTTCTCGAACCCAAATAGAGAGGCTAAACACCCATCTTGTTGATCTCGTCGTAGTAGACGCGACGACCTTCGTCCATGGCTTTGTTGGAAAGCATCACGCCCAGTGAATCCAACAGACCCACTTCAAGGTTAGCCTTCACGTTCTCGGGCTTCTTGTCGCGGATGCACTCCAGGAAACTCTTCAGCTCGGCAAATTCCGGATCCACTTCCTCTTCAGGAACCATCACGCCCTTGGAGTAAAGCCAGCGGCGTGCAAACTTCAGTTCGCGTTGCAAGAAGGAATCGTTTTCAGCGAGCTCGTCCTTCGGCAGCAGCAAGGGGAATCCGTCGCCAGGCTTCACGTTCGTAACCGTGGAACCAGCCACCCAGTTTTCCTTTGCGGTGCCCGCTTCTTCCGACTTCTTGGCTACTTCCGGCTCACGGAACCACATTGCCTTGCCCAGCGTGATTTCAATGGAACCTTCGGTTCCCTTGATCACTTCGCCGAATTCGCGCATACCCTTCAACCCACCGTAAGGCAGGTGGGCATTTGTGGTGATGGAACTGTACTGGAACTTCTTTCCGCTGGGGTAGACGTAGTTCAGCAGGATGTTGTCGTAGATATCGCGGCCATCCTTGAAGTAGTCCAAGCCGCCGACACCCGACACGTAGAGGGGGTCCTCGCCCATCATGCGGTCAGAAATGTCGATCTGGTGTGAAGCCAGCTCAGCCGTCAAACCGCCGGAGAACCTCCGGTACATTCGCCAGTTGAACTGCTCTTCAAGGGCGGGATCCGTAGTGGGGCGACGCCAATTGGTATTACGGTGCCACTGCCCGAAGATGTGGGTAATCTCGCCTATGGTGCCCTTGCGGATCATGTCCTCGGCGAGCGCATAGAACTGGCTGTAGCGCCGCTGCAAACCAACCTGAATGATCTGGTTGGGGCGTTCCGCGGCCAACTTCTTGATGCCGTGGTACTCCTCTGGCTTGAAGACCATGCTCTTCTCAACGAAGAC
>JAHCHD010000013.1 GCA_026129915.1 Bryobacterales bacterium
TGTCGAGCCCTGCATCGATGCGCATCGTAGTGACGCCGGTTTCCGTCTCGCCATTTGCCACCGCCCATTGAATAGGCGCCGCACCCCGATACTTCGGCAGCAGCGAACCATGCACATTAATGATCCCCAGCGGCGGAATGTCAAGAATGCTCTGCGGGATAATCTGCCCGTAGCCCACCACGATCATTGCTTCTGGATGGGCAACACGCAACTGCTCCACCACTTGAGGCTCGCGAATCTTCCGCGGCTGCTCCACCGGAATGCCCAGGGCAATGGCCGCTTCCTTCACCGGACTCATCGCCAGCTTCTGGCCCCGTCCCGCCGGGCGGTCCGGCTGCGTATACACCGCGCTCACACGGTGCCCGGCCTTTACCAGCGCCCGCAACGAGGGGACGGCGAAATCGGGTGTTCCCAGAAAGACCAAATGCATGGCGAAAGGCGGCAGCAACAGAATCAGAACGCGAGGCGACGGGACTAGCCCCACTCACCCGCTTGCACCAGTTTCCGAATCTTCCGCTTGATCAGGTCCCGTTTCAGCGGACTGATATGGCGCAGAAACAAAATGCCGTTTAGGTGGTCGATTTCATGCTGAAACGCACGCGCCATCAGGTCTTCCGCTGGAACATCCACGTCGTTCCCGTAGATGTCCTTGCTTTTCACTACTACCGCCTGCGCGCGTGACACGTTTTCACGGAAGCCGGGAATGCTAAGGCAGCCTTCTTCATCCACCACGCGGCCCTCCCGATAGCTGATTTCCGGATTAATCAGCACCCGCCGCAGCTCCGGGTCTTCCCCGCCACTCGTATCTACCACCGCGAGCCGCTTCGAGATGCCAATTTGAGGCGCGGCCAGTCCCACACCCTTATTGGCGTACATGGTCTCGAACATATCTTCCACAAGCTGGCGCAGTTCGTCCGAGCCGAAGTCCTCCACCGGTTCGGCCGGGGTTTCCAGCACCGGATCTCCGTATTTCACAACCTTGTACAGCATCAGTATTCCCGAACCTGCTTCTGGTAGCCCTCAAAATTGCGCAGAGTCTCACCCAGCGAGTCGCCGCCGAACTTCTCAAGCATTGCCTGTGTCAGCACAATGGAAACCATCGCCTCGCCAATTACCCCCGCCGCCGGCACCACGCACACGTCACTGCGCTCATACGCCGCGGAGGCGCTTTCTCGCGTGGGCAAGTCCACACTTTCCAGCGGACGCCTCAGGGTGGAGATGGGCTTCAGCAGGCCGCGCACTATCAGGTCCTGGCCGTTGGTCATGCCGCCTTCCAGGCCGCCCGCTCGGTTAGCTCCGCGAGTGAACACGCGCTCGTCCTTGTTGTAGCCGATCGTGTCCTGTACTTTCGAGCCGAAACTCGATGCGCCGTCAGCAGCAAATCCAATCTCTACGCCCTTCACCGCCTGCATGCTTACGATGGCCTGCGCCAGCCGTCCGTCGAGGCGCGTATCCCAGGCGATGTGCGAACCCAGCCCGATCGGCAACCCATGCGCCACCACCTCAAACACTCCGCCCACGGTGTCGCCGGTACGGAAGGCCTTGTCTACCACCGCCTTGAAGCGCTGCTCGGTGTCACCGTCCACGCAGCCTAGCAGCACTTCGTCCTTTTGGCATAGCGCCTCAATTTCGGCCCACGCTGGCTGGCGCTCCAGCCGCTCGTGCCCTACAGCCACCACATGGCTCAGCACTGTCACGCCGAAGTTCCGCAGGAACTCCTTGCAAACAGCGCCCACCGCCACGCGCGCGGTGGTCTCCCGGGCGCTGGCCCGTTCCAGCACATAACGTGCGTCCGGCTGGTTGTACTTGATGGCGCCCGCAAGGTCGGCGTGGCCAGGCCGTGGGCGATTCAGAGGCTTCTTCTTTTCCTCTGACCCCTCGTAGTCCTCCACCGGCAGTACGTCTGTCCAGTTCTTCCAGTCCTTGTTGGCCAGCAGGATGGCGATGGGCGATCCAATGGTCTGCGAGTGCCGGATGCCCGACACAAAATGCACGCGATCGGTCTCGATCTTCATGCGTCCGCCACGCCCAAAGCCTTGCTGGCGTCGCCATAGCTCGCGATCAATACGCGAAATGTCGATAGGGACCCCGGAGGGTAGGCCAGTGAGCGTCGCCACAAGGCATTCGCCGTGCGACTCACCAGCAGTTTCAAATCGAAGCATACAGTTGCGAGGGATGTCCTGGCTAACTTCTAGGATAGCGAATGTAGCAGGCTATGGGCTTTCCGTCCGCGCCATCCAGATTTCGCTTGCTTCATGACATCAAAGTGATATCATTTAGATAGTAGATCGCACGTTTCTCAGAGGAGGACCCATGGAAGTGAAAGCAACGATGGTTGAGATCCCGCGCCGCACTTTGCCGGGAATTCCCATGCTGCTGCTTGGTTTGCTTGCTTTGTCGCTCATCGTATACGGCTTCGTCCCCGTGTCGGCTTTGCCGAAGGGAGAACGCATTCTGCCAATCGCAGGGCTCATGGTTGCCGTGTTCGCGGTAGCCCTGTTCCTCTCCGGATTGTTCAAGGTGGAGCCCAATAAGGGTGTCGTGCTCCAGTTGTTTGGTCGCTACATAGGCACCTCGCGCGAACCGGGGCTTCGCTGGACAAACCCGTTCTTCTCCAAGCACTCCATCAGCCTGCGGGTGCGCAACTTCCAAACGGAGCACATCAAGGTGAACGATCTCGACGGCAACCCCATCGAGATCGCCGCCGTGATTGTCTGGCAGGTGGTTGATACCGCCGAAGCAATGTTTGAGGTGGATGAGTACTCAAACTACGTCCACGTGCAAAGCGAGGCAGCGGTGCGCAATATGGCAACCAACTACCCTTACGACGCCCACGAAGCTGAGCAGATGTCGCTGCGCGGAAACATCCACGAGATCGCTGAGCACCTCCAGAAAGAAGTGCAGGACCGCCTGCAGGTCGCGGGCGTAAAGGTGGTGGAAGCCAAAATCAGTCACCTGGCCTACGCGCCGGAAATCGCGGCCGCCATGCTGCAGCGCCAGCAGGCATCGGCCGTGGTAGCGGCCCGGCAGAAAATCGTCGAGGGTGCAGTGGGTATGGTGGAGATGGCGCTTTCTGAACTGTCGCAGAAGAGCATCATTGACCTGGACGCATCGCAAAAAGCGGCTATGGTCAGCAATCTGCTGGTGGTGCTTTGCAGCGAAAGGGGCACCTCGCCGGTGGTGAACGCCGGCACAATGCACCACTAGGAAGTCGTCGAAGCTTTGGGACTGCCGCCGCTTTGGCGTCGCGGATCGCTGGGTTATCAACGGTCCCGTCAAAATGGCTGGCAGTCCCGTAGCCGTGTTTAGCCAGTGTCAGGAACCCCGGATGGTGAGAAAGAGTTTCTTGTTGCGAATCGACGCGGAGGTCCACGATGCCCTCAAGCGCTGGGCTGACGACGAGTTGCGCAGCCTGAACGGGCAGATTGAGTTCCTCCTCCGCCGCGCCCTCATTGAACGCAAGCGTCTGCGCCAGTCCCAGTCGGGTTCTGACAACGAAGGGCGCGGCGCATCATCGGAAGACGATTAGCAGCATCATGGCCATCTGGTCAGCAGCCTGAATTAAGCTGTCAAGGGCCAGCTCGCGGCCCTACTCCTATTGATTCCAACCACATAGCGCCGCAGGGATTTTGTAGTAATTCTGTACGCAACTTCGAAGCGCTGTTTCTCCGCAAGCTTGCGCCGGGTGCTTATGAACGCGGCAATTCATTGCAGTTCGTAGCGCCACGCGCTCGCTGCCCTGCCGCTCATTAAAACCGAACCCCATGGAGAAACCTAATGCAGAAACAACGCTTCGCCCGTTTCCTACGCCACGCGCGCATGCCTATGCTCATGCTGGCAATTCTCACTCTAGTTCCCCTCGTGTCTAGCGCTGGCGTGTACAGCACTGTAAGCGAGAACACCGAAGAGATCAATCTCCCTGTCGGCAAACTCCTGCTTACCGAAACGGTTGTGCAAGAAGGGCCCATGCCCGCCAACCGCTTCACGATGTTTCGCCTGCGCCGGGCGCTTCTGCCCAGCAAGGGTACGCTGCTGCTGCTGCCGTCGCTTGGCAACAACTTCCGCATGTACCTGGTGGACGAGAGTGGCGACCCGAAGCAGTCCTTTGCGGCCTTCTTTGCCCGGCTGGGATATGAAGTGTGGGGTTACTCGCCACGCGAGACCACAATCAAAGCCGGGGATTGCGCCGGAGTGATTGATTGCTCGCCAGCCCTCGAATGGGGCTTGCAGACAGTGGTGAACGACGTCACCTACATCCGCTCACAAATCGCCATGGTGCAGCCGGGTAAACTGCCTGTGATTGGTGGGTTCTCGTTGGGTTCAATTAGCGCAATGGCCGTGGTGAACCAAAGTCCGGCGGACTATGCCGGACTGCTGGCCTGGGAAGGCTCCGTCGCATCAAGCAACGCAGCAATCCAAGCCCACAACCTGCCCTTCTGCAACCAGTTTGAGGGCATGCTGGCCGCGGGAGTGCCGGTTGATGACCAGTCACTGCCATTTGTAAAGCTGGTGGCCCAGCTCTCGCAGGCTGCCCCCTCTGACCCGTTTGTCTTGCCCGTTCCCGGCTTCCCTCCCGGCCTAACCAACTCGCAGGCGTTTGTCTTCATCCTGTCGGAGCCGAACCCATTCGCGCCCTCCGCCGCCCCTGGCTTCATCGCCGCGAATGGTAACTTCTCCACGGACACTTTCTACTTCTCTGACGGTGCGCGCCTGGCCGCGAGTATCGCCGCGTTCAACGACGTCACAACCACGCGAACCAACCGCGATCTGCACTGCAGCCTTGCCGGAGTGGAATCGTCCTTCACCAGCCAATTGGCCAATTTCACCGCTCCCGTGATGATCATCCAGGGCGGCAAGGGCTTTGGTCCGGTAATGGACGAACTGCCCGGAAAACTCGGCTCGCTGTCAGTAACCATCAACGGGATCCCCTACTTTGGGCATGTGGACCATTCAGGCACCTTGGCTCACCGCTTTGTGCTGGAGTTGCCCATCGCCGCATGGCTGAAGCAGGTACTTCCGTAGGCAGGGAGGGAAAGAAACGGAAGCGCGGGCATTGCACGCTCTTAGCGGGTGCCCGCGCGTTTCTCGCAAGATGGGCGAATCGCCGATCACTTGGGACGCAATGACGGTGAAGATCTAGCTCAACCACGAAGCTCCCGACCCCGAAGTACCTGGTTGCACCGCCACTGGTTTGTGGAAAGCGGCATGGATGCCCTGCGCGGAGAGAACTTCCGCGTCGCAGTCAATGACCGGCTCTATCGCTGTCTGGACCGCATCCTGGAGCACAAGTCGGAACTGTTCGTATGGCGGCGACCCAAGCGGGCCGAGCTGTTCGCGGCGGACTTTGCGGTGCTGCTCTACGATCTGACGAGCATCTACTTAGAGGGCGGGCTGGAGGAGAATCCGAAGGCGCGCCGAGGCGATTCCCGAGACCACCGTCCGGGCTGTGTGCAGGTAGTGATCGCGCGGGTGGTGACGCCGGACGGCCGATGGCTCGTACTGCCGCGCTACACCCAACCGGCGAGGGAACTGCACGTACTACTGGACAAGATACATCGCGCGCTACCCTCGCAACCCGCACCACGCATCACGGCGTCCGCAGCAGCCCAATCGGCCCAAACACAGCCCGGAGGTGGTGAAGACATACGCCCTTCGGCCTTGTGCTCTCGCGCAAGCAAAAAACGATACGAAAAGGGGCGTCCTCCGGCCTGTAAGAGCCAAGAGGAACGCCCCATTGTGTTTTCCTGTCTTTTCCGGTCCAGTTAGCAGAACCGGGTTGGTGCCTTGTCTACAGTTCCTTCCCTCCCGGGTTTACGCCAGGTCGAAGCGGTCCAGGTTCATCACCTTGCTCCAGGCAGCCACGAAGTCCTTCACGAAGGTCTCCTGGGAGTCGCCGCAGGCGTAGACTTCCGCAAGAGCCCGGAGTTGGGAGTTGGAGCCAAACACGAGATCCACGACAGTGCCTGTCCACTTCAGTTCGCCTGTCGCGCGGTCGCGTCCTTTTCGAGGACATTTGCGTCCGCCGTAAGAGAGCTTGCCAATTTCTGTTGCCCATGTCGAGCAGATTGACGAAGAAGTCGTTCGTCAGCGTCTCCGGCCGTGTGGTAAACACCCCATGCTTTGCCTGGCCGAAGTTGGCATTCAGCGCGCGAAGGCCGCCAACCAGCACTGTCATTTCCGGCGCGGTAAGCGTCAGCAACTGCGCCTTATCCACCAGTAGTTCCGCCGCATACTTCTCCAGTCCCTTGCGGAGATAGTTGCGGAACCCGTCCGCAGCCGGCTCGAGGACGGCGAACGAGTCCACGTCGGTCTGGTCCTGCGAAGCATCCGTGCGGCCCGGAGTGAAGGGGACCGTCACGCTGTGGCCGGCCTTCTTGGCTGCTGCTTCCACACCCGTACAACCGCCCAGCACAATCAGGTCAGCCAGGGAAACCCTCTTGCCACCCGCCTGCGCCGCGTTGAACTCGGTCTGGATCCCTTCCAAAACAGAGAGGACCTTTGCGAGTTCGGCCGGCTGGTTGGCTTCCCAGGCATTCTGCGGAGCCAAGCGGATGCGTGCACCGTTTGCTCCGCCGCGCATATCGCTGCCGCGGAAGGTGGATGCCGACGCCCAGGCGGTGCTTACCAACTGAGACACCGAAAGACCGGATGCCAGGATCTTGGCCTTCAAGCCAGCGATGTCCTGATCGCTGATCAGTTCGTGATCGACGGCCGGCAAGGGGTCCTGCCAGATGAGCGCCTCAGCCGGCACCAGTGGGCCCAGGTAGCGCGAAATGGGACCCATATCGCGGTGGGTAAGCTTGTACCATGCTTTTGAGAAGGCATCGGCGAACTCGGCTGGGTTGGCCAGGAAATGCCGCGAGATCTTCTCGTACTCGGGGTCGAGCCGCAGGGATAGGTCAGTGGTGAACATGATGGGCGCATGGCTCTTCGACGGATCGTGAGCATCCGGCACACTGCTTGCGCCCGCCCCGCCCTTCGGAACCCACTGATTGGCGCCAGCCGGGCTCTTGGTGAGCTCCCATTCGTATTGGAACAGGTTCTCGAAGTAGTTCATGTCCCACTGGATCGGGTTCGTGGTCCATGCGCCCTCCAGGCCGCTGGTGATGGCGTCGGGGCCTGCACCAGTGCCGAACGTATTCTTCCAGCCAAAACCCTGCTCGGCAATGTCCGCACCCTCCGGTTCGGGACCCACATACTTGTTGGCGTCGGCAGCGCCATGTGCTTTCCCGAAGGTGTGTCCGCCGGCAATCAGGGCTACTGTTTCGTAGTCGTTCATGGCCATACGGGCGAAGGTCTCGCGGATGTCTTTGGCCGCTGCCACCGGATCAGGGTTCCCATTCGGCCCTTCCGGATTCACATAAATCAGGCCCATCTGCACTGCGCCCAATGGATTGTCGAGCTCGCGTTCGCCGCGATAGCGCTCGTCTCCCAGCCACTTGGATTCGGGGCCCCAGTAGATGTCTTCTTCAGGCTCCCAAATATCTTCGCGGCCGCCGCCGAATCCGTAGGTCGGTAAGCCCATAGAGTCAATGGCGACATTACCGGCGAGGATCAGCAAGTCGGCCCAGGAGAGCTTGCGGCCATACTTCTGCTTGATTGGCCAAAGCAGCCGCCGCGCCTTGTCGAGGCTAACGTTGTCGGGCCAGCTATTGAGCGGCGCAAAGCGCTGTGCGCCCGTGCCTCCACCGCCTCGGCCATCAGCAATGCGATAGGTTCCCGCTGCGTGCCAAGACATCCGTACGAAGAGCGGACCGTAGTGCCCATAGTCTGCGGGCCACCAGTCCTGCGACGTGGTCATCAGGGCGTGCAGGTCCTTCACAACGGCGTGCAGGTCGAGCGTCTTGAACTCTTCCCGGTAGTTGAAGTCCTCGCCCATAGGGTTGGACTTGGAGGAGTGCTGGTGCAGGATCTTGAGGTTCAGTTGATTGGGCCACCAGTCTGCGTTGGTCCAGGCCCCCATCTTTGCTTGGATGCGAGAGCCGCCCGAGAACGGGCACTTGGCTTCGTTGTTCTGTTCGTTTTCCATTGGGTGATGTTCCTTCAAATCAGTAGCCCATCCGGGCATTCGCGTTCGTGCAATCGCGGCCAGCCACCTTAGCGGGCACGCGCCAAATTCACTGGTGTCCGCAGGCCCCAGGGCATTTAGCCCGAAGCACTCCGTTGGGCGCAGTTTGAGCAAAGCCCGCGGAAAATGAGTTCGCATTCGCGGACAACCCGCTTCCCCAGGGAGCCTCCGGCCGGCTTCGGTACGTCGTACCACTCGAGGTCCTCTACGTTGCCGCAGTGGTCGCAGACAAAGTGGTGATGCGGGACGCCGATGGCCTCGAATCGCGCGCCGCGACCCTCGACGGCCACTTCCCGCACCAAACCCGCCTGCACCAGGTCCCTGAGGTTGTTATACGTCGTTGCCCTCGAAGAGCGTGGATCCACTCGATTTACCGCTTCGAAGATCTCGGCGGCGGTGGCATGCCTGTTGTGCTCCGTCAGGAACGCCATCACTGCGAACCGCTGCGGAGTGCATCGCAACCCGCTGCCTTCCAGGAACTGTCTGATCTCGGCTGCGTCCATGAAGTTTTTAGACTATATCTAATCTGAGATTATGTCAAGAATTATCGGAATCGTGATTTCGGAACTAGAGCTTCCGAGAGTAGAGGCTGGATAATCTGGCGCAGATTTCCATGCGCAAGAGACAACAGGAAAAGGCCGCGAAGCAAGTAAGCGCTTCGCGGCCTTTCATTGTGCGGCCATTTGTTGATTGATGCCCGGCCCGGGGGCACGCCGTGGCAGATGGATAGCTGCCCGCGACGCTGCTAGGGCTGCCAGATTGTTGCGCCGATGTAGCGCTCGCTATTTGGCGAATCGTTGTAGTAGTAAATGGAGACCACCTTGCCATCCGGGCGTTGTACGCTGCGCGGGTAGCCGAGATCCCAGTTGCCAGCGTCGGCGCGAAGCACGATGTCCTCGCTCCAGGTCTTGCCATCGTCCGCGCTCGTGCGGGCGCGAATGCCGTAAGGCTCGGCGCGGTACCCATAAACCAGCGCCAAGCGCCCATCCTTTAGCTTCAGCATCGACGCTGGATTGCCACGCCCGGAATCAGGCACCGGCGTGGCGACATGCTTCCAGGTAGCGCCGTTATCCTCAGTGCCATACAGATCGATGAAACGGCGGTGGCGGATGGCCGTAAGAATCTTGCCGCCACCCAAGCTCACTGAGGACGGCATGATGGCAAAGTCGTTGCCCTCGGGTTCCGGGCCCACAAAGGAGAGCATCTTCCAGGTCCGCGCGCCATCTGTGGTTCGCACCGCAATCACACGCCCTTCCCGCTCGTCCTTCTTGGCCGCAGTCAGGAAGACTGTCATTTCGTGCTTGCCGGTAATCAGGTAGTCCGTGCGGGCGGCGATGCCCGGCTGGCCAAAATTCGGAATGGCACAAGGCCCTTGCCACGTGCGTCCCCGGTCCTGGGAGTAGTAGTAGCGCGAGGGCCCAACGTGAATGCTGGCCATTCGCGCGGTGAAGAGGAAGTCAGGGTTTGAGAAATCCAAGGTATCGGTGCACTCCACCGCCTCCTTGCCGCCCTCTCCCGCGGGGACACCCGCGATCTTCACACTGGGCGGCGGACGCAACCCGGCAGGCCGCTCAAGCTTCCAGGTTTCACCGCCGTCCATGCTCCGCGCAAGGACGTGCTCAGCGGGCCGGGTGTAGTCGATCGCGTGGCCGCGCTCGGCATCCTTGAAGTAGCCCAGCTCAAAGCCAACCAGAATCTCATTGCCCCATTGCCAGATACCGTGGTTCGCCGGCCAGCCGCCGTAGCGGCCCGCCTCCTTGTGGACAATCACATTCTTTACAGAGGGGCTCTGGCCGAAACCGACCATCGCCAATAGAAGCAGCATGGCTGTAGTGTAGGTGTGTCGCATAGCGTTGGGCTGATTGTATCGAAATCTTGTCCAAGATTTCATTAATTGGCGAAGTGATTTCCGTTTTTCTCACGCATTCACGCGGGCGCGGGGCGGGGTACTGGCCTTCGCGAGCTTATTGCCTAACAACAAGCGTGGCCACCACCGGGTAGTGATCGGAAGCCATCATCGCCGCCGGACTCGTGTCCACGTTGATGTCTTCCAGCAGCAGGGCCGGGCTGTGCAGAATATAGTCGATCCGGTTGCGCGGCGGAGTGCCGGGAGTGGCGGGGCTGGTGAGTCCTTGGCCCTCGCCGGCCAGTTGCCAGGCGTCTCGCAGCGTACTCATCACGTAGGCAAGTTCGGGATCGCCAGGGCGGGCGTTCATGTCTCCCATCAGCACGATGGGCAAAGTGATAGGGCGAAGCATGTCCGCAATCGCCTTGGTCTGCAGCATCCGATCCTCTTTGCGAACATGCAGGTGCGTGTTCGCAATCTGAATGAACTGCCGCCCTACCTGGACGCGCGCCAGCAGCAATCCACGCTGCTCCGCGTCATCACTTGCCTTCGGCAGCGGCAGATTGCGGCATCCCGCGATGGGAAAACGGCTGAGAATCAGATTCCCGTACTCGCGCTGCCGTGAGCCTGGTAGTTCCGCGGGTAGCATGAGGTTCGCTCCGTAGCAGGCGTGCATTCCAAGGAAGTGGGCAAACACTGCTGGTTGGTCAGATCCCGCGCTCCGTAGCCAGTTTCGGTCTACCTCCTGGAGTGCTACTACGTCCGGACGGTGTCGCGCTACCACTTCTGCAATCCGCTGCAAGTTGAGCCCGCAATCCGCCCCTTCCGTGGGCGCTGGCGATTCGGCGCAGCCATCATTGCCCACGCCGTGATGGATGTTGTAGGTGACTACACGAAGCGTGTTCTCCGCTTCCGCCGGCGCCATCGGGCCGGCCAGAAGAGCACTGGCAATGCCTGCGATCAACACCCGGAGAGCCGGGAGCCGCACGACAGACCTGTGGAATACCATCACTGCATTAAACGTAGCGCAAGTGCGGGCGGACTCACCAATTTCCTCCGGCTTGTATCACCTGAGTCGCTGAAACTCCAGTGCAATTGCTCTTCGAGTCTCCTTTGAGCAACACTTGGCCGGGGGTTCTGCATCCTATGGACATGGCGGAATCAGAAAATCAGCGGATTGTGGTGGTAGGCGGCGGATTCGCAGGGGTTACCTTGGCGCAAAGGCTCGAACGGCAATTGGCAAAGACCGTCGAGATTGTAGTGATCAGCGCAGAGAACCACATGGTCTTCACGCCTATGCTGCCGGAAGTGGCCGCGCGCACTGTCAATCCGCTGCACATTGTCGTCACCGGCAGAGAGATGACGCGGCGTACCCGGTGGATGAAGGCCAAAGTCACTCACATCCACAGTGAACACAACGAGGTGGTCTACGAAGACGATCGAGGGGAATCGCACCGGCTCAGCTATACACATCTCGTGATCGCCTGTGGCGCGGTGGTGAACCTTGACACCATTCCGGGCATGGCCGCTCATGCGATTCCGTTGAAGAGCATCGGCGATGCCCTTCAGTTGGGCAACGCCTTGATTGGCCTTTGCGAGGCCGCTTCCATTGCGGACACTGCAGACCGGCAGCGCATCCTAAGCGTGGTGGTGGTGGGTGCTGGCTTCTCCGGCGTGGAGATTGCGGGCAATATTGCGGACCTCATTGAGCGTGTGAAGTATTACTATCCCTTGCTGCGCGAAATGCAACCTCGCATTAGTCTGCTGCAGCGCGGCAAGCGGGTGCTGCCGGAGCTTGCCTACGAGAGCCTTTCCGAGTTCGCCTACGCGAAGCTTCGGGAACGCGGGGTGGAAGTGCTGCTGGGTACAACCGCGCGCGAGGTGACGGCGGAACGTGTGATCCTGGGCAACGGGGAGTCTATTCCCGCCGGACTCGTCGTTTGCACCATCGGCACGGCAACTAACCCTCTCATTGAAACGCTCAATATTCCGCTGGAGCAGAAACGCCAGCCCACTGATCCAGATATGCGGGTGAAGGGCTTGCGCAATGTCTGGGCCATTGGCGACTGCGCCATGGTGCCCAATGCCAAGACCGGCGAGAAATCCCCGCCTACCGCGCAGTTTGCACTGCGGCAGGCTGTGCAGTTGGCCGCAAATTTGCGGAACGAACTGGCGGGCAAGCCCACCCAGCCTTTCTCATTTCAGCCGTTGGGCCTGATGGCTGCCATCGGGCACCGCAATGCCGTTGCGGAGGTAATGGGGATGCGGATCTCCGGCTTGCCCGCCTGGTT
The DNA here is from genome assembly GCA_026129915.1 of Bryobacterales bacterium. Classification (GTDB taxonomy): domain Bacteria; phylum Acidobacteriota; class Terriglobia; order Bryobacterales; family Bryobacteraceae; genus JACTMJ01. The sequence continues at coordinate 12,206 of JAHCHD010000013.1, forward strand.
CCTCTGGCGCGGCGTTTACCTCTCAAAAATGCCGAGTCTGGTTCGAAAGTTCCAGGTGGCCGTAGACTGGGCGTGGGAATTGCTGTTCCCCCCGAATTCCGTGGAACTCAGCGCGCAGAGCGAGCGCAAGACTGACCAGGCTCACTATGCCGCGGGTGACTACGTGTACCGGAAAGGCGACCCCGCCCAGCACCTCTTCCTGGTGCAGCGCGGGCGCGCTGCAATTTACCGGGATGAAGAGATGGGACCCCTTGGCACGCTGGAACCTGGCGACCATTTCGGAGAGGGCGCTTTGTTGGCTGATGGGGGCGAGGGGCGCCGCAGTGTGTCTGTCCGCGCCATCACCCCGCTCGACTTGCTGCGACTGGGAAGGGGCGATTTCCAGCGCCTGGCGGACTCAATGACCGTTCTGCGCGAAGGGATGTCTCGCGAGTATCTGTTGCGGCGCGGCGCCACCACGGCCATGGAGATGCTCATGTCGCAGCCGGACCTCTTCGAGTTCCAGGTGAGCCGCTTTCTGCGCGCTGACCTCTGCGCGCTCGAAGAAGGCGTTTCGCTCGGCAAAGTGCTGGAGTTGCTTGGGGACAACTCGGCTGGCTTCAATATCGTCAACGCCGGTGGACAGGTAACCGGGTATGTCAGCCGCACGGAGGTCTACACCGCCATGCAGCGCCAACTGCCGCTCGATACGCCGGTGACGCGGTTCATGCTGCTCAATCCGCCACTGGCTACGCCCGATGACAACGCAATCGCTGCCACCCTGAAACTGCTGCGGCACGATATGGAACTGCTTCCTGTTGTTGATGACTTGAAGAATCGCAAACTCATCGGCACGGTTTGCCCTCTGGACGTGTTCAAGCACGTGTCTGGCGCGCAGCATCGGGAACCGGCGCCCTTGGGGAGCGCCGGTTGACGTCCGCTAGGTGGCGGCGCCCGCTTGCCGGGCCTTCCGGGCCTGAATGAAACTGCGCACCGCGGCTGCCACGAACACGACAAGCACCACAGCCATTACCGCTCGGGAAACCGCCGCGGCCGGGCGGGCTACTTCGCCTCCGGAAAGCAGGCTGATGGTCTGCGGGATGCCCTGTATGCTTCCCAGCAATCCCAACAAACCAAGCAGTGCGGCAATGTGCATAAAGGTCTTGGTGCGCGCCGGGTTCTTGGCGAGTTGCCCACAAGCGACCAGCAAGATTCCGAATACCGAGGGGATGAATGCGGTGAAGCTGGACGTGCCGCTTGCAAAGTAAGCCACGGCGCCCAGAATGATCAAGACGGTGCCGGTGACTACGGTGAAGTTCTGCATGATGAATCCTTTCCCTGGTTAGGATGCCGCGGATGGCGTTGGCGATGCGGCCCCATTTGGGCTCTGCCCCTGCTGCTCCCCGAATGGTTGAGCCCTGGTTGCTCACAAGGCATCCTGCTAGGACTCCCGGTACTACTGACGCTAAAATGAAAGTCAGTTCTCCACTCCTGTGCGGATCAATCCTTTGTTGGGGCGGGCCATCGCGCTGAAGCCCAATCGCGGAGGCTGGTCATGCATGGAGATGTTGAAGCAAGCATTAGCAAGATGACCAGTTCCCGAATCTGCCTGTGGGTATGCCTCCTGTTTCCGTTTGCGGCCCCTGCCGTCGTGGATATGCACCCGCGCTTGGGTATCACTCCGGAAAAGCGGGCATCGCTGCAAGCGGCCATCCGCAATGCGGATGATCCGCGGCATGCCATCTTTCAGTTGCTGCGCGAGCGCGTTGACAAGCCGGACGGGTGGTGGAATCGCGAGGAGTCCAACTGGAACTACGGACGTGCCTATCTGGCGACTTCCGCCGCATTCTTATATCAGCTCACCAACGAGCATCGGTACGCGCAACTGGCCTACGACTCGCTGCGCGCCATTTATGACGACCCTGACCCGGATCGCCGCATGCCGCATAAAGGCTACGGCCTCTCGCGTGCCACAGTCGGGCTGGGGCTGGCATATACATGGGACTGGGCGCGCGATGCTTACGACGCGGAGCAGCGGGATTGGCTGCACCAGCGCATCACAGAGGCTCTCGACGCTTGGCCTTCGTATCGTCACGCGAACCTCGAAACGGAGCATCAGGGTTCTAACTGGGTAAGCGTTTGCCGCGGAGGTGAGCTGATTCTGTTGCTTTCCGCGGGCCAGGAGGCATCGCGCCCGGAACGTTATACCTTCCTGAAGCAAAGCCTCAGCAGCCACATGCGGAACTTCGATGAACTCGGCGTATCGCAGGAGGGAATCGGGTATACGGCCTACGGCGGCACCTTCCTGTTGCGTGCGTTGCTGGCCTTGCGGAACGTGGGCGACGATGCGCTGGAAGCGGAAGCCGCGCGCCACGCCTGGTGGAAGCAGGCAATGTACGCCGGGTCGTTTTCGAATATCGCCGATCGTCCGGTGCGGGGGTGGCTGATGTCCGGCGTGAGTGGACCGGCCATCGGGGATGAGGGCTGGGCCAGCCTCTTGTTTGGCTTCGTACCGCAACCGGACCTGCCGTACTTCCTGTGGTGGTACAACCGCCACATGGGGCCAGCTTCGCCGGGTCCACCGGAGTCGCGATTTGATCCGCATCGCGACGGCCAGGTGTGGGCGATGCTGCTCTATCCCTCTGATTCCCAGGAGCGCGACCCCACTCGCGTCTTCCCCACCGGCGTGCGCGGCGAAGCAGGACAGGTGCTGCTGCGCAATCGCTGGCGCAACCAGGGCGATGTCCAGATATCGGTGCATGCAGACACCCGCCACCATTCCCATGCGTGGGACCAGCCCGAAACGTTCAGCGTCCACGTACTGGCGCACGGCGAAACCTGGCTGGGTGGACCGGGTAAGGAGCGCGATCCCCAATACTTCACCACATTGTTGGTGGACGGCCGCCATGCCCGCGACAAGGCGGGCGTAGCCGATAGCGGCATCTTGAAGAGCGCGGAGTTCTTTCCCGACGGAGCGCTGGTGGTGGTGGATGGAGGGGAGCAGTACCGGCAGTTGGGCGTGACGTCCGCTGAGCGTCAGGTGCTGGTGCATTTCCATCCCGACAGTGACGACCTGCTATTGAGCACGCTCGACCGCATCCAGAGCGAAGAGTCCCATACCTATACCTGGCAAGCCAACCTAGGGGTCCCTGGGGAAACGCGCCAGGTTGTACGCGACCGCCGTTTCCGCCCGGTGCTGAACCAGCCATTCATCTTTATGGGCGGCGGCTGGCCGGTGTGTAGCGTGGTTGGCGAACTGCCAGACGCTGCCCAAAGCCCTGACCTGCGCCTGCGTTATGGTGACCCCATCCGCATCCAGCGCACAGGCACCAGCGCGGAACTCTGGGTGCAACTCACCTGGCGCTGCGTGGGTGGCGCCACCGACAGCCGCGGCGCAGTGGTGGAATCCCCGCACTTGGATGCCAAAGTGTCCCGCGATGAGAACGGCAACCTGCTGCTGCAGCGTGGCCGCGGGGAACCCCAGGCATTGCCGCCAGTGCAGTGAATCCCATCCATGCCGCGATCCGGTTCGGGCGGTTCACCTTGAATCGAAGGGGCTGAACTCAACCGCTATCGCGTACACAGTAGGCGCCAGGGGCCGCATGGCGGGATGGGCTGACGAAAATTCCCGGTCCCCAGTAACTTGACGCAGCCACGCGTGGTGTTGGGGAGAGCTGATTGTAGGCGTTAGGTGCAGCCTTACCGAACCCATTTCGGACTGCAAGCTGCCAAGAACGCCGCCTTGCCAAGACGCGACTGCGCCTTCATAGTCGTACGCGAAACCGTGCAGCCGAAACGGCCTGCGGTTGAGTTTTTCAAGGTCACTGAGACTGGTGCCAAGGGAGATTCCTTCACGTGTGCTCCATCGGCAAGGTGCATCGCGGCGTTGTAGGTAACACACCAGAATTCGCATTTGCACTGAGCCGCCGTACCGCTTCGACGTCATCACTGCCAGTGCCTTGCTTGGATCTTGCGGGTACACCACGAAGCCCGGCTCCGTGAGGCCTTCCCCTACCTCGATCGCCGACTCCACCACCGCTTCGTTGCCCAGCAACGCCCGCAAGGCACTCACAGAGCTGCCCGCGTGCACCGGACCCACGCGCTGACCGGGAACAATGAGCCAATCGTGGGATTGCGCCATCCCTTCCTGCACATGCACTGCCTGCACAAGGACAACGAGGATAGCGGACAGATGTGTAAACTTTTGCAGCCAGCAAAACGGTGCGCTGTTGGTTGAGGTCCACATAGCAGGTCAGACAACAAAACGCTGTCTGCACCCACACTACCAGAGGAGACAAAACTATGCTGGGCTGGGCACTTACGTTCTTAATCTTTGCGATTATCGCCGCCGTACTGGGATTCGGGGGCATTGCCGCGGTCTCGGTGGATATCGCACGCGTTCTGTTCATCGTGTTCTTGGTACTTGCTGTACTGAGCTTCGTGTTTCGAGGCGCCCGGAGCATCACCTAGAGCCAGCCGGTTGGGGCACTCGAACCAGGTGTGGCGGAGCCAAGGCTGGCCAATTTGGCGTCCTTCCGAGATATGCTCGTAAGGAACCATCATGGAACGACGTCACTTCCTCCGCGCCTTTGCCGCGGCTCCGCTCACCCTGCATACTCTTGCGCAGGAGACAAGGCCACCCAACATCATCTTCATCATGGCCGACGACCTCGGCTATGGGGACCTGGGCTGCTACGGGCAGAAACTCATCAAGACACCGCGCCTCGACCAGATGGCCGCTGAGGGCATCCGCTTCACGGATTTCTACGCTGGCGCCACCGTTTGTGCGCCATCGCGCTGCGTGCTGATGACGGGAAAGCATCACGGCCAATGTCAGGTGCGTGGGAACGCCACCACGGACATGACCGTGCAGAGTCTGCGTTCCCAGGATGTGACTGTTGCCGAAGTTGCGAAGAAGGCAGGCTACGGTACGGCGCTGATGGGCAAGTGGGGTTTGGGTGAGGCGGAGCATGAGGGTCACCCGCTGAAAAAGGGCTTCGACCGCTTCTACGGTTACCTCAACCAGGTGCATGCCCACAACTACTACCCTGAGTTTCTCTGGCGCGACTACGACAAGGTGCCGCTGCGTAACAAAGTGAAGCTGGCGCCCCGCGCCGGCGGAGGATTCCATGGCGGCTATGCCATCGAACGCCTCGACTACACCCATGATCTGGTGGTGAGTGAAGCCCTGGAATGGGTGGACAATAACCACACGAAACCATTCTTTCTTTACCTGGCGTTGACGCTTCCCCACGCCAACAACGAAGCACCTGACCGCAACGGAGAACTGCATGGACAGGAGGTGCCGGAGTACGGCATCTATGAGGGCAACAACTTCGCTACAGAAGACTGGAAACTGGCCGACCGCGGGCAGGCCGCCATGGTTTCGCGCATGGACCGGGACATCGGTCGCCTGCTGGACCGCCTTAAGCAGCACGGCATCGACGAAAACACCCTGGTGATGTTCACCTCCGACAACGGGCCGCACCTTGAAGGCGGCAACGACGCGGTGCTGTTTAACCCGTCGGGACCACTGCGTGGCATGAAGCGCGACATGTACGAGGGCGGACTTCGCGTACCGATGATCGCGCGCTGGCCCGGCAAGATTGCACCGGGCCGGGTTTCTCACCACATCGGCTACTCCGGTGATCTGATGGCGACAGTGGCCGAACTTACCAGGAGCGCGCTGCCTCAGGGAACGCATTCGGTGAGCTTCCTTCCCGAACTGTTGGGCAACAGCAGCCGGCAGCGTAAGCACGATTATCTCTACTGGGAGTTCTACGAGCAGGGTTCTGCCCAGGCAGTGCGATACGGCAAGTGGAAAGGCGTACGCAAGCCCATGTTCAAGGGGCCGATTGAGCTTTACAACCTCGAAGGCGACCCAGGCGAGAAGTACAACATCGCCCGCAACCATCCGGAGATCGTACGGGAGATTGAAGCAATCATGGCCAAAGCCCATGTGCCGCACCCGAATTGGAAGGTGGGCTGAACCGGGCAGGAGTGTGTCAAACGCGGATCGCCTGACGGGCATCCACGAGGTCTGGCCAAGTGATTGCCGGGAAAGCACTGCCCGCAGCACCAGGGTGAAACGGCGGCGACGCGCCGATGGGATGCGTGCTGAGCGCGACGTGGTTGTCTGTACGCATTGAAAGTTTTTCTTTGACGGGACAGTACGGACATACGCTGTAAATGTTTGTGGCGTAAAGGGTTGCGGCGAATTGCGGGTACGGACAGCGCGTGATGTTTGTCCGTACAATACGGACAAACTCTGCGGGGAGGAGTATGGATAGGAGCCGGTTTTACGAAACGAACTAGAGCGGGAGAAGCGGCGGCGGGAGTGAGGACACGGAGGGAAATGGGACCTGTGGCGTTTCCCGGTATCTGGAATTCCGCTGTACCGGCAGGGCGGCGACAGTTTCGCAGGCAACGGGGTTGCGGACTTCGCGGACTTAATCATCAGTGAGGGTTGCGAACTGGAATCGTAGCCAGTGAGGACGAAGTATTTTCGTAACCGCGGATGGATGTGTGCCGGCATGCGAGTTCTCCCCCAAGGCGCAGCAACGTGCAGCGCTTTCCTTTCGCAAGAAGTCTAGCGGGGAGGCGGGCTGGAGTCTGCGACTGTGCGGTGTAAGTGATTCGATAGATGAGGGATAGTTTTTGCAGCTCGATGTGACTCGGCGAGAGGAACGTCGAATTGGGACGGGCGATTCCTGCCGTTTCTCTTGATGCGCTTCCCCAAGGTCCAAAGATAGTAGTCGAATGTGGAAACCGAAATGCCGGCTCGGGCAGCAAACTCTCTCCGCGTCAGCCCGCTGCTGCCGTAGCGCAGCACCAACTGTTCAGCAATCCAAAGGAAAGTTCTTATCAATCATTCCCTCAGATCAACACCAATCCGGAGTTGCTTTAAGAATGCGGTTGCCCGGACGGATCCAGTTGAAGACCTTCGCGGAGAGTTCGGTCACGGTGCTGGTTGGCATAGACAAGCGTCGGGCGAGCCGGTGCTTGCTCGATGCCGAGATGCCGCAACTTGCCTTCGGCGGCGCGCAGTCCCTCTTCGATCTCACGCAGACCCTTGGAATGGCCAAAGTGGCAGAAGAGCATGGCGGCGAACGGGTCCCACCAGACGAAGCGGCGCGGATGGCGCTCGCCACGCTGCTCATCGACGGCACGTTTGAACAAGAGCCTTGGCACGCGCTTTAGCATCTGGCGGAAAATGCTAGATGCTCGATTCATGGCGCTCCCCTCGGAGGGTGGAGTCGTTCTTGGGGAACTGATTCTCACCGTAGCAGACAAGCGCCTACCTTACGGGCAACTGGCCGCCGGAAGCTAATTTGGACACGAGTGGCAGATGATACGCGTATGCTACACTTTGCCAGGTGAATCGGAATGGCAATGGCTCAGCTTCGGAACCGAGACCAGTGGTGATTAGAACCGCACCGCCCGCGGCCTTTCCCTTGCACCGAGTTGTCATTCTAGCAATCGCAGTACTGTGCATTTTTCAGATTGCTACGTATCAGCGGGCAGAGAACTATGGATCGGATGCCAGTTACTACATGCAGCTGGCGGACAACCTGATTCACACAGGAAGCTATGAATTCAATCAGCGTCCTCACACAGTCTATCCACCTGGCTTTTCTGCAACTCTTGCCGCGGCCGCATATCTAGCTGGTTCCACAGACTATTCTTTCCTGATCCGGTTGATGCCCGTGTTTTGGGCGCTGGGCTTGGTCGCCTGGTACTTTCTGCTGGCGAAGGAATACGATCCCCGCTGGGCGGCGACGGGCTGTCTGCTGGTGGCCACATCGCCAGCGGTGTATCAGATGACGACACGCAGTGTAATGTCTGATCCGCTTTATTTCGCGGTGTCAGGGTGGGCATTTCTCGCTGCAGTCCGCCTGGACCGATCGTCGGCGGCTTGGACGCGGTGGCTGCTCGCGACGGTGGCGGCAACGATGGTGGTGGGGGCGGTGATGGTCCGGTCCGTCGGCTTATCGGTTTGCGCCGCAATGATCGCATGGATCTTTAGTGAAGCCATCCGCAGCCGTAATTTGAAGCTGAGCTACTCTCGTGGCGCTGCGCTGACTGCGGCGTTGGCGGGCCTCGCCGCATTCTTGGTGTGGGCAGCATGGAGCAGGGTGAATACCGTTCCCGATTACCCAGGCCAGCACATGAGCAGCTATCTGAGCCAAATGATGACCAAGGATCCGCATAAGCCGGAATTGGGGACGGCAACTGTCCTTGATGTGGCGCAGCGCGTGCCTGAGAATGCGGTGATCCACGCCGCTCACTTGGCGAGTACGTATTTCCACGGAGTCTGGGTAGTGCCAGTCTGGCGTTCGGTGTTAGGGGTGATTGTGCTGCTGTTAGTGGCAACCGGCATCGCGGCTTCGATTTGGTCAGGCGATGGAGCGTTAGCTGCGTGGTACATGTTGGGCTACGCCAGCTTGTATCTCACGTGGCCTTTCGATGAGGGGCAGCGGTTCATGTTGCCTGCTGCACCGCTTGGATTCGCACTTCTCTGCCGGGGAGCGAAGATCGCTGCGCAGTTCGCGATGCGTCAGCGTGTTCCGGCAATCAAAGCAGTCTGGGTACTTCCCGTATGCGTTGTAGCGGCAGTCGCGCTGATTGGCCGGCTACCTGGCGCACAGGCAAATCCATCGCTGGCATTCTGGTTATCGGTGACCATTGCGGGAACGCTTGGCCTAGTCGCCTCGGGCCGAGTACCTGTAGTCGAGGGCGATATTCACCGGCTTCGGGCATTGAGCGGCATCCCCTCGAAGATGGCTGTCGTCGTAGTGGCCCTGCTAATGTCAACAGGAGTCTACCAGCAGGCAGTGGCGGCCCGCGAGAATCTGCATCCGGACCCCAGCGGATTTCGCCACGCCGCTTCGGTAGACGCGGCCCGCTGGTTGCGGCAGGCGCCGCCCGGAAACGTGATGGCTGGTCAACTGGCAGTGGTCCACCGTCTGACAATGCGCCCTTGCATTCCGTTCCCGATCAGTAGTGATTCGGAGCTAATTGCCTCGCTTATTCACAATCGGGACGTAAGATATCTTGTGGTTTGCGACCGGCTACCGTTTGAGTATTTCGAGCCAGATGAGGAAACGCGACTCTCATCCTTGCAGCGCGCCCATCCTCGGCTTCTCCGCGACATCCATCGCGGGCCGGGCTACCGAATCTTCCAGGTAACGTCCACTCGAGATGCCGCGCCCGACGTGTACAAGCGCTCACGAACTGCAGCGGACGATTAACCCGCAGATGCCCAAGGAGCTGGTGTGCCGCCGCCACACTCACCTTGCTGTGTAGCTTGGGATTTGGAAACAGAGTGGGAGCTGATCTGAAGCAGAGCGCAGCGTGCCATAGCCAGTTCCTAATCGGTGGTCGCGGTGCGGCGGCTAGTAGTGGCCGCTCTATCGCGGACAAAGAACAGCTATTCTGACCGGCGACATCTAAGTCGCTCCATCACCGTGAGTGGAATCGTGCCGGCATGCGAGTTCTCCCCCAAGGCGCAGCAACGTGCAGCGCTTTCCTTTCGCAAGAAGTTTAGCGGGAAGGCGGGCTGGAGACTGTTACTGTGCGGTGTAAGTGACTGGATGCAGGAGGGATCTTTTCCGCAGACCGCGGTGACTGCCCTCAAGGAATGGGCAGGGGCGGCGGTGAATGCGATGCTGAGGGACATCAGGAGCCAGGATTCAGGCAATGCCACTGAGCCGGTAATGTTGCGGAACGTTTTCGACAGTGCCCCGGCTAGTCCCAAGCCCGGTCCCGGGCCACAAATAGTTGCCGTTCCGTCCGAGCCGTGGTAACCAGAAATGGTGTCAACTCCACTGAAACACCGCCTGATCTCGTGGGTCAGCCGCACATTTTTCGACAACCGCGTGTATCGTGTGCGGAACGGTCTAAATAAGGGACTGGTGCGGCGCGGGGGACTTGGCTGGCTACCCATCGAACAGTCCAACCCGGAACTCGATTTCTGGAGGTCCCTGGACTTCAGCGGCAAGGTGGTCTATGACATTGGGGCGTATCACGGTTTGCTGACCATCTACTTCGCCCGAACCGCGCGTCAGGTGGTGGCATGGGAGCCTACCGCGTTCAACCGCAAACGACTGCTGGATAATGTGCAGCTGAATCAGTTCACCCACGTCACGGTCCGTCCCTATGCATTGGGTTCAGCGACGGCCTCTCTGACGATTCACTTTGACTCCCGGCGTTCTGGCACCGCCTCCCTCGTCGAGGGTGCCACCTCGGGCGAGGTGGCGGAGACGATTGAGGTGCGTAGGCTCGACGACGAGCAAGAATTGCCCACTCCGGACTTCATCAAAATAGACACCGAGGGCTATGAACTCGAAGTGCTGCGCGGTGGCGTCAATGCCCTGCAGACGTATCCCGAACTTTTCCTTGAGATGCACGGGTCCGATGCCGCCGATAAGCGCGGCCGCGTGGAGGCCATTGTCCGATTCCTGTGGGAGTATGGGTACCGAAACCTCCTTCATGTCGAGACCGGCACAGCACTTAAGCCAGAAAACTCATCGGCGGCGGCGCAGGGTCACATTTATGCCCGCCAGATGTAGGGTATCCGTTGCGGTTCCAGTTATCCGGAGAGGGCTTTCCGGGAACCACGCACGGAGTTGGTGTCTGCAAAGTAATCGCGACTTGGGACTGCCCGGAATTGTAGTACGGGGCAGAGGTGGGGGACGAAATGGGAGCAAGGTGCCCATCAAAAAACGAACTCGGAAGGGACAAACGGGAAAGCGGCTATGATTGCACGGGTTTTGCCCGGCAAACAGTTGGTAGGGCCTGTCAGAACTGGGAGATGCTGCAGTCCCCGAACCGGGCGTTAAGCTCGACCACAGTATTTGAGAGGTCAATGACCGCCGGACATCAAGATCGGCCGGAGACCGGGAGGCTGAGGTTCTCGAGCGGGCGGCCCGGGACGAGTTAAGGAACCAAGAGGGGATTGAAGAAGCGGCTACTCGTTCTCTGCAGCGCCAAGGGTCGTCAAAGGCGGATCCGCTAGAGGCCAGGGTTCATGTGCGAATAAATCCTGCGTCCTTGTACAATTACAGTGTATGCGCCTGGAGGCGACCATGCGGCAAGAAATCTACCTCAGAATTGAATACGAGTACAGTGAATAGTCAAGCGACCTGCGCTACATACCCACGAAAGTTACTAGTGACTTTCACGACCCAGCCAGGGAGATCCCGGTGAACAAAGTGAATGATCCATTTGGATTCTTACCGAAGTTTGCACTTCAAGGCAAACCGCAGGAGTATAAGAGCTTGATTGATGCGGCTCAGGACGCAGAAACGCTCACACTTGATTTCGATGCCTTAAACACTTTCTTCAGAGTCGGTATGTATTTAGAGGGTGGTACACCGTTCACCGAGATACGACGCGTTCTGCCAGCTCCCATTATTGTGGAACCCCGTACCATAGATAGAATGGCGGCCCTGGACGGTTACCTTGATCTATTTCGTGCAGCGGTCAGGAAGAACTTCACACCCCAATTTGCGGTTGCAATCAGCGGTGGTGCGGATAGCCGGCACATTTTACTTGAATTGATATCACAAGAAAAGCGGCCAGCATACACGCTGACGGTTGCGATCCCTGGGCGAGCGTCCGAAGTAGAGATCGCTCGCCTCATATGTACCAGAGCGGAAGTTCCACAGCGAATTGTGTGGCCCGATCCAAAAATGTCTGTGGATAATGAAATGTGGAAGAACCTAGCTTGTGACTTCATGTGCCTCGAGCACGGCTGGTTTGCAGAGGTAGGGCGCAACCGAGACGAGTTGCCATGGTGGGACGGAATTGGCGGAGACGTATTGTCGGCGGGATTATTCTTGAACCCAGAGAACCTCAAGAGTTTTGAAGAAAACCGTCTTGATGAATTGGCAGAATCGATTGTGCCCAACAGGGGCATTCCACTTATTCGCGATCAGAGCCTGTTTCCCAGAGAGGATGCAGTCAATGCACTTTACAGAGAACTAGTGAAACACAGAGATGCTCCAAATCCTGTAGGATCATTCTATTTTTGGAATCGAACCAGAATTTCGATTGGGTCCTGTGCATTCGGACTACTTCGATCACGAGGTCAGCAAGTAATTGCGCCATATTTAGATGTGGACTTAGTGAGATTCCTCTCGTCTCCGGCAACTATGCTCATCGACCATGAGTTTCACCGAGATGCGATTCGCCGTGGCTATCCAGAGTTCAGCGATATAGGCTACTTTGAAAACAGAGAAGCTATTCCTCGAATTCACAGGCAAAAACAGTCATTGGCATTGCTAAAGTTATTGATGAAGCAAGAGCTGACGAACGTGGAAATTCTTGGTACCAGTCTTCGCACTTTGCGTGCAATGATCTTCCGCTCCCGCGCATGTGATATTGACTGGTTATTGCCCCATGCTACGTACTGGGCTCAAGTTCGTAAGTTAATCGAGATGTCACACTTATAGATATTGTTATACTTAGCGGTGGAATCATAAGAAAAGGCACAGATGCTAAGGTAGTAGCTTAATAGATGAGGCTGTAATATGTAGTAGTACAGCCTGCTATTTCTTGGCATGCACATCCCACCATGTGTAGGAACTCGTACTCTTCACCCGCTTAAACACCTTCTGGACATGCTCGAAAGTTTGCCATAAACCATGAGTGTCCTCGCCAAATGGTCCTGAGTAAGACTTGCCGCCGGGTTGCCAATTGTCGGGTCGATAAGGTGTGTCCCATTCTGTTCTTGGACGGATAGAACTCGGTAACATCCGCATGAATGATCTAAACGGACTCACTTTTCGTCCCACTTTTCTGAGTAGTCTCCATACAGTCTCGTCAGCAGCAATCTCCAAACTCGTTGTGTGATATGTCTGATTTATCAGTTTGAATTTAGTGTAGCCCAATTTCTGTAGTCGCTCTAGAATATTCTCTGAAAAATTTAACTCTACACTGATGTATTCTGGTACTATATCCATAGTAAGCGACTCAATAGCTCTTTCGTCATAACCTTCGATGTCAATTTTGGCATAATATGGTATTCCAAACTGTTCAAAAAGAGCACGAAGTGTTGTACACGTAACGTCGAGGCGCTCAAATGAGCCTGAAGGTGAAGCCAATGCAGGGTCAAATGTTGAGAATGCTGGGTTCTTAGAATTGCGATAAAATGGAATAATCTCTTCTTTGTCAGCAATTCCGCAGTTTAGAATAATTAAGTTTCCATCTTGAATGTGCGTGTGGAATCGAACACCGGCTTGCTCGCACAGGTGGGGGTCAGCATCGACAGCCACCACGCGGAAGCCCTTATACAGGTAATAGGAGGTATCTAGCCCATCACACATTCCGATATCCATGATCAGATTACTATGCTTTACTCTTGTTTTTGTCAGTGTTGTGTTTTTCTGCATGAAATGTGTGCTAGTCGTACCCTATGTTTGGCTTCGCGGTATCCCCCTGCGCTAAGGTAGACCTGACGTTGATCCTCATCAGACGAAACCGGACAAGCTCTAAGCGCATTGTTGAATACCGTCGTGTCGGTGAGCCCAACATTTTAACCCATGAATCTGCAAATTGGGCCCGTCTATCGCAGAATGCAGGCACCGTTGTTGCCTGCAGCGCCACATGCACCAAAACCTGCGCTGAGTTCGTTACGTCACCAGTCTCTACATGCCCAAACTCCTGTTTCCTGGGACCGCTTGAACCTTCGAGAGAGCCGAACTTTGTCCGGCCAGTCTCCATTTTCCCCTAGATTGGCCTCGTCGTCTATCGAGGCCTCTTTGCCGGGTGCGCGACACAGATGTGTGGTTGTGTCGGCTTTTCCTTTTTGGGTCAAGAATCCTTACCTAGTGATATGCTAGGAGCAAACAAGACCTCTATGTCCCTTTCTTTGCCTTCCCTAGCCGCTTGTTGGAATTAGCCTTCAGAACCGATATCGGACTTTGCCATCTGACTCTCTTCTGCGGTTTTGTGCTGCCTATCCGGCAGAAGGCGTCGCCGTTGGACTACGCACGAGCGGCCCGTTCAGATTGGCGGCGGAGTTTCCTCCGGTTTGGACCCCTTCCGTCTCGCTTCCGGGCCGTTTTGGGCCCTTCCGGGCAGGCGGCCCCGCATTCTATGCCGATTGCAGCTTTGCCAGTCTCCACAGGTTGTACGCCGCCGCCGTGAAGGTGAATGCCCAGCCCACTTTTGCTCTCCCTCGCAGCTTCACTTTCCTCATGCTGCCCACCGCCTTCATCCATCCGAAAGCCTGTTCGATGCGCTTGCGGTTCCGCTGGCTGACCTTGAATCCCGGGCGGTACGTCACCCGCCCGTCGATGGCGCTCTTGCGTCCCTTGTTGTTCTGCGCAACGTGCGGCGTGGCTTGCAGCCTGCGCAATTCCCTGACAAATTCTTTCGTGTCGTAGGCCTTGTCGGCGCTCACCGTGATGCGCCGCCGACCTTCGATCTCTTCGATCATTTCCAGCGCCGCCAGCCGCTCGGCAGTGCCGTCAGCGTGCGTCAGGCGCGTATGCACCAGCAGTCCGTTGCGGTTCTCCATCAGAGCGTGGTCCACGCAAAGAAGCGATCCTCTGGATAGGGATGCAGAACCCGGCGGGGCGGGACGTACTTGCAAATGAGGCGATTGAATCTGAACCCTTTCAACCGGTGCCATTGACTTCGCCGCAGCAGTGCGTGCCACCATGCGCGACAGACCTCGCTACGGAAGCTATCCAATCGCACCAGGTTAGTGGGGACTGTATGGTAGGCGAAAAGTAGCCGTTCAGGACCCGCCTGAGCCACGCCCCAACCACCGGCACCAGTTCGTGCCGCCGCCGGTAGAGCGTCTTGCGGATCGCGGCTATCGTTGCCCGCATATGCTTCATGGCCGTCAATCGCACGACTTGGAACTTGACTTTCCGGTCCGTTCCACGTAACGCTGTACGGTTATCTCTCCTCGCCCTGGCTACGCCAGCGCTTCACCCACAAATCGAATACAAACTGCAGGTGGATGTTCGCCAATAATGGCGACATCACCGCCCCTTTGGCGTGCCCGGTTGCCCGGGCACCCGCTTTTCGTCTTCGATCACTACCGCTTCGAGCCATTTGCGAATCAACCGAATGATCCGCTGATCGGCGATCCGGTTTGCGAGAAACAGCAGCATCCACTCGTGATCGATCTCATCGAACGACGACGAGATATGCCATCATAACGGTGTGTTTGATCCTAGTGTTTGCACCCAGGCCGATGTGAAACGCCAAGACGGGGGAAGTCTTGGGAGTTAGCATCAAGCAATACCGCCGAACCGAATGGGAGCATCTTCGGCCGGTTTGGACGCGAGTTTTTGAACGCACACCGGGGGCTACCGTATTTTCCAGTCCGGAGTGGGTTGAAGCGTGGTTGACGACCGTTGGCTGTGACACCGATGCGGAGTTCCTGCTGGCGGAAGAAGGTGGACGGCCCCTTGGGATTTGCCTACTGACTCGATCCGTCGTCAAGCGTGGCCCCTTTCCCGTCCGCACTCTCTGGTTCGGTACGGCTGGCGAACCCGAAGTCGATTCCGTCTATGTAGAGTTCAGCGATGTGCTGTGTCTTCCAGGGAGGGAGACCGACTACGCTGCGGCAATTAAGACACACATTGATCGAATTCCCTGGGATGAGTTCGTGCTCCCGCGCATGAACCCGTCGATGGCGTTGGACGCTTTGCGCGGTCGCTTCGACAAATGTGACGTGATTGTGGACAATCTGCCCTCGCGGTTTCTTGACCTTGATAGTTTCCGTAACCCGGATGTTGCCTTTGAGGAAACACTGCCACGCAAACTCCGGCAGCAGATCCGGCAGTCGTTCCGAATCTATGAAGAGGAAGGACCCGTCACGCTCAGAATGGCTGCTTCGGCGGAAGAGGGCATCAAGATGCTCGATGAGCTTGCCGAACTTCATGAAGCCAGTTGGCAAGCCCGTGGCCTCGCTCGCGGTGCTTTTGGTTCAGATAAGTTCCGGCAATTCCACCAGCAGATGATTCGCAGAACGCATGGGTCCGGTGGAGTCCAGGTCGCCAAGATTGCTGCCGGGGAACGCACCATAGGTCTGATCTACAATCTTGTTTCGAAGGGATGTGCGTACTTCTATCAGTCAGGATTGGCGCACCATGCGAACAATCGCGTAAAGCCCGGATTCATTTGCCAGGTACTCTGTGTGAATGCCAGCCGGGATGCCGGGCTCCGCGTCTACGACTTCATGGGGGGCGATACCCCCTACAAAAAGGAACTCGGCAAGGACTACCGCGACCTGATCACTATCACTGTCCGGCGGCGCTCGCTGAAAATGAAGGGGATCGAATGTCTAGTCACACTGCGACGAAGAGTGCGGGACCGGCGCAAACCGGCGATGGACACGGCTTTGGTTGCTCCAGAACAAGAGCCGCAGCGGGATAGATGACAGCGATCCACCTTCCCTTCAAGCCGATCCTGGCTGGACTTGGTCTGCTGGGGGATCGAACAGGGATTCCGGAATTCTTGAGAGCGGATGCCAGTACCGTCCCAGCCGAACTGCTCGTGCCGAGTGAATCCATCGGAATCCCGCCTTGGCGATTCCGCGTTGAGATGCAATGTTGTCGCCAGTAGTGTAGATCCATCCAAGAGTGCAGCCCCCAGCCGCACTGCGATTAAGGATGTGTTTCAAAGTATCTGGGTAGAGTCCCAGCCCACGAGCTGCCGCCGCCGTATAGCAGTGGTAAATGCATACTTGCTTCGCTCGCATCTCGACGCTCTGCGCCGCAGGATGCACGGGATGAAGTCCCTGAAATTGTGCCCAGGAGTAGTGGAGAATCTCGTCGTCGCACCGCAGGTAGTAGCATTGGTCGCCACGGTGCAGCCGTCTTTCCACCTGGGCCGTCGTCAGCCCCATGATTCGCGCGAATCGTTCTACTTGGCTATTTTCCAGAAGTGCCCAATCTCCAACAGCAGACGAGGGATCAGAGAGCAGCTCGTCGGTCTCGATGAGGTCTCTGATATAGAAGTGAGTAGTTACCACTTCCAATCCAGCCCGGTCGGAGAAGGCCCGGACAATTCGACGTAGCAAGATCGTCACTCGGGGAACCCCTGCAAAGAAATCGAACGACAAATCACGGCCAAATGCCTCCCCAAGCACGTCCGGTGGCAACCTGAGACCGGAAGCGCTCAATCGACTGATAGCCTACGGCTTCGCGGCGGAGATCCAGAGGGTCGCGGAGCGGGAAGGAGTTCATTCCTCCGTAGAAGGAAAAAGCTGCCTTAAAGCCCGCCCTCGTCGCGGCATGTTTAGTCGCTTCGGTAAAACTGCTATGCATGCCCACGGGATAGGCTAGGGTGCGGGGGGCTAATCCGAGTCGCTCCTTGATGAGATTGCTGCAGGTGGCTAGCTCTATCTGTTGTTGGTCCTCCGGCAACTGGCTGAGAATGGGGTGCGTATGGGTGTGAGCTTCCACGGCCATCCCCGCATCCAGCATCTGTCTCAATTCCAGCCAATTGCAGAAGCTGCGCTCGGCCGAAACTCCGGGCAAAGATGCCTCGCATGCCTCGGCCAATTCCGAAAGGAATCGTTCGCCATCTGTCATCGAGGGTTGTTTGTACATGGCGAGCAGTCGGCTGAGTTCTAGGAGAAGTGGATTGCTCTCGAGATCAATTTTTATCATCGTTGGATAGGCAAGGGGGAAGATTCGTCGTCGGCTGTTCTTCAGCAGAAACGCGATTGCATCCCACCATGGGACACGTCCCGTACCAATGAATGCTGTGGGTACGAAGAAGACTGCAGGAATACCGATGCTCTTAAGAATAGGGAAGGCGATTTCATAGTTATCCAGGTAGGCGTCGTCGAAGGTAATCAGCGCGTAGCATGCACGTTTGGCTGGAGGATTCCCTTCCTCCAGCCAACGCAGCACTTCCGAAACCGAAATCACTGTGCAGTGACGACTGACGTACTCCATCTGGAGGCGTAGTTCGTTGGCGGTCGCGGAGTAGACCGTGGGGTCGTATGGAGTAGACAAGGGGTCTCCAATACGGTGGTAGTTGAGTGCCAGCAGGGTTCTCGACGCCGGAAGGCGCTCGATCAGACCGAGCGCGCCGGACCGGGCTATCGACCGTGCCAAACCCTCACGCTTGCCAATCCTTGCAGTGAATTCCATTCCCCACCATTCTCCCAATGTAAGAGGGCACTGGCAAGAATGGGGTTGGAAGTACGTTCTCAATCCACCTGGAGTGAGCGCGTGAGAACGTGGACGCACTGGACGAGCCCAATCCCTCATGAGGAATAACCTTTGGAGTTCGCTCGCACGTAACGGTCCATCGTGCCCTTCCGAGTAAGGGTGATAGCATTCTAGGTAGCCGCGCCACAGTGATGAAGTACTGACCGCAAGTTAAACTCCACAAGTAGGGTTACTGAAGTTGCTAAGATTCGTTGTTTTTGTCGCTTATCATTTCCCACCTGAAAGCACCGTAGGGAGTGCTAGGCCGTTCCGGTTGGCAAAGTACCTTGAACGGATTGGATGGCGGTGCCTAACGTGTACCGCGGCTCCGAAAGAGGAAACGTCAGGACTACATGTTGTCAGCGTGCCAGACCGAACACGTGCCTTGTGGGAGACAAATGATCATCGTCCGAAACGGGCGCTTGGGTGGACCTACTACCGAGAACTAGTCCTGCGGCGATTTCTCTACCCGGGAGCCGTCGGCCTCACATGGTGGAGAGAAGCGGTAAATGTGATCTCAAAATATGTTCATGACCGCTCAGAGCTGCCAACAATTGTATTGTCAACGTATCCTCCTTTGGTGACGACCTTTGTTGGGCGAGTCCTTGCCAAGCGGTTGGGAATTCCGTGGGTCCTGGACTTGCGAGACCCCATCGCTCTCCCGGCAGTAGCCAATTCACGGTGGTTTCCTCGCATGGTTCAAATTCACGCGGAGCGATCAGCCTTTCACCATGCATCGGCTGTGATAGTGAATACTTCAGCAGCAAGAATCGCTTACTCTCAACGGTACCCAAGACACTGCGATAAGATCTCCGTCATTTGGAACGGGTTCGATCCAGAAGAGCGAGTATCTGCGATGCCGATTCCACCTCGCCCCTGGAAGGTGTTGAGCCACGTCGGGGGAGTGTACGCTGGCAGAAGCCCTCAGCAGATAATTCTTTCTATTGAACGCCTTCGGGGCTCTGGCGACGGTGGGGCCGCCAACGTCCGGGTTGAAATGATCGGCCCTACCTTTGTGGATTCGGATTCGGTTAGCGTAATGCATCGAGCTACCAGTCAAGGCTGGTTACTGCACCAGACAGAGTTTGTTCCCAAAGTGGAGGCCTTGCGGATCATGGCACAATCAGATCTTCTATTGCTCCTCCAGAATCAATCTGATGTTCAGGTACCGGCGAAGTTGTATGAGTATATTCAAATAGGTAGGCCAATCCTGGCCTTGTCGCCAACGGGCTCTGCTGTACATTACCTACTTGAGAACTCTGGAATTCGCTTCGTGAACGTTGATCCACTGGACTCACCTGAGGTTACCGATCGCAAGCTCGCGGAGTTTCTTTGTCTTGACTCTACTCCGTGTGAGCCGAGCAAGTTCTTCGAAGACCATTTCAATGCCCAAGCTCAAGCGGAACAGCTCTCGCGTATTCTGCAGGCTTGTGTGGATGGCGCCCCATCCAAATCACTTGGCTAACGTCGTGCTGCCTTGGCGCTGGCATACGCCCAATTCAGCCAAGGCAGCAGTGCTGCCACATCGCTTGGCTCCACGGTGGCGCCGCACCAGATGCGGATGCCTGCGGGGGCGGTGCGATAGCTCGCGATGTCGTGTGCCACCTTCTCCTTGTCGAGCGGCTTCAGCATGTCCTTCACAAACGCGAGTTGCGCGTCCTCGGGCTGGGCTAGCAGCCAGGGATCGCTGATCTTCAGGCAGACCGAGGTTGCTGAGCGCGTGTCGGGCCTAGCTGACAGAAAGTCGATCCAATCGTTCGCGGCAACCCATTGGGCAATGTGCGCCAGGCTCTCCTGTGAGCGGGCAACCGTGGCGGAAAGGCCACCGATGCTCTCCACCCATTTCAAGGCATCCAGGCAGTCCGCCACAGCCAGCATCGACGGCGTGTTGATGGTTTCCGCCTTGAAGATACCGGCGCTGAACTTGCCCTTGTTCGTCATCCGGAAAATCTTGGGCAACGGCCAGGACGGGGTGTAGCTTTCCAGGCGTGCCACCGCGCGCGGACTCAGCACCAGCATTCCGTGCGCAGCCTCGGAGCCCAGCACCTTCTGCCAGCTCCAGGTGACCACGTCCAGCTTGTCCCAGGGAAGTTCGTAGGCGAACACCGCGGAGGTGGCATCGCAGATCGTCAGTCCTTCGCGGTCAGCGGGAATCCAAGTGCCATCAGGCACGCAAACGCCGGAGGTGGTGCCATTCCAGACGAAAACCACATCGCGGCTGCCATCGTACTGCGCGAGGTCAGGCAACTCGCCGTAGGGCGATTCAAACACGCGCAGATCGCTAAGCTTCAACTGGCCGGTGGCATCCTTCAGCCAGTCGCTGCTAAACGCCTCCCAGGCGAAGAGATCCACGCCGCGCTCGCCCAGCAGTGACCACATGGCCATTTCGACGGCCCCGGTGTCACTAGCGGGAACGATGCCCACGTGGTAGTCAGCCGGAATTCCCAACAGGCTCTTGTGGCGGTCGATCACTTCCTGCAATTGGGCCTTGGCCGGGGCGGCACGATGGGAGCGGCCGGCCATGGAGGCATCAAGTGCCGCAAGGCTCCAGCCCGGCCGTTTGGCGCAGGGTCCGGAGGAGAAACAAGGGTTCAAAGGCTTTTGTGTCGGCTTTTCAGGCAAGGTGCTCATAAGTACAAAAAGTGCGATCTACAAGGATCTGGCGGGGCATTCACCCTCGCCGATTTATGGTAACAAAGCGAAGCCGAACCCCGTTTGGATGGGGCAGGGAACTCACCCGGAGGATGAACCACTACGCCTTCCCCCGCGCGGCGTGGTAGTTTCTAGCGAGGAGATATCCAGTGGCGGCAATTGACTGGCAGGGTGTTTACCCCGCCCTTACCACGCAGTTCTTTGATGACGAAAAGGTTGATCTTGCCGGAACTGCACGGCATTTGGAACACCTCATCGAGGAAGGGATTCACGGGGTGATCGTGCTGGGCACGGTGGGCGAGAATACCGCGCTCGAGTACACAGAGAAACTCGATGTCCTGCGCATGGCCATTGAGACGGCAAAGGGCCGCATTCCGGTGCTCAGCGGCGTGGCGGAGTGCTCCACGCGCCTCGCGCAGCGCTTTGCGTCCGACGCCGAAGGCCTGCAGCTCGACGGCCTGATGCTGCTGCCTGGCATGGTCTACAAGTCTGACCCTCGTGAGACCATTGCGCACTTCCGGGCCGTAGCCCGGTCCAGCGGCCTGCCCATCATGTGCTACAACAACCCGGTGTCGTATGGGGTGGACATCACGCCAGCCATGTTCGCTGAACTTGCCGATGAGCCCACGCTGGTGGCCATCAAGGAATCCTCTGACAATCCCCGTCGCATCACTGACCTGGTGAACGAACTCGGCGACCGCTACGTGCTGTTCAGCGGCGTGGACGACCTGGTGATGGAGTGCGCCATGCTGGGCGCCGTGGGTTGGGTCTCCGGCCTAGTGAACGCTTTTCCCCGCGAGAACCGCGTCCTTTGGGAACTGCTCATGGCGGGAAATTACGCGGCGGCCCTGGATCTCTACCGCTGGTACACCCCCTTGCTTCACCTGGATACGAAACCCAAGCTGGTGCAATACATCAAGCTCTGCATGGCCGAAGTGGGGCTGGGTTCGGAGATGGTGCGCGCGCCCAAGCTGAAGCTCGAAGGGGCGGAACGCGAAGAGATCCTTGGCATCATCCGGAGGGCGCTGGCCGCACGGCCCAGCCTGACGTAGGGGACGAGACGGTGGTGGGAGGCGGCTCCGATGGAACGTATGCCAGTGCAGGTGATCGATTCGCACACCGGTGGCGAGCCTACCCGTGTGGTGGTCTCCGGCGCTCCGAATTTGGGGGCGGGGTCACTGCGCGAACGCCTCCACCGATTTCGCACCCGGCATGATGACTTCCGGCGCGCGGTGGTGAATGAGCCGCGAGGGTCGGATGTGGTGGTGGGAGCGCTGCTCTGCGAACCCGCCGAACCCGGTTGCGTTGCCGGCGTGATCTTCTTCAACAACGTGGGCTACCTGCACATGTGCGGCCACGGCGCCATCGGCTTGATGGTCACCCTCGCCCATCTCGGACACGTTGCCGCGGGAACGCACCGCATTGACACGCCGGTGGGGGTGGTGGAAGCGACGCTGGAGGCAGACAACTTCGTCTCCCTGGCAAACGTCCCCAGTTATCGTTATGCGAAGGATATTGCGCTCGACGTTCCCGTTTACGGCCCCGTGCGCGGCGACATTGCCTGGGGCGGCAACTGGTTCTTTCTGGTGAAGGAGCATCACGAGGTGGTTTCTCTAGCCCGCGTCGGGCAGTTAAGCGCGGTATGCCAGGCGATCCGCGACACGCTGGAACGCAATGGGGTGACTGGCGCCAACGCCCAGGAGATTGACCATATCGAACTGTTCGGCCCGTCGGCTTCCGGCGCGGGCGACAGCCGCAATTTCGTTCTCTGCCCTGGCGGCGCATATGACCGCTCACCCTGCGGCACCGGCACCAGTGCCAAGCTCGCCTGCCTTGCAGCGGACGGTCTTCTCAGTGAAGGCGAGGTGTGGCGCCAGGAGAGCATCGTAGGCAGCGTCTTTGAGGGCTCTTACCAGTGGGCTGGGGACCAGATTCTTCCGCGCATCCGCGGACAGGCCTTCGTGAACGCCGAAGCAACACTGCTCTTTCACCCATTGGATCCCTTTGCCATGGGCGTCCCTCCAGGCGCCGAGGACTCCGATGGATCCGGAGCCAACACACCGTGAGTCTTCCGGACGCCATCATCATTGGGGCAGGAATCGTGGGCGCTGCCTGCGCGGAACGCTTGAGTGCCGACGGGCTCCGCGTGCTGGTGCTGGAGGCCGATGTCGCTGGCAGCGGCGCTACCGCTGCCGGCATGGGACACGTGGTGGTGATGGACGACAACGAAGCCGAGTTCGCGCTCACGCGCTATTCCAGCGATCTGTGGCGTGCGCGTTCCGCGGAGCTACCCCAGCGAGCCGAATGGGAACCGGTGGGCACGCTTTGGGTAGCCTCCGATGCAGAGGAATTTGAGGGCGCGCGGCGCAAGCTGGCTTTCTACCGCGAGCGTGGCCTGCAGGCCGAACTGCTGGACGAGCAATCGCTCCATGAGGCTGAACCGCAACTTCGCCCGGGTCTCGCCGGTGGCCTGCTGATTCCTGAGGATGCCGTCACGTATCCGCCTCCCGTGGCCGCGTGGCTGCTTCGCCAAATGCAGGAGCGCGGCGGGGAACTCCGTCAGAGTGTCCGGGTCCAGGCAATCGCGGGCGACATGGTTGTGCTTGCGAACGGCAACCAGCTTCAGGCTCCGCTGATTGTGCTTGCAGCCGGAGCCGCGTCCGTCGGGCTGATCCCTGCACTGCCGCTACAGCCGCGGAAAGGGCATCTCGCCATCACCGATCGGGTGCCCGGCTTCGTCCGCCACCAGCTGGTGGAGCTGGGCTACCTGAAGAGCGCTCACGGGTCCTCACTGGAATCCGTCGCATTCAATGTGCAGCCTCGTGCCACCGGGCAATTGCTGATTGGCTCCTCGCGGCAGTACGGCCAGACGAGCGCTGAGATCAACCACGGCATTCTCTCCCGGATGCTGCAACAAGCCATCGGCTATCTGCCCGGCTTGGCGCATTTGTCGATCCTGCGCACGTGGACGGGCTTCCGGGCGGCCACGCCGGACAAACTGCCACTCATCGGCCCTGCTCCTGGCCACGAGCACCTGTGGCTAGCCACCGGGCATGAGGGCCTGGGCATCACCACGTCACTTGCCACCGGGCAACTGCTTGCAGATTTGGTTGCCGGACGGCCCCCGGCGATCGACGCGGCCCCGTACGCGCCATCCCGGTTTGCGGATTCGTTCCGAGAGGAGGCGGCGCGTGCGGGAACAGTTTGAAGTCCGCGTAAACCGGGAAGCGATCACGGTTGATGACACCACCACCGTTGCCGCCGCCATCCTGCGGGCAGGCGTCGCGGGCTTCCGCCAGTCACCGGACGGACATTGGCGAGGTCCTCTCTGTGGCATGGGCATCTGCGCGGAATGCAGAGCTACCATTGATGGGGTCCCGGGCCAGTACACGTGCCAGCGCTGGTGCCGCCCCGGCATGCAGATTGTCACCGGGGCGGCGAGTGACGGTGAAGCGCCAGACGAATTGGAGGAACGGTAGCATGCCTGCGGTCCCGCAACCCGTTCGCGTTCTAGTGGTGGGCGCTGGTCCGGCTGGGATGCAGGCTGCGTTGACGGCTGTAGCATCCGGTGCCGCAGTTACTCTGGTGGATGGCAGCCCTTCCCTTGGCGGCCAGATCTGGCGTGGGGAGCAATCGCATTCTCGAGCGGCCGCAGCACTCTTTGAGAGGGTCCGTGGGTCAGAGGTGAGGCTCCTATTCGGATGCCAGATTGTCGATGCCCCGGAACCTGGCCTGTTGCTTGGCGCGGCGGAAGGGAAAGCGGAGTGGCTGCCCTATGACCGGCTGATCCTGGCCACGGGCGCCCGCGAGATCTTTCTCCCATTTCCTGGCTGGACGCTGCCCAATGTTTTCGGTGTCGGCGGAATCCAGGCACTCGCGAAAGGCGGGCTTCCCCTTGCGGGCAAACGTGTGGTGGTCGCTGGTTCGGGCCCCTTGCTGTGGAGTGTTGCTGCATATCTGCGCGGTCGAGGGGCTGAGATTCCGTTGATTGCAGAGCAGACTGACCTTGCCCGGCTTGTGCAGTTTGCGGCCGCATTGCGATTCCTCCCAAGCAAGTTCATGGAAGCAATCGGGATTGCCCGCACTCTCATTGGCACCGGACTGCGCACGGGCTGCTATCCGGTGCACGCTCACGGGGCTGACCGGCTCACTGCGGTGACCCTCAGAACCTCTGCTCGCGAGTGGACTGTCGATTGCGACTACCTGGCCTGTGGTTTCGGCTTTGCTCCAAATCTGGAGCTTCCGCTACTGCTCGGCTGCACAGTCCGTGACGGCTTTGTCGTGGTAGATGAGTGGCAACAGACCTCTGTGCCCGGCATCTTCTGTGTGGGTGAGCCCACCGGCATTGGCGGCGCAGAAAAGTCGCTCGCCGAAGGCGCCATTGCGGGGATTGCCGCTACCTGCGATGTCAAGGATCGGGCGCTGAAAGGGAGTACGGCTTCCCTGTTTGCTGAACGGCTTCGCTGCCGCCGTTTCGCGGACGCGCTCCGCCGCGGGTTTGCCCTGCGCGAAGAGCTTCGCACCCTTCCTGCCTCCGACACCATTCTCTGCCGATGTGAAGATGTGACTATCGGAAGGCTCATCGGACACCCATCCTGGCGATCGGCAAAGCTGCACGAACGCCTCGGCATGGGTCACTGCCAGGGGAGGGTTTGCGGAGCCGCCGCCGAATTCCTGTTGGGCTGGCCAATGGAATCCGTTAGGCCCCCGCTTTTCCCTGTCCATGTCGATACCTTGGCAAGCGTCGTCCCCTCGCGGGAGCACGACGGTTGAACGGTTGGCGCGCGGTGGTGTGGCGTCGGTCCGCGGATGGTGGCGTTCCCCGTAGTCCCCATTGGCCTGGAAAATTGCGCCCTAGGGGCGATCACGACCTTCAAGTTTCCGCCAACCACATTGGCCAGTTCACTCATCACGCCAAGCACATCTTCGTCGAAGTGTGCCGGAGCCTCGCTGCCTAGCAATCGCCTACAGCACGTAAGGCTTGCGGTAGTCCCGGGTCAGCAGCTTTTCTGCCTCGGGATCGTTGACGAACTTCGGCATTCCCGCGGTTCCCGGCGCCAGGGTGAGCTTGCGCCCCACGCGATAACTGATGTTTGCGAGATGGCACAGCGCAGCGCTCAGGTGTGCGTTTCCGATCTCATCCGTCAGGCTTTCACTCTTGCGCGAACGCACCGCTTCAAGGAAGTTTTGCATGTGCAAACCGGTGGTGTCGTTGCCCGGTCCGCGCTGCGGGCGTTCTTCCATCACCAGCTCATTGCTCTCGCCCTTAAAGGCCTGAAAGCCTTCATCACCCATGGCGGCCCAGCCCTCGGTGCCATAGAAGAGATTGCCCACCATCACGTTCACGTGCGGTCCCTGGCTCTCCACCCTAGGAGCGGATCCACTTGCGGCTGACGGGGCCACCGCTCCTTCCGCGGGTGCTCCGCCGCGGCGACGGACCGGGAAACCTTCCGCTCCGGTGAGCAGTCCGCGCACTTCGGCCACCAATTGGCGACCACCGAAATCGTAGGTGGCAAGAAGTGTGTTGGGTGTTTCCTGGTCGTCATCGTAAGCAAACTTGCCGCCGTGGGCATACACCGAGACTGGCCATGACGGATCACCCAGACCCCATCGAGCCACACCCACCTCATGCACTCCCTGGTTGCCGAGATCGCCATTGCCGGTGTCCCAGAACCAGTGCCAGTTGTAGCGAAAACGCAGTTCGTTGAAGGGCCGCAACGGCGCGGGTCCGCAGAACATATCCCAGTCCACACCGGCGGGCACCGGAGTGTCGGGCTTGCGGCCAATGGAGGCGCGTCGCTTGAAGCAGTTTGACTTGGTCATGTAGATATCGCCAATCAAGCCACCATGCATCGCCTGCAGCGCGCGGATCTTGAACGGAGTGCTCCGATGCTGGGATCCAATCTGCAGCATGCGCTTGGTTTCGCGTGCAACCTTCAGCATTTCCAGGCCTTCGTAGATGTTGTGCGAGGCGGGCTTCTCGCCATATACATCCTTGCCGGCCTTCATCGCCCAAATCGCCGTCAGGGCGTGCCAGTGGTTCGGCGTGGCGGTAGAAACGGCATCGATGCTTGCGTCCGCGAAGACCTCTCGCATATCCGCATACTCTTTGGCCTTCTCGCTGGAACTCCGCTGCAGCATCGTCTGCGCACGTTCCCGGGCTGCCTGATTCACGTCGCAGATACCCGCAACGCGTGCCCCTGGTAACCCTGCATAAGTTCTCAGGTGGCCCGAGCCGCGTCCACCCACGCCGATAATTGCCACGCTCACGCGGTCGTTGGCGCCCAATACCCTCATGGCAGACGCGGCGGTGGCCGCACCCAGAAAAATGCGTCTTGTCGTTCCTGATGTCATCGCGAAACAATCCTCCGTTGTTGTTTGATCGCAAGCATATCAAACGATGGAGCGATAAGCTCCGGCTTATGGCCAGACGTGACGGCCCTGTCGA
This sequence comes from Bryobacterales bacterium, assembly GCA_026129915.1. GTDB lineage: Bacteria > Acidobacteriota > Terriglobia > Bryobacterales > Bryobacteraceae > JACTMJ01. Next base: position 39,470 of record JAHCHD010000013.1, read on the forward strand.
AAGGCGAGTGCCGCGCTCCCGCTGGCCAGCCCATCAGCGCCGGCGGCGCGTGCGCTGCGCAGCGTGAACGCACACCACCGCGCTCTCGACGCCGTCAAAGTGATAGTGGCCTGTATAGTTCCTGCGGACTTCATCGAGGAGTTCTCGCAGGTCTACGTCCGCAGGATTGCGTCCACTCTGGAAAGCGGTTACCACGCGGTCCGCCACTTCAGACCGGCGCCCTCGTTCGTAGTGCCCGGTCTTGATCCGGAAATACCAGGCGCCCGCGACGAATGCAGCCGCTTCGTGCTCTACTTGATCCACCTGCCCAGGAGCATTGATATCGGTCATGGCGTGGACGGCTTCGTGAATGATGGCACTCTTCTCTGCCACGGTCCAGTGCTGCAGGTCAACAGTCAGCACGTTTCTGGAGGGAGAATAAGTGCCGGCGTCGCCCCCCATGCGTCCAATGCCGAGCGGCCTAACCGTAATGTCACCGCTCTCAACCAGGCACGCCACTTGAGAGAAGCCTTGCCCCGAAACCTGCGTCCCATACAACTCGAAGCGGATCTGGGCCAAATCGGCGTCGCGCAATATCCCAACAACTGACCGCGCGAGCCCTGTGGCTGCGCGGCGTTCACGCAACATAGAGCCATACAGCCGGATGGCTCCCGTCCCATGGCGATGCTCCGGACCCGAGCCAGCATGGCCTTCGCAGCGCGGCTCCGTTTGGCCGCAATACCAAGGGCCCGCGGCGCATGATTCCGATGGCGAACGGTGATTGCGCTGGCAAAACCGCGCACCGCAGTCAAAGGCGTCTCCCGCCGGGCATGGCGCATCACCCGGTTCGTGGCCTGGGCACCGCGGGAGCACCCGCGCACACGACCATCGTCCAGGGCAAGTCTCGGCTGGGGATCCGTGACTTCCTGCGCATTCGGGCTGTCGGCAACGCCATGTGGGCATACCTAGATTCAAGCCTTCAAGTGTGTTTAGGATAACCCGGCTGCGACGGCAGGTCGAGAGAAATCAACGGTGTTGTCGACGGTGCGAAATCTCCGTGGGGGCGCTACCGGAAGGTCGTGGGTGGCTCCGAGGCGGAGCATCCGCTCACCTGTCGCCATCGCGCCAATCAAAGCAAATTGCAGGCGATCGACTCATTCCGGTTGCTGATGTTCCTGCGAAAGGGAGTGGCGTGACCTAAGGTGGATCGAACCCTTGTCTGCGTCAGGGCGCGGCAAAGCTTGGCCGAACTGGGTCCGTCGAAGCTGAATTTCACCTGACCGGAAGGCTGCGCGACACCCAGGATCAGTCCAAAGGAAGGGTTGTTACCTAAGGGCGGGCGCACCACACCCACCAGGGTATCCTCATCCAGCTTCAGCTTGGCTGCGTCAATGCGTTGCTTCTCGGTCATCACCGCCGTCGCTCTGCGTGTGGAAAGCAGAAAAATCTGGTACTTGTCCTCGACCGGCGCGCGATGATACACCGCACTCCACCGAATCCCCAGTGGATTCTCTCCGCCCACGGGTCGTTCCTCAATCGGTCGCAAGGCGATGCACCGAAACGGAACCACCGTCTTATTTGCCACGTCGCCGTTCGTCAGAAACGTCAGCGTCACTTGCACCTTTTCATAGCCGGAATCCATGCCGGAAAAATTCAGGTTCTCCAGTGCGAACCGCAAATCCAGACCCTTTTCAGCCTGAAACGGAAGCAGATTGGTCTCGGGCGGCATGCCATCAAAGTAGATCAGAGTGCCATTTACCCGGATGGCGTAGCCCAGGCGATCCGCCTTTGCCAGCGCCGGCAGAGGGCCGCTCTTCAGAATGAACTCCGTAAAGGCGGGGTTCCGCTTGTCTCCTTCCTGCTGCATCAGGGTGTCAAACGAGGGCACCACCCACCCTCTCTCCGGACGCGCTGCTCTTCCTTGTGCGTATACAACCGGAAACAAGGCGAATCGTGCCTCCTGCGACGGGCATGGCTTCGCCCATCCAAAATCATCCCGCGCCACCTGGCAAGGCTTGCCTTCCTCGCAGCTCACCCGCACCAGGGGATCTTGATTCAGCGATCGCGCCCCACGCAGAAAGCACACTTCCGACAAACGGGGTTCGGTCAACACTCCGCTGGTTACCACCCGGTGTAGCAGGCCCAAATACTCCTCGCCTTGCGTTGGCATCAACACCGGCGACTCATACTCAAACAGCCGGTCACCCAGCGGCGTGCCCGCGGCCAGCAGGTTGATTCCCCGCTCCTTCGGTTTGCGGTGAGCCAGCTTCATTTCCGGTGAACCGGTCACTGCCCCGAATGCGTCACTTGCATGCACCTGCAGCTTTAGTCGAAAGTCCGATGGGTGCGGGGGCCGTCGCGGCGCAACTCTCGGGATAATCATGAAAGCGGCTATCGCAAGGGCTGCGGCGGCCGCCAATCCGATCGCCACCTTGCGGACCAGGGGCCGGCGTCCGGCCACCTTGCCTGCCAGGGCATCCGCGTCCCGGCGGAAGTATTCCGGCCGAATGTGAACCGCCTGATAGTCACGCAGCTTCTCCAACTCAGCAGGAAGTTCACCCAGCGCCGGCATCTTCGCACCTGCCACCAGAACCGGCACCAGACGCAGTTTTCGCTCAATCGCGATGGCGAGTTCCTTGCGGACGTAGTCGCCTGGGTCATCCAGCCGGCGTTGTCCATTGGCGTGGGTAACAGTTGTCCAGTTCCTGCCAATCACGGCAAGCACCCATTCGGCTTCCATCAGCGCCAGTTCCAGGATGTCTGGAAAGCGCTCGCCGGGATCGATGCTCTCCACGTCAATAAAGACTTCGTCATCCCCAAAACGCGCGCGCAGCAGATCGGATAGCCGCCCCGCCTCAGCGGCTGAATCGTCTCGCCGGTAGCTGATGAATAGTCGCGCCATCGCTCACCGAGAACCGAGGGAAGTGCAACCAGTTAGGTTGAGTATACACGGATGCTTTATGAACAGAGCCCCAAAATTTCATCGAATTCCAGGGGTTGGACCGAGATCCTCTGGTTGTCATCGCGAGCGTCAGCGCCGCTACGCGCTGACGGAAAACGGCACATGGAGTGGGGCCGGAACTCATGATAATGTTCTAGGCGAAGCAGTCCATACGGGAACTGAACTCGTGGACCGCGCCCGGAGGGAACCATGCCATTCGGAGGATCGAAGGAACGTGCCGCGCCGGTGCCGGAGACCCGCCGTCGCCGGGAATTTCTGGCGCTGGCCGGAGTTGCCGCCATCGGGTCTGCCCAGGCACAGACTCACCCCGAGGCGGTAGATCCCTCGCTGCCTCAGATCGGCATCCTTGTATCCACCACCTATACTTCGGGGACGCTCGAGGCGCGGCTGGATGAGGCCAAGGCCCATGGGCTGGCTTGCGTGCAAATGAGCATGGCATGCGCCGGTTTACCAGACATGCCGGACGAGATTCCCACGGGACTTCCAGAGAGGTTCCGCCGGGAAGCAGAGGCTCGCGGCCTCAAGATCGCCAGCCTGCAGGGCACCTTCAATATGTGCCACCCGGATCCAGAGCACCGCCAGACGGGCTTACGGCGGCTGCGGGTTCTGGCCGAGGCCTGCGCTCCGATGGGCACCTCCGCGATTCACATTTGCACGGGAACGCGCGACCCGAACAGCATGTGGAGGCGCCATCCCGAGAACACCTCGCCGCAGGCATGGCGGGACATGGCCGCCTGCATTCGCGAATCAACCGAAATTGCCCGGCAGGCCAATGTGGTCCTGGCCTTCGAGCCGGAAGTCAATAACGTCGTGGATTCGGCGCGTAAGGCCCGGCGGCTCCTGGATGAAATCGGCTCTCCCCACCTGAAAGTCACCATCGATCCCGCAAACATCTTCCACGCAGGAGATCTGCCGCGCATGAAGGAGGTTCTGGAGGAGGCCTTCGCCCTTGTGGGTAACGATATCTTGCTGGCGCACGCAAAGGATCTCGACCGCGATGGAGATGCCGGGCACAAGGCCGCCGGCGAGGGCCTTCTCGATTACGACCTCTACCTCCGTCTCCTGCGTGCCCATCGCTTCAACGGCCCGCTTCTGCTCCACGGCTTGACCAGAGCCCAGGTACCCGCTTGCGTTGCCTTTCTTCGCGCCAAGCTGGCACGTTTGGAGGGTTAACGATCCTCAAACTCATCCGGGACCGCGCCCCCTGGTTCGCAGGGAGGAGTAGCCGCGGCACGAACGCAACCCATGACGGCACCCTCATCCGGCATGCGGGCAGCATTCTGACAGATCCAACGTTTCTGACCGGAGCTGCGCTGGATGCGGGCGGGGTTGGCTCGAAGACCGCGAGGCGCCTGGGGCGCCGTCTGTTCGATCCGGTGGATGCGCCATCCGGCGGACGCGCAGGAAGCCCCGCCCCGCGCGGAATGAACTGGAATGCGATCCCCTGCCTGGCCCGCGCCAGTGAAGGCGGATCGGCCGCCCCACAGCGGCAAACAGAAAGAATCGGATCCCTTTCTCTGGTCGTGGCGTCCACTCGGCGTCATTTTTTCTGCAGTTCCTTCCTAAATTGCCGATAGCTTTAGTGACGCTACACAATTCCGAAACGGCCCCGAGCCGGGTTGATTCTGGAGTGCGCGATTGGTGCTTGCTGTTCGACGAACCGATCCAGGTGGGTTGGCCCGTGCGAAGCAGTCGTTCTGAAGCCAGCGCAACTTCGGGCCAGGCTTGCCGGTTGGCTCCGTGACGGAGGAATAGGCGAGCGGAAGGAAGGGTTGGAGCCCATGATCAACATGACGGAAGCTCAACCGGCGCAAAGAGTTCCAGAGCAAAGAGTTCCAGAGCCGGCCATGAGCTCTGCGGCGCCGCTGCAGAAGGCTCGACAACGGACGGGAAAATACCTGACTTTTCAGATTGACGACGAGGAGTTCGGGGTCCTGGTTCTGCGGATCAGGGAAATCATGGGCATCCAGGCGATCACGTCAGTGCCGCACACACCCACCCACGTCAAGGGAGTCATCAACCTGCGAGGGAAGGTGATCCCGGTGATTGATATGCGTTTGAAGCTGGGTCTTGAAAGGCGGGACTACGACCGGCGCACCTGCATCATTGTAGCCTCCGTGCAGACTGGAGCTGACGCCGTATTAATGGGCATTGTGGTGGATGGCGTCTCCGAAGTAGTAACGATTTCCGAAGAGCAAATTGAGGATCCGCCCAAGTTTGGTGGCGGAGTGCAGGTGCGCTACCTGCTAGGCATGGCAAAGACCAGCGGCAAGGTGAAGTTGCTGCTGGATATCGATGAAGCCCTGTCGGCGGAAGATCTGTCGCAATTGCGGAAGATCATTGAGCAGCACAAGGACGAGCAGAACTAATCAACCGTAATCCAGTCTGGACAAGGCTTCGCACGCCTGGAGGCGCGCGACCCGCATGCCAATGGCAGCACCCAACCAGGCCGGTCTTAGCAGCAAGGGGAGAGGATTAATGTCGGACAAAATGACGATCGGGAAAAAGCTTTCGATGAGCGTGGGCGCAATGTTGCTGCTGACGCTGATCCTTGGAGGCTACGCGCTTCACACAGTGCGCAGTTTGGGTGAGTCACTCACTTATGCGGTGACTGCTACGGCCACAAAGCTGGATCTAGCCCAAGCCGCCAGTGCAAAGGTACAAGAGATGGTGTCCAGCCAGCGTGGCTTCCTTGTAGCTACGATCGGCGGGAACACCGGAGACGCGGCGGAGAACCGGCAACGCATGCTGGCGGCGCACGAGCGCATGGGTTCGCAGGTGGCAGAGATGCGGCCACTGGTAGAGACGCCCGACGGCCGTCGGGCGCTGGATTCCTTGGAGGCTGCGCGGAAGGCGATCGTGCCGCACAACGAGGAGTACATAAACTTCGCGTCGAAAGGGGATTTGCCGGAAGCTGAGCGTGTGATGAACGGAAGCATCCGTTCGCTGGTAGCCACCATGGAAGAGGCGGCGGCAACATTGGTTCGCGAGCAGCACAAGTCAATGACGGCGGCGCAGGCTGCATCGCAGGAGCGGGTGAATATGGGCATCTGGGTTGCCTTCGCGTTGACAGCCCTGAGCGTGCTGGTGGGAGCGTTCGCGGTGTTTGTGGTGCGCGGCATCAGTGCCACGCTGCAGCAGATCGCACAGCAGCTTGGGCAGGGCAGCGTGGAGGTGTCAGCGGCGGCTGGCCAGGTGTCGAGTTCCAGCCAGAGCCTGTCGCAGGCCTCCAGTGAGCAGGCGGCTTCGCTGGAGGAGACCTCCGCGTCTGCTGAGGAATTGAACTCAATGACGCAGAAGAACGCCGAAAACTCCCGAGAAGCAGCCTCGCAGATGGGCAGGGCTGAGGAAGTCGTTAAGGAAGCGAACACGCATCTGCAGCAGATGCTGAAATCCATGGAAGAGATCAACGCTTCCAGCGAGAAGATCTCGCGGATTATCAAGGTGATTGATGAGATCGCATTCCAGACCAACATTCTGGCGCTGAACGCTGCGGTTGAGGCGGCGCGGGCAGGGGAAGCTGGAATGGGATTCGCGGTGGTGGCTGACGAGGTCCGCAATCTGGCGCAGCGCTCCGCCCAAGCCGCTAAAGATACCGCGGAGTTAATTGAAGATTCCATCACGCGTTCGCGCGAGGGAAGCGGCAAACTCAGCGAAGTGGCGGTGGCCATACAGAAAATCACTGAAAACGCGCGCTCCGCGAAGACCCTCGTGGATGAAGTGAATATGGGAAGTCAGGAGCAGGCGCGAGGAATTGACCAGATCGCCAAGGCGATTGTCCAAATGGAGCAGGTGACCCATCAGGTTGCCGCCAACGCAGAGGAAGGCGCCTCGGCTAGCCAGCAGCTGAATGCCCAGGCGGAGACCGTGGATCAGATTGTGGGGCAGTTGAGCGCAATGGTGACAGCCGCTCAGCCGGGCGGGGGGCGACCGGGGGACCGGCAAGCTGGCAGAGCCCGGCGCAAGAAATCCGCGGGCTTCCAGTCGCAGGTGGGCAAGCTGAGAGTGCGTTAGGCCGGTCAAGTTCGCCCAAAGCCTATGCGAATGACCGTACGCAGCCAATGGCTGGTAGCGTCATCGGAGCACCAAGCGCCAAGGATCGCTTCCCGATGGATGAGGATTTCGAGCAGTTCTAGCGGGTGCCGCTGGGAGCCGTAGCGCAAGCGCAGCCAAGGTGTGAGCCACGCGAAGGAGTGCACATGGGAGTGGAAAGCCCAACGGGCGATGTAGCGTTGCCAACCAGTGAGGGAGGCATTCAATGGCTTGAGCAACAAGCGGATCGCCTGGCATCCGTGATGCTTCTCGGACTCGGCGGAGAGGGCCTGGAGGATGGCACGCCGCTTGCTCAGGTAAGGGAACTGCTCGCCCACATTGTGGGTGGTGCGGAGCGGTGGTCGCTGGGCGAGGTGCAGCAACAGTCCCAGTCTTTGCTCGCGTTGGTAGGGTCGATTGCGCAAGGCGCCCAGGAAGTCCATCCAGATCAGGAGCCCGGGCACGGTGCTCGGTCATGGGATGCCGTCGAACAGGCGCTTGCGCCACTGCACGAGACCCTGTGCCGTTCGGTGAATGCACTGAAGCAAGGTTCCGGTGCAGTGAGTGCATCGACGGCGGATGTGTGCCAGATGAACCTCAATCCGGACGTCAGCAGCGTGCCTGGCGGTGGATTTGGCCTGGCGGACGATATTGAACTGCTGCGGGAGTTCCTAGTGGAAGCCACCGGGCACCTGGAGGCGATGGAGTCCGGCGCCCTGGCCCTGGAGACAGACCTTGCGGACCGTGAGACGTTGAACCTGCTGTTCCGCGCATTTCACAGCATAAAGGGGTTGGCTGGATTTCTGGAGATTGCTGCCATCCAGCACACGGCGCACGAGTTGGAGAACCTGCTGGACTCAGCGCGCGAGGATGTGTTGCAGATGGACCGCAACGCGATTGACCTGATCCTGGATACTCACAGCTACCTCAGCGGTGCTCTGGCACTGGTAGCTGACCGCGTTGAAGGCACAGCGGTGACGGCAATCGCGGAAGACCCAGATCTGCTTGCGCGCATCGCGGATTATCAGACGCAGGCAAAGACAGGCGCATCGGTCTTGAATCAAGCGGGCGCGGCATCGCCGGAAGCCCGTGCGGCCCTCGCGGACGAAGGAGCGGACACGGACGGTGGAGCGGACACGGACGGCGGAGCGGACACTGACGATGGTGCGGACATTACGGAGGACGGCGCGAGGAGACAGCATGGGGGAGCCGAGTTCAACGATGTGATGCTGAGCGCCCGGGAGAGGTCTGCTCCCCTGCTGGACGCGGAGCTTCGTGAGAAAGGTGAAGGCGGTGCCGAAGCGCGCTTCCCCGCGCCGGATCCGGCAATCATGCACTGCGCTCCCGGAGCGGTGCCCGCCGCGGCCCCCTGCCTTGATGCAGTGCCTGCCGGGCCGGTAGCCAGCGAGACGCCTCCATCTCCGCTAACATCCACAGACCGCGCCACGGAGCGAGGCGCATCGGCGGCGCGAACCAATGCCGCGGGCGCCGTGGTGAAGATCGACACTGAGAAGCTCGACTATTTGGTGGATATGGTGGGCGAACTGGTAATCGCTCAATCCATGGTGCGTCATGATCCGCTCTTTGAGAGCTCACAGTCTGCCAGCCTGCTGAAGAACATGGCACAGATGACTCGCGTTACGGCGGAAGTGCAGCGCGTAGCGATGTCGATGCGCATGGTTCCCATCAAGGGACTGTTTCAGCGGATGAGCCGGCTGGCGCGAGACCTGGCGCGCAAGTACGGCAAGCAAGTGCGGGTGGAGTTAGAAGGCGAGGAGACCGAACTCGACCGGACTTTGATTGAACAACTGGCGGACCCCATGATGCACATGGTGCGTAACGCCATTGATCATGGACTGGAGGACGCGGCGCAACGTCTTGCCACCGGCAAATCCGCCGAAGGCGCCATCAAGCTGTCTGCAGTCCATCAGTCCGGCAGTATCCTCATCAGCATTGAGGATAACGGCAGGGGTCTTGACCGCAAGCGGATTCTGGAGAAGGCGAGGTCTCGAGGCCTGGTGCACGAGAACGCGACGCTCACCGACGCGCAGATTGACCAGTTGATCTTTGAGCCCGGATTTTCCACGGCTACCGTGGTGAGTGATATCTCTGGACGCGGCGTGGGTATGGATGTGGTGCGCCGCAACATCCAGCAACTCCGCGGAAGGGTGGAAGTGCACTCGCAGCCCGGTGTTGGGACGGCCATGCGCATGAAGTTGCCGCTCACTCTTGCCATCATTGACGGGCTTGTGGTTGGGGTACGTGGCGAGCGCTATATCATCCCGCTGTTCAGTGTGCGCGAGATGTTCCGCGCCGATGCCAAGGCAATCAGCCGGGTGCAGGATGGGCAGGAGGTGCTGCAGGTCAGGGGCAATATCCTGCCAGTGATCCGGTTGCGCCGCCGCCTCAACCTTGGCGTGCGCGATGTTGGCGAGGAGGCGATGCTGTGCCTCGTGGTGGAGTCTGCCCGGTCAGTCTACTGCCTGCTTGTGGACGAATTCATCGGCAAGCAGGAGGTGGTGATCAAGAGCCTGGGCGAACAGTTTAAGAATATCCCTGGGATTGCAGCGGGCGCCATCCTGGGTGACGGGACTGTAGGTCTCATTTTGGACATGGAGGGCGTGTTTGAGGGTCTCAGTGCAAAATAGGGGCAACGTGGACACGATCTCGCCCTGCCTCCCGGCCGAAGCCGACACCGGGCTTCTGAGCACAGCAGACTTTGCCCGGTTGCGTCGTTTCGCAAAGCAGCAGATCGGCCTGAATCTGCACGATGGCAAGCGCCATTTGGCGGATGCGCGCGTCTCCAAGGAGCTACGGCGGCTTGGGCTGGGCAGTGTGCGCGAGTACTTTGAACAACTGGAGCAGGATGCCAGCGGCGATTTGCTCTCTGGGCTGGTGGATTCCCTCACCACCAACTACACATCTTTCTTTCGGGAGCCGGAGCACTTCCAGTTTCTGGAGGCAACCGTGCTGCCCATGGCCGCGCAATGGCAGGAATGCCGAATCTGGTGCGCGGCGTCATCAACCGGGGAAGAGCCCTACTCAATTCTCGCGGCATGGCACGGGCACGAGGTAAGCAAGCGCACTCGGCTGAAACTACTGGCCAGTGATATCTCTACGCGGGTGCTCAGCACCGCGCAGCAGGGTGTTTATCCGGAGGACCGATTCAGTCCCGAGGCGCTGCAACGGATGCGACCGATACTTCTGAAAGGGAGGCGGTCCGCTGATGGGCTTTACCGTGTTCGCCCAGAGCTCCGGCAACAAGTGGAGTTTCGCCGGTTAAACCTAATGCACCCGTTTCCCTTTGGCAGTGAGTTTCTGTGTGTGTTTTGCCGCAACGCGATGATCTACTTTGACCGGCCGACACAAGGGGAAGTTGTGGCGAAGTTGAGCCGCTGTCTGCTTCCCGGCGGCTATCTGTTTGTTGGACATTCAGAGAGCTTGGGTGACTTGGTAGGGGACCTGGAGTACGTGCGGCCAGCCGTCTATCGTAAGCGAGGAGTTCCGCTGGCAAATGCTCGTGCTAACGACTAGGGAGAAGGGGACATGCGGCATGGAAGCGATCGTAGTGGGCGTGGGTGATATGAAGGCGAGCAGCAGGCCGGACCGGCGCTTGGTGACCTACGCGCTGGGTTCGTGCATTGCCGTTGCCGTGTACGACCCGGCAACTCAGGTAGCGGGCATGCTGCACTTCATGCTGCCCGAATCCCGACTTGACCCAAGCAAGGCGGAGCGCAACCCTTACATGTACGCTGATACCGGGATGTCCGGCCTGCTGGACGCAGTCTACCGGCTGGGAGCGCAGAAGCAACGATTGGTGGTGCGGTTGGCCGGTGGAGCCAGCATGATGAAGCAGGCCGACCACTTCGAGATCGGCCGCCGCAACTACACCGCCGTGCGGAAGATACTATGGCGCGAGGGGCTGTTGGTGCATGGCGAGGATGTGGGGGGAAATCAGTCCCGCACCGTGTGGCTGGACCAGGCCACGGGCCGCTGCTGGTGGCGGGATGCCGAGCGCAATGAGCGAGAGATTGGGGTTCAGCGCAGAGGAGCCGTCGCATGCCGCTAAGTGTCTTGATTGTCGATGACTCACCGCTGATGCGGCGATTTGTGGAGCGCGTCCTGCGTATGTCCGGCCTGGAACTGGCTGAGTGCCGTGAGGCAACCGATGGACTGGATGCGCTGGCGAAGATTCGCGAATCCGTGCCCGACATTGTACTCACCGACATCAACATGCCCACGATGGATGGTGAGTCGTTGATTCGATGCATTGCCGAGGATGGCGATCTGCGCTCAATTCCTGTCATCGTCATCTCCACGGATCGAACTGAGTTCCGCAAGTCGCGCCTGATGGAATTGGGCGCGAAGGGGTATGTCGCCAAGCCCTTCAACCCCGAAATCCTGCGTGCGCAACTGGAGCGCGTCCTGGGCTCGCTTATCGATGTTTGAGCGCCAGCCACCTGCAATCAGCCTGCCGAGAGGAAGGAAACCATGCCCACTTCGCCATCCTTCAGTACTGCTACCAATGAGGACTTGCTTGATGCTGCCTGCGAGGTGCTTGACCGGATGTACTTCGCGGCCCTTGGGCCAGCCGAGAGTGCCATGCCGTCCGCGGAGGAGGATGGCGTCATCTGCATGCAGGTGAGTTTCTGCGGCACGCTCAATGGGACTCTCTGGATGCGTGTCTATCGGGAAGCCGCCCTGCAGATGCAGGACGACTTCAGCGCGGGCAGCCTCCAGGGCTCATTGGAGGAAGCGGTGATTGACGCTGTGGGCGAACTCTGCAACATCGTCTGCGGATCATTGCTGAGCAATATTGGCCCTCAAGGTGAGTATCGCTTGTCGCGCCCGCTGCCTGGCGAGGCCTTGCCGTTTGGGGGAGCAGAAGCGCATCTTGCCTGTTCACTGAGTGTCAATGACAGCCTGGTGGAAGCACGGCTGCGTTGGGCGGAAGCGGAATAGCGCGGAGCGTCGATTGATGGCATCGCGAATTCGAGTTCTGATTGTCGATGATTCCGCGATTGTCCGGCGGCTGCTGGAGGACTGCCTGCGCAACGAACCGGACATGGACGTGGTGGGGACCGCACCGGATCCTTTCGTTGCCCGCGACAAGATTCTCCGTCTGAAACCCGATGTGGTGACGCTCGATATTGAGATGCCACGCATGGACGGGCTCAGTTTTCTGAAGCGAGTCATGCACTACCACCCGTTGCCCGTGATCATCATCAGTTCGCTTGGGCAAGCGTCCTCGCGTATCGCCGTTGAGGCCCTGGGGTACGGGGCGGTAGATGTGCTCGCCAAGCCGGGTGGTCCCTATTCAGTGGGTGATCTACGGGAAACCCTCGCAACGAAGATTCGTACCGCCGCCGGCGCTCGTGTGCGGGCCGCTGCCCAACGGGCGAGTCCGGCGCCGCGCCCCGGATCCGGCCATCGATCCAATGTTGACGATCGGTTCAGTGTTGGACATCGTGCCAGTGCAGCTGACCACGGAAAGGACTCGCCGTTGGTGGCTTTCCCCGGACATGTCCACGTCTTCGCCATCGGGTCATCCACAGGAGGCACACAGGCATTGGAAGCTGTCCTCTCGGAACTGCCCGCCTACTTTCCCCCCATCGTGGTGGTGCAGCATATACCGCCAGTTTTCTCGGCATCATTTGCACGCCGGCTGGACGAAGTATGCGAGATGCGCGTCCACGAGGCGAAAGACGGCATGCGCCTTGCCAATGGCAACATCTACATTGCCCCAGGAGACTTTCACATGCTGCTGCGAGGCAGTAAGGAAAACTGGCGCCTGGAGGTTAAGTCCGGCCCAAAAGTAAGCTACCAGCGGCCGTCCGTGGACGTGCTGTTTGAATCGGTGGCGAAAGCCGCAGGCGATCTGGCGACGGGTGTGATCCTGACCGGGATGGGGTCCGATGGCGCGCGTGGCCTGAAGTCCATGCGAGAGGCTGGCGCTCACACCATCGCGCAGGATGAGCAGAGCTGCGTGGTGTTTGGCATGCCTCGGGAAGCCATTGCCCATGGTGGCGTGGTGGAGGTGCTTCCACTGAACCGGATCACAGTCGCGATGGCAGGTGTGGTCTCAAGCGTCCGCACGCGTCCGGCCTAGTGTCCTGTGGCAGAAGTGCGCACACAAATGAAGGGCAGAGCAGGCCGTGAACTTGCCGCCTAGCCGAACGAGCCACTCGTCCGTAGTCGGATGGCGACAGCCTGCGTCTGGAAGCTGCGGGCGAAAGCGGAGGAGCGACTCGCGGCAAATGCGGACCAGTCCTTCGGATTCGCTGATTCGTTCGTGTGGACCTCCATTTCCGCGGTTATTGGTTGAGGTTTTGGGGAGAGGGATGGTC
>JAHCHD010000130.1 GCA_026129915.1 Bryobacterales bacterium
CGGAGAAAGGCAACGGCACCGTCATCTGTGAGGTGGTGAACCGCGGCAATAAGCTGCTGTTGCCCTTCTTCCAGAACGGCGTGCGCGCAGCAGACCCGCAACTGGAGGAGCACTTCGGCGACGGTTTCCTGATGAACCAGGGCTACGCGCTGCTATGGGTGGGCTGGCAGTTTGATGTGCCCGATGGCGAGGACCGCCTGCGCGTTCATCTGCCCGTCGCCCGCAACGTCGATGGCACGCTCATTCGCGGACTGGTGCGCTCAGAAATCCTTGTGAACGACCGCGTGCTAAGCCACACGCTCGCAGACCGCGACCACAAAGCGTACCCGGTGGCTGACCCTGACGACGACCAGAACGTGCTAACGGTGCGCGACTCGCGCGAAGCCGGGCGACGCGAAATCCCGCGCAGCCAGTGGCGCTTCGCACGAATGGAGGACGGGCAGGTGACGCCCGACCCCACCCGCGTCTACCTGGACGGCGGCTTCGAACCAAACAAGTTCTACGAACTGGTGTATGTGGCGGAGAATCCGCCTGTGGCCGGGCTGGGATTGGTGGCCTTGCGCGATGCAGCGGCATACATGAAGCACGGCGAGGGCGCCTTGTTTGGCGTGCAGGACTATCACTACCAGCGGGCATACTCCTTTGGCATCTCGCAGAGCGGGCGTCTGCTACGCACGATGCTTTACCACGGGCTGAACCAGGATGAAGACGGCAACCGCGTGTTCGACGGCATGCTTATCCATGTGGCTGGTGGGGGCAGAGGCAGCTTCAATCTGCGATTCGCGCAACCCTCGCGGGACGGGCACCCCTTCGTCAATATGTTCTACCCCACTGATATCTACCCCTTCAGCGACGAGGCGCAAGCTGACCCGGAAACGAAGCGGGAAGAGGGCATCCTGAGCCGCATCCTGGAAAACGACGACGAGATGCTGCCCAAGATCTTCTACACAAATAGTTCGTACGAATACTGGGGCCGCGCCGCCTCCCAGATCCACACCACCCTGGACGCGCGGAAGGACTTGAAGCCGCACGAGACATCGAGGATCTACCACATGGCGGGCGGGCAGCATGGTCCGCAAGCGTGGCCGCCTACCCATACCCAGGGGCAGCAATTGGCGAATCCAAACGACTACCGTCCGGCCATGCGCGCCCTGCTGGTTCATCTTCATCACTGGGTGAAAGACGGTACGGTGCCCCCGGAGAGCCGCATCCCCACGTTGAAAGACCGCAGTCTGGTGCCACCGGAACGGTTGCGTTGGCCGCGGATTCCCAACGCTCCGCTGGTTACCCGCGTCCAGAAGGCCTATCGCGCGGATTATGGCCCGAAGTTCTGGCGCGACGGCATCGCCGACAACGAACCACCCGTGCTGGGTAAGGAATTCCCTCTTCTGGTGCCGCAGGTAGACGCGGATGGCAACGAAACGGCGGGCGTGCAGACCGTGGAACTGTTGGCGCCGCTGGCTACTTACACTGGCTGGAACCCCTTCCGCGGCAACGCCGGGCCGGCGCACGAGTTATCGAGTATGGTTGGCAGCTTTATCCCCTTCCCTCGCACCAAGGAGGAAGCAACCGCGGCGGGTGATCCTCGCAAACCCGTGGATACACGCTACAAGGACCGCGAGGACTACCACAGGCGCGCGCAGCAGGCGGCGGCGCGCCTGGTAAAGGAAGGCTTCCTGCTGCCCGCCGACGTGGAAGGCGAGGTGAGCCGCGCGCTCCGCACGTGGGACTGGCTGATGCAACCATCCGATGCTAGCTCGAGTCTTCAGAAATAAGGGTGGGCCCGTCCTATTTCAGGAAAAGGACGATATAATTCAGGTGGAATTCATTCCACAGCCACTTTCAGAGAAGGACCAATATGAGCGAATCTCCGTTGAACCGCCGAGATTTTGTCCGCGGCGCGGCAGCCGTGGGCGCCACTGTGGGCGTCGCCAGCAACGCGCTGGCAAACCGCAATAAACTAAACCCCGGCCGCGTGATCGGGGCCAACGACCGTATCCAGGTTGCTGCGATCGGCGTGGGCGGACGCGGCACCTACGTGGCCCGCGCATTCGCCAAAGTGGGTGCGGAGAAGAATAGCTGCCAGATTGTGGCGGTATCCGACGTGTACCAGAAGCGCGTGAACCGCAATAAGGAAGCGCACAAGTGCGACGGCTATCTGGACTACCGCGAGATCATCGCGCGCAAGGATGTGGACGCCGTCATCGTTGCCACTCCTGACCATTGGCACGCCAAGCAGGCTCTCGAAGCCATGGACTCCGGTAAGGATGTCTATCTCGAAAAGCCCATGTGCCACACGCTCGACGAGGTACGGCAACTCACGCAGACGGTTCGCGAATCGAAGCGCATCCTGCAGGTGGGTTCGCAGACCACTTCGTCTGACCAGTGGCACAAGGCTAAGAAGGCGATTGCTGAAGGCATGATCGGCGACATGATTCTTAGCCAGGGTTCCTACCACCGCAATTCGGTGGAGGGAGAGTGGAACTGGCCCATCGATCCCGCGGCGGGTCCGAACGCCAAGGGCGAAGACTACATTGATTGGAAGATGTGGCTTGGCTCCGCACAGAAGCGCGAGTTTGATGCCGACCGCTTCTTCCGCTTCCGGAAGTATTGGGACTACTCTGGCGGTATCGCCACTGACCTCTTCTTCCACGTGGCCGCGCCCATGAACATCTGCTGGGGCCAGCCGCAGTTCCCCACCCGCGTGATGGCGGCCGGCGGCACCTACGTGTTCCGCGACGGACGCGAAGTCCCCGACACCTTCCACCTGATTGCCGAATACGGACCGGGCCCGAACTCCAAAAACGGCCATTCTCTGGTGCTTACCTCGAGCATGGCGAATTCTGAGCACATCCCCGGCTTGATCCGCGGCCACGAAGGCACGCTGATCATGGTGGAGGAAGGCCGCTTTGAAGGCCGTGTGGATTACATCACCGTCAAGCCCGAAGGGCGCGTGGTGAAGGACGCCTACAAAACCAAATGGGGCACTGAGCCAGTGCGGATCCCCGTGGAGCAGTTTGACTCCATGGATACCCACGTGGATAACTTCCTGTCGTCCATGCGCACCCGCCAGCAGCCCACGCTGCCAGTGGAAACCGCGGCCTGCGCGCAGGCTGTCATCACCACCGCGGTGCAGAGCTACCGCGAAGGCAAGGTGAAGTACTACGACGCGAAGAACTACAAATCGGTCGACAAGCCGGTCTAGTTCGCACACAGCGCCAGGATCCAAGCGGGGGGCCTCTACGGCTCCCCGCTTGTTTTTTGCCCGCCAGTCTCGTCAGGCCCCTACGGAGGCTAGTATCTGGCGAAATGCATCCAGCTCATCATCGTTGATGGTGTGGCCCATTCCCGGATAGATTCGCTCGGTAACGTTAGCGCCCATCGCGCGCAGGTGGGTGGTGCTTTCGCGAACGCGGGTCACGGGAATGTGAGGGTCCACATCGCTGCAACCCAGAAACACCGGCGTGCCGCCGAAGTCGCCATCCTGGTTCCACACCGTGCCCGGCGGGCCAATCAGGCCGCCGCTCAAAGCCACCACGCCGCCGTAGGATTGCGGATTGCGTGCGGCGTACTCAAGCGAGAGGCAAGCGCCTTGCGAGAATCCCGCCAGCACCACGCGGCTGGCCCCGCCCGCGGCTGCGGCAGCCACCTCCACCATCCTGGCCACCGTCTCAAGCGCCGCGCTAAGTGACGGTTCGTTCTGCGCAATGGGAGACAGGAACGAGAACGGATACCACGTGTTCCCCGGAGCCTCCGGCGCCAGAAACAGCAGGTCATCCATCCCCAGCATCGGCGCCAAACCGAAGATGTCCTCAGCGCTGCCACCGCGTCCATGCAGCAGAATCAGTGCGGCTCGCGTTTCACCTGGCGACGCGCCGCCTTGCAGGAACTCGGTGTTCCCCAATTCCTTCCACTCTGGTTGCTGCGCTGCCATCGGTTCCCCTTTCGTTTCCGGCGCCACGCCTGCGGAGTGCGGCGCCAATCCTCCAGTTTGCCAGGATTCAACGGCCCCTGGCCCCGACCCATGGAACGCGATATGTTTCCTAGAGGCTCAAACATGCACGAATTGTCGATCATGCAGAACGTAGTGCAGGCCGCGCTAGACGCCGCGAAGCAATCCGGGGCCAAGCGGGTCACCCTGGTGAGGCTGCGCATCGGGGTGATGTCCGGCGTGGTACAGGGCTCGCTCCAATTCTGCCACGAGGTCGCCACCTTGGGCACGCTGCTCGAGGGCTCGCGGCTTGAGATTACAGAACTTCCCGCCATCATCGAGTGTCCTGCCTGCCGCAGCCCGCGAACGCTGCCAAACATCCAGAGTTTCCGCTGCCCCATTTGTCAGACGCCCGCCGCCCGTCTGCTGCAAGGGCGCGAACTCGAGATCGAAAGCATTGAAATCGAGATAGCCGAACCGCCCGCCCAGGAGGACGCACCGTGATCACACGTATTGTCGAAATCCGCAAGGGTGTCCTGAAGAAGAACGACCTCCTGGCGGCGGAGCTCCGCCAACGCTTCCGGGAAGCGGGCGTCTTCACGGTGAACCTCGTATCGAGTCCCGGAACCGGCAAGACCATGCTGCTTGAGAAGACGCTGCGCGCGCTGTTGCACGCCGGGCAACCCGTCGCGGCGATTGTAGGCGACCTGGAAACCGATAACGACGCCCGTCGCCTTGCCGCTAGCGGGGCGCCCATCCGGCAGATCAACACCCACGGTACTTGCCACCTGGAAGCCGAGATGATCGGCCAGCATCTCAGTGGCCTGGAACTGGAGGGCCTGGACTTCCTGTTCATCGAGAACGTGGGCAACCTGGTGTGCCCATCTAGCTACGACCTTGGTGAAGACATTCGCGCCTGCTTGCTCTCCGTCACCGAAGGGGAAGATAAGCCGCTCAAGTATCCCGTGATTTTCAACTCCGCGGATGTTGCCGTGGTCACCAAAATGGACCTTGCCGAAGCCTGTGAATTCCAGCGCGACGATGCCCTTCGGAACCTGGCCGAAGTACGCCCAGGAATGAGGGTGATTGAGGTTTCTGCCAAGACGGGATTGGGTATGAAGGAGTGGCTGGCATTCCTGAACGAAGAACGGAGCCGGCGACGGCAAGCGCCACCGGCTCCGGAAGTATAAGCTGGGCGCCTTTCGGAAACCCACCTTACTGGGGAGCTTACATGGTTAGCTGCGGCGCACTGCGTGAGTTGGCCAGCGTGGGAACGTTCATCCCGTTGAAGTTCACACTCACCACCTTCGATACGCCCGCTTCCTGCATCGTCACGCCATACAGGGTTTGCGACGCTTCCATCGTGCGCTTGGCGTGCGTAATCAGGATGAACTGCGTCTGCTTTGCCATTTCCTTGATGAGTGTCACGTAGCGAACGATGTTCGGCTCATCAAGAGGCGCGTCCACCTCGTCGAGAATGCAGAAGGGGCTGGGCTGGTAGCGGAAGATCGCCATCAAAAGCGCAATCGCCGTGAGGGCCTTCTCGCCACCTGAGAGCAGCAGTACGTTCTGCAGGCGCTTGCCCGGAGGCGAGGCCACAATCTCGATGCCGCTCTCGGCCGCGTTCTCCTCGTCCGCCAGCCGCATCTCGCCGGTGCCCCCGCCGAACAGCGTTTGGAAGAGCTTCCGGAAGTTGTCATTGATGTGGTGGAAGGCTTCAGTGAATCGCTTCCGGCTTTCCTCGTCGATTTCCTTGATAGCCCGATCTGTGTCGCGGATCGAATCGAGCAAATCCTGTCGCTGCGCGCTCAGGAAGAGATGACGGCGCTCCGCCTCGTCGTATTCTTCCAGCGCATTCGGGTTCACCGCTCCCAGCTGATCAATCTTACGGCGCAAATCGAGGTACAGCCTCTCAGTGGCCTCCAGGGCCTCGGCATCAAGCAGCGCCTCTTCGTCGCTTGCCAGTTCACCCACTGGAATGCCCAGTTCCTTCTGGCAGGTTTCGTCCAGGAAGCGCAATTCGGCCTGCCGCTTCACCAGGTCCAGTTCCAGCTTGGTGCGCGCCTCCATGCGCGCCTGTGCGTTGATGCGCAGGTCCTTCAGGCCGGCATCCTGCGAATGTAGGCCCGTTCGCGTCGATTCCTCGCTGGCGCTCAGCGTATTCACGTGCTGCTGGAAGTGATGCTGCTCTTCGGCCAGGGTCTTGAGGCGCTTGTCGATAGCGGCGTTGTCGTGCCGCAGCCGCAGCATTTCGCGCTGCTCGTTCTCCATGCGCTGGGCCAGTTCGCTGCGTTTGCGTGTACCGTCACGCAACTGATTCTCCACCCGTGCCAGCGCGCTGCGATCCGCCCGCAGACGTTCGTCAAAGCCAGCCATGGCCACTCGCAACGTGGAGTGTTCCTCGCCCAGTTGCGCCACCAGCTTCCGCAGTTCGTCGATGTCGGTGCGCCCGGCCATCATCGCCTGTTCCTGCTCCTGGCGCGCGGTTTCCTTGGTCTGCAGTTGCTGCAGAGCGGTGTCCTTACGGGTATGGGCGCTCGATGCATCACGCAGCAACCGCTCCATCTCCGTGCGGGCCACCTGTAGCCGGCTGTTGGCGCGGCGCAGCTCCTCGGTGAGTTTGCGGGATTCCGCTTCCAGCGCAACCCCTTCCTTCTCCTTGGTCTGCGTCAGCGCACGCAATTGTTCCAGTTCTTCCTGCAACCCACCCAGTTCCTGCTCGGCGCGGCCCAGTTCGGCTTCGCGTTCGTTCAGTTGTTCCTGCGTGGTCTTCAGCTTGGTTTGCAGTTCCTTCAACTGGCGCTTCAGAACCAGTGGACCACTGGCGCTCTTCTTGCCGCCGCTCAGTGATCCTGCCTGGAAGCACAATCCGTCCGGCGTAAGGAAGAAGCAATCCGGGTAGCGCAGGGCCAGGCCCTGTGCCGCGGAGGTCTCTTCCACTAGGAAACAGCGCCCAATGCGTGGCACTACCTGCAAAGCCGCCTGCCGTGCCCCATCGCCAATTTCCAGCACATCCAGCAAACGCGCAAACACACCATGCTCGGCGCCCAGTTCCGGCACCGGGCAGGGCCGTCCCATCTCAGAGGACGCCGCGGCATCGCGCAATAGGAAGGTGGCGCGCCCATCGCCTTCACCGCGCATCAGGTGTACGCCGCTATGGCCTTCTTCCCAGCTTTCCACCAGCACGTATTCCAATTCGTCGTGCAGAAACTCTTCCACGGCCTTTTCGTAGGCTGGCTCCACTTCCAGGAAGTCCGCCAGCACACCAAGTGGCTTCAGTCCGTTGGCGCGTCCCTTGTCTTCGGCCTTGAATAGACGCTGCACGCTCTCAGTGGAATAGCTGCGGTGTGCAATCAGGTCGCCAAGCGAATCCTTCCGCGCCCGCACCCGGGAGTATTCCTGCCGCATGGCGTCCAGGGCCTGCCGTGCCTGCTGTACGCGCTGGCGGCCTTCGTTCACCTGCTGCTCAGTCTGTTTGCGCCGTTCCACCAGCACGGTGAGGTCCTGCTGCTGGGCGCGCAATCGCTCGTCGAGGTCCTTCCGCTGTTCTTCGAGCTTGGCCGCCTCGCCGATGGCGGATTGTTCCTCAGTCTGATGGCGGGTCTTCTGCCGCTCTAATCCAGCGAGGTATTCCTCCACTTGGGCCAGCTGGTTGCGCAGTTGATTCGCCTCACCCAGCAAACGCACACTCTGTTGCCGGGCATTCTCCACGAAGCGTTCCCGGTCCTGCAGCTTGCGCCCCAGTTCCTGCCGCTGCTGGTCTTTGCTCGCGAAGTTCTGACGGGCTTCCTGCAACTGCTTTTCGATGGCCTCGATTGACCGCTGGTGGTTTTCCTTCTCCACGTCGAGTTGCTGGATCTGTGCGCCCAGCGCCACTTGCTCGTCGCTGCCCGCGGCAATGCGCGCGGCCAGTGTATCGGCCTGCGTTGCCTGGTATTGCACTTTGCTGCGGCTGCGTTCAAGCTCCATCGTCACTTGCGAGAGCCGTTCGCGCGCCTCGGTGAGCTTTGCCGTCAGTTGTTCGGTTTCGGCTTGCGTGCCACGGAAGGCGTCCTCGGCTTTGGCCAGGTTCACCTGCAGGGTGTCCACTTCACGCGCCGCCGTTCCCAGTTCCAGCGCCACCCGCGCGGCCTCCCGCTCCTGCACCACAAACTTGCCTCGCAAGCTGGCTTTCAGAGAAGAGATCATTTCCCCATGGAGTTCTTCATAGCGTTTGGCCTTGGCCGCCTGGCGCTTCAACGAACTCATTTGCCGGGCCACTTCCTCCAGAATGTCGAACACCCGTTCGAGGTTGTGTCTCGCGCCCTGCAATCGGGCTTCGGCGAGGCGGCGGCGGTTCTTGAAACGCGTGATGCCGGCGGCTTCTTCGATCACCGCGCGGCGGTCTTGGGGCTTGGAACTTAGAATCTGCCCGATGCGCCCCTGCTCGATGATGGCGTAGCTTTCGGGCCCAAGGCCGGTGCCCATGAAGATGTCCTGAATGTCGCGCAACCGGGCTGTCTTGCCGTTGATCAGGTATTCGCTTTCGCCGGAGCGATAGATGCGACGGGTCACCGTCACTTCCGCGAAGCGCGGACGCCGGTACGGGCGCAGCTCCTCAATCGAGGACGCTTGGCCGTTGCCGCCATCATTCGCATGGCCGTTGGCGTTACCGTTCGTGTGTCCATCGGCATGCGCCTTGGTCTCACCGGCCGAAGCGGCCGCCATCTCCGCCTCGTCTGCTGATGGCTCTGGCAACGGATGCAATGTAGCCTCCGGCACAGTGTGGCCGTTGGCGTGTCCATTGGCGTGTCCATTGGCGTGTCCATTGGCGTGGCCGTTGGCATGTCCGTTTGCATATCCGTTCGCGTGGCCGTTGGCATGCCCGTTTGCGTGTCCATTGGCATGGCCGTTTGTATGGCCATTGGCGTGCCCATTCGTAGCGATTTCGCTGTGGAAGTCTGGGTCTACCAGGGTGATGGTCACCGCTGCCATGCCCAGCGGCTTGCGTTCACGGGTGCCTGCAAAAATCACATCCTGCATGCGAGCGCCGCGCAGGCTTTTGGCAGACTGTTCGCCCAGCACCCAGCTGATGGCGTCCGCCACATTTGACTTGCCGCAGCCATTCGGCCCCACCACACCGGCAATGCCGCTTCCGTCGAAACGCAGTTCCGTGCGGTCAGCAAATGACTTGAATCCGTGTATTTCCACCCGTTTGAGTTGGAGCAAAACGCGACCTCGAAGAATGAGTTAGCAGAACGGCCTTCAAAGAGCCGTCTCGGGGGGAGTTGTCTCTAGCCTAACGCTGCTTTTCGACAAAGTAAAGAGAGAAATGTACTGCATGAGGTGGCTGGTTTCAGAAACCCACTACATATTGTGCCCCCTTTTCTGCTTTAGAGCTAACGAACCCCTGTCCACAGTGGTACTGGGGCCAGCATTGTTGTCGGGCACAGCCCCTCTCGCGATTGTGGAACAGCCGCCCGGCATGGGGTTGGGATGCGCCCCGCCTCCCAATGGTTGCGCCTGGGCCTCGTGCATGTGCTAGCCGCTGCCCGCACGTAGCAGAGTGCGGGAGCTGTCGAGCTCTCACCTTCCACCCTAGGGTGAGGCCGCCGGTTCGGCGATAATAGATATAGTTACTACTGGAAACGGATCGGGTTCTCCGTCCATCTCCGAAGTGGGGGGCTCACGATGAGGAAATCAGTTGTTGGCTGGCTTGCAGGCGCTGCCGGATCGGCATTGTTGCTGGCCACGGCGGCGTCCGGGCAGCTTGGTGTGCAGGCGCCACCGCGCACAGGTGCTGCCGCCGCTCCACCCGCAGCCGGCCCCGCTTCCCAGGACGACCCCTATCGCATTGTCCAGGATGTCGTGAACATTGTGGTTCCCGTCACCGTCCGCCAGCCGGGCGGCACTCCGGTGGGCGGCATCCGCTCCCAGCAATTCCGCCTCTTCGACATGGGGAAGCTGCAGGACATCCGTGTGGACGCCGACTATCTCCCGGTGTCCCTGGTGATGGTGGTGCAGGCAAACAGCACCGCCGAAGGCGCGGTGGAGAGGGTGAAGAAGACCCCCGCGCTCATCCAGAGCCTCATCATCGGGGAGCACGGCGAGGCGGCGGTGCTGGCCTTTGACCACCGCCAGCAACTGAAGTGCGACTTCACCTCCGACTACGAGCAGCTCAAGAAGGGCATTGAGGACATCAAGGTGGGCAGTGCCACCTCCGCGCTCAACGACGCTGCCATGGCTGGCATCAACATGCTGCGCCGCCGCGAGGGCAACCGTCGCCGGGTAATGCTGTTGATTGCGGAAACCCGCGACAGAGGCAGCGAACTTGGCACCCGTCAGGTAGTGAACTATGCGGAACTGCACAACATTCAGGTCTACGCCGTCAACATCACTCAGGTGTTAAGGCAGTTTACGTCAAAACCGCAACCCCCGCGGCCTGACCCGATTCCTCCCGAGGCGCGCGGACTCTATCCAGGCACCGTCAATACCCCCACGACGGTAGCGCAGATCACCGGCGGCCAGGGCGGCAGTGCCCAGTTCGTACCGCTGATCGAGGAACTCTACCGCGGCGTGAAGGGTGTCTTTTGGAGGAATCCCCAGGAAGCGCTGGTAGCCGCCACCGGTGGACGCGAATTCAACTTCGCCACCCTGCGCGGTCTGGAGGAGGCGCTTGCTTCGCTGGGTGAGGAACTGCATTCCCAGTACATCCTCAGCTATACACCCAGCACCCGCGACGAGGGCGGGTATCACGAAATTCGTGTGGTGGTGGATGGCTACGACTCCAAGTGGGTGAAGCATCGCCCAGGCTATTTCTGGGGTGGTATGCCGGG
Organism: Bryobacterales bacterium; assembly: GCA_026129915.1. Taxonomy (GTDB): domain Bacteria; phylum Acidobacteriota; class Terriglobia; order Bryobacterales; family Bryobacteraceae; genus JACTMJ01. Next base: position 10,747 of record JAHCHD010000130.1, read on the forward strand.
CGCGGGGAACTAATCCGCGACTGCCTTAACCAGGTACCTGTCGAATCTGCGATTCTTTAAGGTGAAGAATCGGAAATGAGGAGTTGCCGCATGTTCTTTCGGCGCGAGAAGGCGAAGACGCTCAGCTTTGAAGATCACACCGCGAATCTTGAAAAAGCGGGCTTTCGTGTGCATCGGCTAGCGGACGGCGTTCGGGCTGAACGGGGCTTTTGTGCGGCTGAAGTCTACCCAGGTGAAGCGGAACAGCCTGCGCCCCGCATCGGTGATGCCGGCGTGCTTCTTGGCGATGAGATTGCCGTGCTGGTCTCGCGCGGCTACCAGATGACCCTCGAAACTAGGGGCGGCAAGAAGATGGGCGCGCAATCCGCTCAGTTGAAGGCGCTGCATGCCTTCCAGGAAGACTTGCGGGAAGCACTGGGGCTCACCAGCCTCTATAACCTGTCGTTGGGTACAGTGGCCACTCGCCACGACTACGACCGGCTGGAAGAGCGTGACGGACCACCCGCGCAGAAGCCATGGGAACTGAAGAAGCAGGCACGGGCCTAACTAGCCCGCCCAATTAGCCTGCAATTCTCAGCCGGTCAACCCCAGAAAACAGCAACGCGGCGAGCGCCGAATTTTGGGGTGCCCGCCGCATTCACTTTGTGGAATCAGGTCCGCTGCCTAGGCCGATTGCAAGGCGTCGCGCAGTTCCGCCACACCGGTCTCGATGTCAATCAGCTTTTGCTCCCAGGTCACACCCTCGCGCTCGATGCACAGCGGACCGCGGTAGCCAATGTCCCGCAGCTTGTTAACGAATCGGCGCATGCCCACGTCGCCCGTACCGAGCACCTTTTCTACACCCAGGCTGCCTGGGCCGCCCGCCGGCCACAGCCCATCCTTGGCGTGCACCGTCACCACCAGGTCGCCCAGCACATCGAGCGCCTCAATGGGGTCTCCCGAGCCATAGAGGATCATGTTGGCGGGGTCGAAATTGACGCGCAAGTTGGAGCGCCCAACATCCGCAATGAAAGCGCGCAGCGCCTCCGCGGACTCCTGCCCGGTTTCCAGCGAGAAGATCTGCCCATGCGAGGCGGCGTAGTCGGCCACCTCGCGGGTGATCTCGCGCACCGCGATGTAGTCGGGGTGGTTGACGTCCTCCGGCACGCAGCCCACGTGCAAGCCAATGGCCTTCACGCCGAGCATCGCCGCCATTTCACTAACCTGCCGGGTGCGCTCGAGGCGCTCCGCGCGAAAGCGCTCGGGCATTAGCCCCACGGTATCGGCCACGGTGGGGATATCCGCGTAGTCTTCGCCGGTGTAGGCGGCAAAACAGGTGACGATGGGGAAATCCTCCGTCTCCAGAGCGGACTTCCACGATGCCGCGAACTCCGGTGTCAGCGGTACGCTACCTTCAAAACCCAACTGCCCGCAGGTGACGCCGGCCTTTTTCAGCGCCTGCAGGGTCTCGCGCGGCTCTCCCGCCGCCCAAAACATCGCGCCGATCTCAAACTCATTCACTGCTCTCATGCGATTCGTTCTCCGTTCTTCCGCCGCGCTTCCTTCAGGGTATCTGCAAGTTTCACGCCGGCTGCTGATTCCTCTGGCGGACAAAACTCCGGCTGCCTGCCCTGGGAGGCGCACTCCACAAAATACGCGATCTCGGCTTCATAGCCATCCGTCTCTGGAAGTGCCAACGGCGTCTCAGTGCCATCCACTCCAAAGCGCGTGGGTTCCTTGCCCGCAGAGGAAAACTCGAACGTAGCTTCGTCGCACACGACGTTGTATTCCATCGAGAACGGGAAGGCCTTCGGGTGATACCAGCCACCCTGGATCACCACCGTGAGGTCATCCGGATAGTATAGGCTGGCGGTGATCACATCCAGGCCTCGTGGCAGGTCTTCGATGCCGACAGCCGAGACGCATTCCGGTTCACCAAAGGTATGCAGGGCGAAGTCAATATCGTGGATCAGCAGGTCAATGATGGCGCCACCACTCTTGGAAGGGTCAGTGAGCCAGACGCTCCAAAACGGCGCGCCGCAGCGACGCCGAAAGGTTGCCATGCGCGGCTTCCCTACTTCGCCGGACCGGACCGCCTCGCGCAGTGCTTTGTAGGCCGGAAAGAAGCGCAGCACCTGCGCTACCATCAGTGTCTTCCCGCTGCGCGCCGCGGCTTCGAGCATACGGTCAGTATCCTCGCCCCGGATGGCCATGGGCTTTTCCACCAGCACATGCTTGCCGGCGTTCAGCGCTTCCACCACGTTCTCCACGTGGAAGAATGTGGGCGTGCAGAAGTCCACCGCTTCCACATTGTCGTCCTTCAGCAGATCGCGCCAGTCCGAATAGCGGCCTATGCCGGAAAAATCATACTTCTCACCGGGACCGCCCAGGTTGCCCTGGATGCCCGAGAGATCGCCCTGCAGGATCTCCTCCTTGGGGTCTGATACGGCGACTAACTCGACGCCGGGGATATTCTTGAAGGCTTTCAAATGGGTACTTCCCATGAAGCCGAGGCCAACAACACCAATCTTCATCACACCCTAAATCGTAGCATCGCCCGGCAGCAGACACAGGAAACAAGCAAGTGCTCCTGTGTGATCCAGGATGTGTTTCCGCACCGCATCCCGAATGGTGTCCTGTTCCACCACCACCACAAGATGGCCCCCCTTCTCGAAATGCAGCGACATCGCCCCAGGTATCCTGGAAACCGCGAACTCAGCATTTGAGTAAAGCTGAAGCGAGTCGTCTTTGGCGTGAACGATCAAGGTGGGTGCGGCAATCCCAGCGATGCGAGCACCGGGCATGGCTGCTTGATTATCAAAAGCCGCACCTGCGGATCGCAGCGAAACCGGGTTCATCTCGTCGATGAACTGGTCTGCGATCGCCAGTTGCTCGGGCGTAAGGGAAGCCACCACTTCGCTGCTGACGCCCATGATGCCTAGGAATTGGGTGCGGAAAAGCTTTGAGACCGCCCAGTAGTAAAGGTTGTAGCGGAAGATCATCTTCAGCAGATCGCCCTTTTGGTTTGCGCCAGCCTGCTCCGCCGAGGCGGACGTCGCAACACCACAGCTCAGACAGGTGACGGAACTCACCCTTTCTGGGTGCAACGCTGCAAA
>JAHCHD010000131.1 GCA_026129915.1 Bryobacterales bacterium
GTCCAACGCAACTGCAACGAAGCTGTATGCGCGTCTTCACGCTCGCGGACGACCGCTAGCGAATCAGACCCGGAAACAGTTCCGAAACTCCGGAGATGATGAGTTCCAGGGGTGTAGTTGCGTTGCCTGAATCGGAGGAAGGGCAAATCCGAGAACGGAACCGCATGCTCCAACTTGGCTCTGCAGCCCTAGCCGGGCAGACGGCGAGCGAGTCCGATTTCCCGATGCGGTGCACCGCCTCCTCAAGGAAGTCGCTCGCAACGCGATTGCTGGACGTGCGGTCGCGCTCGTGCCTGAGAAACACGAGCGTACAACTCAGGGGGCCGCCAACCTGCTTGGTGTTTCCCGGCCCTATCTCACAAAGTTGCTTGAGGCGGGGGAGTTGCCGTACCACAAGGCCGGGAACCACCGGCGTATCTGCCGGAAGGATCTTCGCGAGTACCAGCGGTGAAGGGATCTCAAACGAAAGGGCGCACTCGATCAGATTGCCAAAGACGCTTTCGAGTTGGGCCTTTATGACCGTTGCGGCATTCCGGAAGGTGGCGAAGAGGAATGATTGCAGTGTCTGCTGCCTGCAAGGAATTGATGGGAATGCTCCCTCCGGAGACTGCTTCCGCCTCATGATGATTAACTTTATTGTCATCGACGACCGACACAGCGGAATGGTGTGATAGTGTCAAAGGCTATTGAACGTTAGCCGCTGCCTGCGGCAAATAGGGGAGGTATTCCTCATGCCCTTTCGAACTTTCTGGTTGATTGCTCTGGCCCTTCATCTGTTCGTCCCTTTGTCCAGCTACGCGCAGGCTGAGAGCTTTGGCACCCATTTCCAACGGGCTGCTTCCAGTTTTCGTGAAGAACGATTTGATCACGCGAAACGCTCGGCCATTGAGGCCCGCAAGGCGGCGGCGAACGCAGACCAGCGACAGCGCGCCGATAAGCTGCTGCAATCCATCGAGACGGCGGTGCTGCGGCGGAAGGCGGCAGACCAGTTGGCTAATCGCGTGGGGTTGCTCGAAGAAGACTTGCCGGCAGCCGCGAGCGCGGACCACTCACGGGACCTTTCCGTGGACGCAGAACGTCTTGACCAGACTCTCACTGTGTTCACGCGGGATCAGGGGGGCAAGGTGGTGGAAGGCACTCTGAAAGAACTGCAGTGCAGGGAAGGGAATGCCCGCATCGTGGTGGAAGCGGAGGGCAAGCCCGTGACGGTGGAGATCGATCAGCCCGGCGACATCCTGATCACCCGGGCCGGAGAGCACACCAAGACATTTGACTTTCGCTGTGGCAAACAGAAGCCCGAAATCGTAAAGGTGGGCTATCGTCCGGCGGCGAGCGATGGCAAGGTGGGCTTTCTGCGGATTCTGCAGTTTGAAAAGTAAGCTGCGGCGTTCACCGGGTCTGGGCCGGTCGGCGGATATCGCCGGTTTCCTCCCACCACAGGCAGACCATACCGGGGCACGTGGGCCGAGTACGTCTTACCCGGCCCCTCGAGCAGATTGTCCCACGGCTAGTCTGTGAACATTCCCTCAAACAACACCGTGCTCAAGTAGCGTTCGCCGGAATCGGGCAGCACTACCACGATCGTCTTGCCTTCAAACTCGGGCTGATGAGCCAGGCGGATCGCGGCCACGGCAGCTGCACCGCAGGAGATGCCGCAAAGGATGCCTTCCTCCCGGGCGAGGCGGCGCGCCATCTCCACGCTCTCTTCGTTGTTCACCTGTTCCACTTGGTCCACCATCGAGAGGTCAAGCGTGTCGGGGATGAACCCTGCGCCTATGCCCTGGATCTTGTGCGGGCCGGGCTTTACCTCGGCGCCGCTAAGCGTTTGGGTAATCACCGGGCTATGGGTTGGCTCCACGCCCACGCTGAGGATCTGCTTGTTGCGTGATTGCTTAAAGTAGCGCGAGACGCCGGTGATGGTTCCTCCCGTGCCAATGCCGCTTACCAGCACATCCATATTGCCGTCGGTGTCTTCCCAGATCTCAGGGCCGGTGGTCTTGAGGTGGATGTCTGGGTTGGCTGGGTTCTTGAACTGCTGCAGGAGAACATAGCGATCCGGGTCAGATGCCAGAATCTGCTCAGCACGGGCGATGGCGCCCTTCATGCCGGCAGGCCCTTCGGTTAGGACGAGGTTCGCACCGAACGCCTTCAGTACCTTGCGGCGCTCAATGGACATGGTCTCGGGCATGGTGAGCGTGAGTTTGTAGCCGCGCGCCGCCGCCACAAAGGCAAGAGCGATGCCGGTGTTGCCGCTGGTTGGCTCCACCAATTCTTTACCTTCGGTTAGCAAGCCCCGCCGTTCGGCATCCCAAACCATTGAGGAGCCAATGCGGCATTTTACGGAATAGGCGGGATTGCGCCCCTCAATCTTGGCCAGCACGGTGGCCTTGGCGCCGTCAGTCACCCTGTTTAGCTTCACCAGAGGCGTGCGGCCAATGGCCAGCGAATTATCCTGGAATATCACGAGCTTCCCTCCTTCTTGGCGTCGCCCGGGGTGACCGGGCTCACTCATTGGATCGTTTCCAAACTCTAGATCTGCCAGTCGGGCACGTAGGTGCCTCGACGCTCCCGCCAGTCGCGCACTAGCCCGGCAAACGTTGTGTTGTTGAGAATTTCCGCCACGGCTTCGTCCACCTGACGCCATACGTCATCTAGGGGATCGAGGACCGCAGCCGCGCCGCTCTTACGCCCACTGCGCGACCCTTCCAGGAAGCGAAGCACTTCGCCGACGGAGATGCTCTCCGCGGGCCGGGCCAGCATATAGCCGCCATCGGCGCCACGCCTGCTTTCCACAAAGCCACCCTGCTTCAGCGTGGAAAGAATCAGCTCCAGGAACTTCTGGGGGATCTGCTGGCGGCGGGCGATGTCTGCAATACGAATAGGCTGTCCCGGCGCCTGTTCCGCCAAATCGAACAGTGCGCGAAGCGCGTAATCGCCTTTAACTGAACTCCGCATAGGATTGGTGGTGGTGGAGGACTCTTCGCTTTCGGTACGAATCATCCAAACCCTAATAGAGATTATCAGTTTCAGGCCTTAGTCGGTCAAGTCGAGATTCCATTGCCAGCGCCTCTTTCACGATAGCGTCGCCGCATGTACTGGCTTTTGGTACCTTCTAAGCATGCCCGTAAGCAAAGATCTGGTGGATATTCTGTGCTGTCCAGTCACCAAGGTACCGGTGCGGTTGGCAAGTGCTGAGGAACTGGCGGCGCTGAACGCTGCCATCACCTCTGGAAGCGCGTTGCATGCCGATGGCAGCAAGGTGGAGGGGACTCTCGATGAGGCCCTTATCACGGAAGACAAGGTAAGCGCATATAAGGTCGTCGACAGCATCCCGATAATGCTGAAGGACCAGGCGATTCGCATTGAGGGGCTTTCGCTGTCGTAGACGGCGACTGGCATTGTCGTCCGCGCAGGAGATTCCTATGTTGCTTCCACGAGTTCTGCTTGTGTTGATGATCGCTCTGCCGCTGCTGGCCGCGCCGGAGACCATTCCGCTGTACCCCAATGGTGCGCCGGGCGCCGTGGGCAATGACGAGAAAGATATCCCTACCCTGACGGTCTACCCCGCGCCCGAAGGCAGCAGCACCCAGACGGCTGTGGTGGTGTTTCCCGGCGGGGGCTACGTGAACTTGGCCATCAACCACGAGGGCGCCGACATCGCCGCGTGGCTGAACGCGCGAGGCGTTACGGCCTTGGTATTGAAATACCGGCTGGCGCCGCGCTACCGGCATCCGTCGATGATTCAGGATGCGCAGCGCGCCATTCGCACCGCGCGCAGCCTGGCTGCCAAGCACGGTTACGCAAAGGACCGCATCGGCATCTGGGGCTTCTCCGCCGGAGGGCACTTGGCCGCAACCGCCTCCACCCACTACGACCAGGGCAGTGCATCCAGCCCGGATCCGGTTGAGCGCGTAGGCTGCCGCCCGGACTTCGCGGTGCTGTCCTACCCGGTGATCAGCTTCGACGACAGCGTGGCGCACTCCGGCTCCAAACGTAACCTGTTGGGAGAGAACCCTGACCCTGCGCTGGTGGAGAACCTATCGAATGAAAAGCAGGTGAACGCGCAGACCCCGCCCACCTTCCTCTTCCACACGGGCAACGACCCTGGCGTCCCGGTGGAAAACAGTGTGCTGTATTACCTGGCGCTGCGCAAGCACCGGGTCCCGGCAGAGTTGCACGTTTACGAGAACGGCCGCCACGGCGTGGGGCTCGCGCCCTTTGACCCCATCCTCTCCACTTGGCCCCAGCGCCTGGAAGCCTGGATGCGCTTTCACGGCTGGCTGAACAAACCGTAGCTGGTGAAGATTGTGTGAATCCGGTCGGTCGCTGGAACCAGCGTATGTCAGCGGGAGTCTAAAGGGCCGGAGGTTCGGTATGCGAGGACTTGTGAGGGCGGGGGTTTTCGTGTGGGCCGGGCTGATCGCGGGCATTGTCTTCCAGGCCGCCGCCCAGCACATGCCGGCCCCCATCGTGAATCCGCCGGGTGTCCGCTTGCACCTCGACCTTGCGGATGCTGGCCCCTTCCGCGAAATGCAGATGATTCGCGGCTCCATTCAGCTGGACCGGCAGCGGGAACCCTCGGGCGTAGATGGCGGGGAGTCATTCTGGACGCTTGCCGGTTATCTCGTCGATCCCCCACTGGGCGAAGGCCCAGAGCGTTGCGGGGTTCCGGAGCGACCCTGCGCGCGCAATCCCCGCGGGTCAATTTCGGAATCGCACATGTGGGGGCTCGGTCAGCCGGAACAAGACGGTCCACGGCCGCTTCGTATCACAGAACAACTGCATCTGCTGCCACCTGGCAATTACCGCATCGCCGCAGTGGCCGTTCGCCACCAGGATTACCAAGCCGAACCCTCCACAATTCCTGCATCCCCACGCCCTGTCGTAATGGCGGTCTCCAACTGGCTGCCGCTGACGATTCTTCCCGCCTCGGACGATTGGATCCAGCAGACATTGACGCAGTACAGCCCAACGAAGCACCCGCCACCTTCGGAGGAGGGACCCGCAGCGCACCGGGCTTGGCTCGATAGCATCCACCAACTGCAATTGCTCGATCATCCGGCGGCCTGGCAAGTGATCTCCGCCTTGCAACACACCGGGAATTACCTCACTTTGGATGGACTGCAATTCACCCGGCGTCCGGAGCAAGCCTGCACCTGGTTGCGCCAGGGTCTTGACGATGCCAGGAGGCGGGTCGACTCGTGGTATCTGCGCACGACCAATATGGTTTGCGGGAGGGTCGAGTTGCCGCCCCAGCCGCCGCCTCCCGCTTCGGACGGACGGCGTTCCCCGGAATACACGGCGAATATGCGCGCCCACGTCGAGCGCCAACAGACATGGCACCGGCAACAGGTCGACAGCCATGGCGCACGCCTGCTGGCAAGCCTGCCCCAACGGGAAGGGCAGGTGCTGGCAGATGCGCTCTCTGCCCTGCTTGAGATGGTTCCCTCCGCCCAGGCCCGAGCTGCCCGCCAGCCATCGGCAGGCCTTGGCTGGTCCAGTTCCAGCACGTTCTTTGTTAACCCATTTGTAGCTGATGGCGCAGAACCGTCGTGGGCGCCGCGCTTCCGCCAGGGGCTCCCCCAATGGGTGGCGTCACTCGATCCCGAGCTGCGCAGTGGACTGCTTGGTAGGGTGGCCCAGCACATGGAGTCCCCGGAATGGGCATCCGTGCTGGAAGCTGAGTTGCGTCAGTTAAGCGCCGACGATGCCTCAGGGGCCATGCGGCATCTCATCTATTCACTGGCGACCCTCGACGCCAAGCGGGCCGCGAATCTGGTTGCCGCCGAACTGCGAAAGCCTGAAACGTGGTTGCATCCGGAGATGCTGAAGCTCCTGCCCGTTGAGCCAAGACCCTTCACAGACGAGGAACTGGTGCAACTGCTAGTGAATCCTCAGGCTCACGGACGCGACGAGATGGTACGGCATGCCGCGGTGGCACGCTTTGCTTCGCCGGAGGCAGCGCCGCGCTTTCGCGAACTCTATGAACAGAAACAGCCCGCCTGCCAGTTTGTGCTTGTGGGCTACTTCGTGCGAGCGGATCCTGACTATGCCGCCACCATCCTGGGCAGCAATTGGGACATGCAGGGTGGCCGGCGTCCCTGCCAAATGGAGTACCTGTCGCACACCGCAAGTTACGGCATGGGACCTGTCTTGGAAGAGTACCTTACGGCTCACCTGTTTCACAGCCAGGTTCCGTTGAAGCAGGCGGCGGCACTGTCCCTTCAAGCGCACGGCAGCCCAGCAGCGCAGGATGCGTTGTGGGAGGCGATGCGCCATTTCCATCAATACTGGAAAGGGCGCGAAGACGAGCTGGCCCGGAATCCTGAGGGCCAGGAATTTGAGATGGCCCTCGCCCGTGCCCTCATGTACGCACGCCACTGGACCATGGCGATGGAGAGCATCCAGCAACTGCGTTCGCTCTGCACCGGCACCCAATGCCTGCAAGGGACTGGTAGCATGCTCAGGACATGGCAGCAGCCGCTTGTCGTCCATGCCACCAAAGCCCATGCACACTTCCACGGCCAACTGGCGCACTACAGCATGACCTCTCGCGAGGAACTTCTCGAACGCATCAGCCAATTACCCGCGGGCACGCGCGTCCGTGTATTCGTGGGCGGTCTAGACGCCGAAGTACTCCGCTCAGCCGTCCTTAAGGAAGCCGCGGTCGCCGGGCTGGTGGTGGAACAATAGCGGCCGGTGCCTGCATCCCCAGGAGAGCGCAAGCCCGCTGCGTATTCCACGGGAACTGTATGGCTTGCTTCGGTGTCTACCTGACTTCAGGATTGCGCATGCAAGGCAAACCCCGGTCCTCATACATGGCCCTCTGGCTTCCCTGCCTGTTCTGGTTGGCCACTGCAGCATGCTGGCCCTCCAGCGCCCAGGAGCCTGCTGAGCCAGTAGCGCCAGTCCTGAACCCGCCAGGAGTTGAGCTTGCGCTACGGATCCCCAACGATGGAGCGATCCCACAGTTCGAAGTCTGGTGGGGGACCGTGACGCTCAGTATCCACGGAATCCATCCTGGCAGGGGGATGCCTGGATGGTCGTGGAGCGTGAAAGGGGTTTTGGTGGAGCCTCTCACGGGCACCGTTCCATTGCGCTGTGGTTCGATGACGACACCCTGTAGACATGCCGAGGGTGGCTTCGACGAGTCGTTCCCTGGTCTCTCGATCAGGAGCCCGGACTACCATGCGAGTTCTGTGTTCTTGCGCTTGCCCGTCTCAAACTACCTTCCCATTCTGCCCTTAGGCCGCTACCGGCTGACCGTGCTGACACAGGGTACTTACTGGCCTCCCCGTCGGCCGGGCAGTACCCCTCAGACATCGCCCTTGCCGCCGGTTCTGGCAGTGTCCGAGCCCGCCGAGATAGAGGTAACGCCCTCCGATGCTGCATGGGCGCACGCAACCTACTTCCGGCTGGTTCACGGTTTGGAAGCAATGCGCGCGGAACTGCGCACCAACAGGGCAGACTTCGAGGAACGCGCCCACGCATTTGAGACGGGGAGGCTGCAACTGGACCGTCTGGATGGCCCCGATGCGCGGCACGCTCTCGATACGCTGGATCTCCATCCGGACCTGAGGGAAGCGCTAAAGGAAATAGTTGTCCAGAGCCGGATAGCTCCCGAGGGCTGCGAATGGTTCCGGCGGTATGTGCAGGCGCCAGAAACGGCAGTGACGCCGCGAATCGTTAGCCAGTGGTCCACGGTCTGCACCCGTGCCCATAGTGGCGTGGCTCCCAGTAAGGATATCGCGTTTCCGCTCTCGGAGGAGGCAGATTGGACGCTGGCGCAATCCGTTGCAAGGTCCACCCAGTGGCGTGAGCTCATGCTCAACGAGATAGGTCTCCATCTTGCGTATTCACTGGCGGGGAAAAGTCCGGAGGCATTCCGGGAGACTGCTATTACATTCGCCAACATGGTGCAGCCACCCTACCCACCTTTCGTCGAAGGCGTGGTAGTAAAGGGCCCAGGTGGGAGGCCCAGAGGCGTATTCCCGTCCCATCCCGACCCGAACAGAGTGCTTATGCCGGACTATGCGCAGTTGCTCATGAAACAGTTCGCGGCGCGTCAGAAAGATCTCCCTCATGACATCCGCACCGCGGTACTCTCCGCCATGCTGCCGGTTTGTCCGCCCGCTGAAGCGATTGCGTTTATGGAGTCTGCTTTGAACGACAGCCGCGTCTACGGCAGCCAGGGAACCCGTGAGCTGTTGAACCTTTACATGAAGTTTGAACCGGAGAGGGCTCGCGTATGGATGGAGGCGAACTCGCCCTAGTGGACTAGCCGCAGGCCTTATCCAAGAAGGAAACCAGTCTTGGGCAGTGACCGAGATGGACCCTCAGAATGCGATGGTGTGTTTGAAACTGTGTAATTAGAAACCACACCGGAAAGAAGGGAACATGATGACAATGACGGCATGCCATCGTGCTGGACTGGAGAGCGCGCCGCACCGTCAGTCCCGGATGAGGAAGACGTCACTCACACTCACTCGGGGCTTCGAGTGTGGTCTCTTGCTGCTGATGATAATCGTCGCTGGGGCAAGGCCCACCTCGGCGCAGTCCTCGTCCTGGCCCGGCCTGCCAGCCACGAACCCTCCGGGCATTACCTACACGCTCACTCTCGAAACTCCCGGTCCCTTCCGCGAAATGGAGATGATCGCCGGAACGCTCAACTTCCAACTCGATGGCGCGGAGGCAGATCGCGAAGCAGCCGGCGACATATGGGGTTTTGGCGGATTGCTGGTGGACCCACGGCCGGATCTGCCCGGATCGCCGTCACCAAGTTGTTTCGATGCCGAACCATTCTGCAGGTTCCGCATGACCAGCTGGGATGCGATGGGTGGTATCACCGACGGCCGGAGTTTCCGGGAGCGCTCTCCATCGGAAATCCTCATCACGAAGCACATCAAAGCACTCCCTCCCGGCGAGTATCGGGTGGCTGCCCTCGCTCAGAAGCAGGTTGTAATCGGAAAGCATCAGGGCGCAACAATCTATGGCGTGCCTAGCCCACCCGTCTATGCCGTCTCGAATACGGTGCGGGTCCGCATAGTTCCCGCCACAGAGGCATGGGTGCAAACCACCGCGTCCCAGGCACGCGCAACCATCATGGAGCTTTCCAGTCCTGTCGAGTACGCCCAATACGAAAAGAGAAACCGGGCTGTTCACCAGCTTGCGCTGCTGGATGGTCCAGCCGCCTGGCGCATCCAGCTAGCCAGCGCCGGTGAAGCCAACGGAATGGTGATTTCCAGGATGGCCGATACGCAACAACCCGCTGCGCTGTGCGAGTTGCTGCAGCAGCGGATCAGCATGCCCGAACAGCACGTTGGCGGCCAGTATCTTAATGCGATGGGGACGGTCTGCAGCCGTGCCCACTTGCCACCAGCACCTACGGATCCTGGGGCCGCGGCAAGGCCATCTCCAGAACAAGTTGAGCACCTGCGTCAGTCAATAGCCTACAGCAGGAGCCTTCACGAAACCTACGGTGGCCGGCTGCTTCACAGCCTGAACCTGAAGAGTCCCAAGGCCCAACTGGCCGGGCTTGAAGCGCTGCTCTTAATCTCAGGGCTTTATCGAGAACCCAACCCAACGGAGGGAAGGCCCAACTGGTATGATTCGCTTCCAGCAGAATTCGCGCGCCTGCTTCCCGCATTGCCAGATCCGCGTCAAATGGACATCCTCTCCAGCTTCGTTGAGGCATTCCCAGGTTTTGCGTGGGTACCCGTCTTGGAGGAAGAACTTGGCCGCTGGACACGAGATACCCGGAACGATATCGGGGTCACCTTTCGGCTCCTCTTCGCTTTGGATCCGAATCGGGCATCCCGGCTCGTTGCAGCCGAGGTGAACAAACCGGAGTCCTGGGTGAGCCCAGCCGTTATCGCACTGGTTTCCAAGGATACCCTTGGCATGAACGACGAAGCCCTGGTCAGCGCTCTGGAAGAAGATATCAGCAAAGGCTCCTGGCATCGTGTGCCCTGGCTCTACCATGCCGTTGCCCGTTTCGCATCCGCTGAGATGCTGCCCCGCGTGAAGGCGGTTTATGCGCATACACCTGCGCCGTGCAACGTGGAGTTGCTCGCCTATTTCGCGCGGGTGGATCCGGAACATGCGGCCGGCATGCTGCCAGCGATGACGTCCACCGTTGAAGGCCAGCGAGGTCCACAGGATTCTGCTACGCCTGAGCTTTTCTGCCGCGGCCACGTGCTTTCCAGGCTGCCCGCCATTCACATAAGTCCCGTGGTGGAACGCTACTTGATTGCCCACCTCAACCAGCCATCAGTTCACCTGAAGGCTGAGGCTGCACTATCCCTCAGGCTCTACGGATCCGCAAAGGCGGAGGAAGCCCTTACGGCGGCGTTTCGATACTTCCATCAGTATTGGAAGGGGCGCAAGGAGGAGTTGGAGGCAAACCGCGAAGGAGTAAGGCTGGAGGCCACACTGATCGAGTCCATCGGCCGGGGACGCGCGTGGCATATCGATGCCGCTCGCTTGGAGGCGCTTGGCGCGCTATGCATTTCCGATGACTGCCGGGCGATGGCGGAGCGTCTGCTGGCAGAACTCCAGCAACCGATCGAGGTTCACGTGTATGCTTCTCTACGGAGTTTTCAGGGGTGGGTTGGGCCTGTTGTGGGCTTGGGCTCGATGGCTGACATGGCACAACATCTCCGTCTCTTACCGCGAGGAACCCGGGTAAAAATCAATGCCCACGGGAAGGACAGTGATGCACTGCGGCAGCAGTTGGAGAACATCGCCGCCGCCCAGGGTCTGGTGCTGCAGAGCCCGTAGTGCCATCGAACCGGAAGTCTTCGCCCAAAGCTCAGGTAGCGATGAAGACACCTCGCCTCCCTACGGCATCTGCAGCGTACCCGTAAGTGAACCCACGTGCGCGATCTCCTGCTTCCGGCAGAACTTGCCCAGTTCCCTGGCGATGCGCACCGGGGCGGTGGGGTCCCAGAAAGTAGCGGTGCCCACTTCCACCGCCGTCGCCCCGGCAATCAGAAACTCCGCAGCGTCCTCGCCCGTGGCGATGCCTCCTAGGCCCACCACCGGAATTTTCACGGCCTTCCATGCCTCATACACCATGCGTAGCGCAATGGGCTTTATGGCCGGTCCGGACAGGCCCCCGAAGCCCGCACCTATCCGGGGTCTACGCGTGCGGGCGTCGATCGCCAGGCCAATCACCGTGTTGATCAACGATACAGCGTCGGCCCCATGCTCTTCCGCCGCTTTGGCCATGGGGGCGACGCTCGCCACATTCGGCGATAGCTTCACCATCACTGGCCGCTTCGCCACCTTGCGTACCGCCGCCACCACCTCGCCCAGCATCCCTGCATCGGCGCCAAACGCGATGCCACCCTTCTTGGTGTTGGGGCAGCTCACGTTTAGCTCGTAGCCCGCCAGTCCTTCGGCGTCTTCCAGCACGCGGACCACTTCCACGTAGTCCTCCAGCTGATAGCCGAAGACATTGGCGAAGATGGGCGTTTGCACGCCGCGCAGCTTAGGCAGCTTGTCAGCCACAAAGGCCCGGACCCCCACATTCTGGAGGCCCACCGAGTTCATCATGCCACCCTCGGTTTCCCACAGGCGCGGCTCCGGGTTGCCGGCGATCGCCTCCCTGGACAGGCCCTTCACCACAATGCCGCCCAATGCGTTCAGGTCCACCAGCGTGGAGAATTCCAGCCCATAGCCAAAAGTGCCGGAGGCTGCAATGACGGGGTTCTTCAGCGGGATGCCGCAAAGGCTGACGCCCAGTGGACTCGTGCTCACCGCGGCGCTCCGTGGCAGGTTTCTGGCAGTAGTGAGACTACAGGGAATCGCATGAAATCGAAACGCTTACGGAATAGCCGAAGCTACTCAAATGATATACTGCCTAGAAACGAAAGAGACAGGGAATCGCCCTACATAGGCAGGCAGAATGGCTCCGTTGGCATTTGTATGTCTTTGACCAATCACGAAATTCTGCCATCCGTGGGTAGCATCCACCCGACTCATCAAAGCATAGGAACCTACCGTGAAGATTTTCGTCGATACCGCCAACCTTGAAGAATTGCGCGCCGCTGCCGCATGGGGCATCGTGGACGGCGTCACCACAAACCCCTCGCTGATCGCGAAGGAAGGAAACCCCATCGAAGAGCAGATTGCCAAGATCTGCGAAATCGTAGATGGCGACATCAGTGCCGAAGTAGTTGCAATCGAAGCGAAAGCCATGATTGAGGAAGGCCGTAAACTGGCGGCGATTCACCCCAATGTGGTGGTGAAGCTACCGCTGACGCGCGACGGCATCCAGGCAACCAGCGTCCTCAGCAAGGAAGATATCCGCGTCAACGTGACGCTCTGCTTCACGGCCAACCAGGCAATGCTGGCCGCAAAGGCCGGAGCCTACATCATCAGCCCCTTTGTCGGGCGTCTCGATGACCTCGGCATGACAGGCATGGAACTGATTGAGGAGATCGTCACCATCTACGACAACTACGGTTACCCCACCCAGGTGCTGGCGGCTTCGCTGCGTTCCCCCCTCCACGTGAAGGAGGCCGCACTCATCGGTTCCCATATTGGCACCATGCCCTTCAAGGTAGTTGATTCGCTGTTTAACCACCCGCTCACCGATAGCGGCCTGGAGCGTTTCCTGAAGGATTACGAAAAAGTATTCGCGGCCCAGAAGGCGGGCTAAGCACTGCCGTTTGAAGGCTCTATTTGCCAACCGTGGATACCACCTCTCTTGTGCTAATTGGTGCGGCGGGCGTCGCTCTTGCGGGCGTCAGCGCCGTACTCCTGTTTCGCAAACAGCCGGACGCCGACACCCGCGAACGCCTGCGTTTGCAGGCTCTCGATGAGCAGGGACGCCTTGCGCCGGGTGATCTTGACGAGGTCCGCGACAGGCTGGTGTTCTATAGTTACGAGGTGGCTGGAGTTTACTACTCTGCCGCCCAGGACCTGAGCATTTTTCCCGAACTCACGGACGAAGATTTGCGGGCGCTTAACGGCCCGTTGGACATCAAATTCGAGAGGTCCAATCCGCCAAACTCCATGGTGCACAGCACCCAGTGGAGTGGTCTCGGCCTGGCGGCCCAACCAACCTTAACCAACGATTCCAATTTGAGGAGACAACCCCAATGATCGAATGGAAGCAATTCAGCAAATCCGGCAAGGCCCTTGCGGCGATTGCAGTGCTTGGCGCGGTGTTTGGCGTGGGCACCCTGGTGGGCGCCGCCAACCTCCAGAAGCCCAAGAGCGTGGTGCACGTAATCACCTTCATGTGGGCGGAAGGCACTACCCCGGCCAAGAAGGCGGAAGTGATGGCGGCCACGGAGAAGATGGCGCGCGATACCCCAGGTCTGACGCGTCTGTGGACGAAGGGCCTTAAGGTTCAGGGCCCCAAGCCCGAGTACGCCAACAACGCCATTGTGATGGAGTTCGAAAGTATGGATGCCTTCAACAAGTACGCCGGCAGCCCGGCGCACAAGGCTTGGTATGATGTGTGGATTCCCGCCCGTGGGGAGAGCCGCACGCACGACATCACCAACGAGTAATCCGCAGTCGCCAGCGCCTCATCGCGATCGCTGATGGCCACCGCGGATCGAACCGCATTTCGCTTGAACAACACCCCGGCGTCGATCCCAAGACTGACGCCGGGGTTTGTGTTTTGCGTGCCTCGACTCTCAGCAGAGTGCCGGGTTCCTGGCGGCTGCAACATTATCCCCTGGGTGTCGGTGGTGAGCGAGCCCTCGTGGGCAGCGCGTGCCGCGGC
>JAHCHD010000132.1 GCA_026129915.1 Bryobacterales bacterium
TCCAGGTGACCGTGCTGGCGGATGGCTTGACGCTAACCCAGGCCGTGGAACCGGAAACAGGTCTGCAGAAGCAGATCACCGTACGTCTGGAGCCCACGGGCAGCCGCGTTACCGTGCTCCACCGCATCACCAACACTGGCGGCTGGGCCCTGGACTTTGCCTCCTGGGCGCTCACCATGATGGCCCCCGGCGGCACCGCCTTCACCGGCTTCCCGCCGCGCGGCAAACACCCTGAAGTGCTGGAGCCCACCAACCCGCTGGTGATGTGGGCTTACACCAACCTGGGTGACCCACGCTGGAAGTACACGCTCAAGTACCTCTCCCTGCGGCAGGACCCGAACAACGCCTCGCCTCAGAAGCTTGGCCTGTTCAATGAAAAGACCTGGGGAGCCTACCTCTTGGGCAGCGACCTCTACGTGAAGCAATTCTCAGCCGATCCGATGGCCCAGTATCCTGACTTTGGCTGCTCGTTCGAGACCTTTACCAACAACGAGTTCCTGGAACTGGAAACCGTTGGCCCGCTGTCACACGTTCCCCCGGGCGAGACCATTGATCACGTGGAGACATGGAGCCTCCATCGCAACGTAAGCATCCCCCAGATCACGGATGAGGCCTTGGACGCCGTGTTGCTGCCAATACTGCAGCGGCCTTAGCGCACCGTGAGTACTTCCGACAAGCGCTTCTTCTGGATTGCTGGCACTTGCGCGCCGAAGGCCGGATAACCCACGGGGATTAGCAGAAAAGGCCGCTCATTCCGTGGCCGCTCCAGGATGTCGGTCAGGAATCCCATCGGGCTGGGGGTGTGCGTAAGGGTAGCCAGTCCGCCCCAGTGCAACGCTGCCAGCAACGCGCCACAAGCGATGCCCACGCTCTCCTGGACGTAGTAGTGCTTACGCTTCTGCTCTTCGCCGTCAATCACTTCGAGGCCATAGTCGATTCGAAACACCACAATCAGGCAGGGAGCCGTGTCCAGGAAGTCCTTCTGCCAGTCAGTACCGAAAGGGGCGAGCGCCTGAAGCCATTCGTCCGGAAAGCGGGCTTCGTAGTTGAGCTTCTCTTCGGCCTCGGCGGCAACACGGATCCGGTGCTTCACTTCAGGGTCCTTCACCACCACGAAGTGCCACGGCTGCTGATTTGCCCCCGAGGGTGAGCAGGCCGCCGCGCGGATAGCGTTTTCAATCACCTCAAAAGGGACGGGATCACTCGAAAAGGCGCGTACGGTGCGTCGCGTTTTCCAGCGGGTGAGGAATTCGCGGCTACGCTCGATCTGCCGCTCAGGACTGAAGCGTTCGAAGTACAGGGGCACCTGCGGATGCGACATAACCCGCTATCGTATCGCGGAAGACAGCACGGCCTCGCGTCCGCCGTCGCACTCAGCTTTCGGTGCCGGGCCATCCTTGGCCGCATGACGTCGGATTTCGGGTTGAACCCTGTCCGATTTTGGGCGCAATTCTGCATTTTGCCGTTACTATTTTTATTAACGCTAATCAATGTGAGCCCGTCGCGGCTCGGCGAGTGCTTTCAGTGAGGGGAGCATGTCGAACCTACTCAGCTATTGGAAGTCTCAGCTCAAACCCGGCCCGCGCTATCGTCGACGGGCCGTGGTTGTGTGCCAACTGACGATCGCCTCACTGCTATTCGTCCTAAGTAGCTCAGGGCAGTGCCAGGATCAGACCGTCGGACCAACGCAAATCTTGCCAATCGAAATCGTTGGCAACAGTGCAACCGATGAGGGCTGGGAAAGACAGTGGGTTGCAGTGCTGTCCGAGCGTCCGATTGTGAACTCCTCACGCGGCTACACCCCTCATATCTTCACTTCCGTGGTCGATCCGACTCCCGTGCCGGTGATGTATGAGTGTCCCGTCGAGTTCCGTTGGAACTTCGGTGATGGTACCGGCGTGATTTCCACTGGAGAACGTCCCTCGATTACGCATGAATACCCCGATAGCGGGGACTTCACCTTGCGTGTGGAAGCGATGCATGGGAGCCGTCTATTCGCCCAGGGAGAAAAGGTCATCAAGGTGCGAAACCGGCCACCTCGATTTCCCCTCGTCGCGGCGATTCAGATCGATCCCGCCACTTCTCTCTTCGAGCTCGCAGCACATGCAACCGATGTGCCGGGCGATCCGATCACTTATGAGTGGGATTTCGGCGATGGCCAGACACTGGTTACAGACCAATGGCGCGTTCAGCATGCGTATCCGCGGCCGGGCCGCTACACCGCTAAGGTAATTTTCAGAGATGACGAGAACGCGACAACGGAAGGCAAGCGGGAGATCATCGTTGCGGGGGCGGGAACTACCGATGACAACACGGTAACTCCGCTGGAACAGCCCCAGACCGGCGCGGCCCGCACGTCGATCAACCTGGCGGTCACCGGCGCTGCAAGCTTCAACTTTGTGGGTGAGATCCGCCCGGTCGCCGGCATCTTTCTAGGTCCACGCAAACCGCAAGGCTGCCGCTTCATGTTCTCTGCCTGGGATAACGCGAGGCTGGCATATATGGCTTTCATCCTCGACTTGAGAGGCATACGGAGCAAGGGGGCGACCTACAAGATCGAGAAACCCAAGGTGTGGTTCAACCTGGAGGCCGACGGTGGGGAGTTCCAACACACGCAGCGCGCGCTGACGGGCGACTATGTCATTGGCTTCGGTGGTCTGGGTGCGCTCGCAGGTGCGATTCCAGGCGTCGAGGATCTTACGGAAGAACATCGCCGGGTGATCGCCAACCAGGCGGGCGTGGAGCCGGGAGCGAGGGTGGCAACGGAGGTGGCCGTAGCTCCCCCGACTTCGCCCTTCGGGATAGAAGCCCACGAGGGTTTCACTACCGAGTCTGGCGCCCTCAACCTGGTGTTCATTCCCCACGACCGGGCGGTGGGCCGGCTCGAGATTCAACTGAGGAACAGTAGTGAGAAGAGCCCTTATCAGTCGGTGACCATCCACGGAGACTTCGTTCTGGACCTCCAAGCGGCGAGACGTGACGGCGTGGTACTTTACGACCACTGTGGTCCTGCGGATCTCACCATTGAGAGCGTAACACCGGCCGACGGAGAAACCTTTCTCATCGGTCGTACCCCGAACGTGTTCGCCAACTTCTCTGGCCAATATGCGCCCGAATCGCTCAACGACTCGACATTCCAACTCACCTACCCGGCGTCCGGAAGTGGTGACCTGGTCCCTGTAGACGTCCGGGTTTTCCGAAGGGAAAGGAGCGCATGGATCCGGCCCGAAGAGAACCTGCTTGGCGGGGTGCGATACACCGCACGCATCAAGATCGGGGTTGGGGGGGGCCTCGACCGGGCGGGGAATCCGATCCCCGATGAGGACGGAACCGGTTGGTACACCTGGCAATTCTCCATGCTGCCAAATTTCGCTCCCACCTCAAACTCGGCGCCGGGGACGGAACACATTGGATGCCACGTCTTCCAAACGGTGCGGGATGCGCCTTTGATCGTGGGCAAACCCGCCGCTGCTCGCATCTACGTGGATTGGAAGAGGCATCCCGAGGTGCACCCGGACGCACAGTTGCGCGAATTCACTGCGAGAGTAGCTCTCCTGAATGGTTCGCAGGAGATTGTAACCGACTTCAAGCGTTTCGTACGCCCTGACCTGTGGGCGAGCGAGAGCATCGACACCGCCAAAGCGCAACACAGCGCGAACCTCTACTTCACGCCGCAAGAAGACCTCCCCTCCTCACTGAGCGTGAAGATTTCGATGCCTTCAGACATTGGGAGATCTGTCCCGCCGACGGTGTGGTCGCGGTGTTCTACACCGAAGTGGAAGCTCGCGCCGGAGATCAAGGTGCAGTGGTATCTGATCACAGTGAATGAGTGGACCGATGTGGATGTGGAGAAGAACGTTCGACCCTGGGCCCACACAATAATGGCGCAGGCGGCCACTCTTGCAGAGCAACTCTTCCCGGTCAAGTCCGTGGAGATGCAGTACGGCGGAGTAATGCCGTACCCCCTGTCGATTCCCGACCGATATCACGGGTTGCATAAGAACTGTACTCGACAGTGCGCCGATGTCGTGATGACGGAATGGCAGCGGAGTCCTCTATTCTCGACCCTCGCTGGAATCAAGTACGATGCAAACGCAACCACGATCGTGGGGATCATGCCAGTGCGGGCAGCCGACCCTTCGGCCGGAGTCGAGGCAATCCAGGGCGGTGTCGCCACTCAATGGATCGGCGAAGGCGAGCAAGGCAGAATTGTCTTTGCGTTCGAAGAGAATCCGGCTTATCGCGATCGGTTCGTGTTTGGCATCGTCCATGAGCTGGCGCACACGCTGTGGCTTGAACACTTGCCACATTTGACGAATGCCCAGACGGAAGCTCAGGCGGAAGCTACCCGGATACGAGACGCGGCGTGGGCCAACCGCAACACTCCAGCCCTTTTCTACAAGGGCATCGAAGGGTTCCTGATTTCACCGAATGGCGGCAGCGGCAAGAACAAATCCTCGACGGAAGGCAATGAGGAGAGTTCGTGGCTGGCCCCGCTGATGTACCCGGCGACGATGTACCTCAAAGACTTCTTTATTGCGAGGCACCACTACCTCCAGCTTTTGCAGACCTGGGAGAAGAATGGCGGGATCTCAAAACCGTGAACAACAGGCCGCCACGGCTACCCATTAGCGCCCGGATTCCCACCCTTTCGCGCCACCCGATCGTCTTGTATCAGGCATGAGGCTCTCATATTGGAGCGACCGTACAAGAGTGAACCGCAGTTCCCCCGGCAACCGAAATGGGTGCAGCCCGCGAAATGTCCCAGAATGCTGCAACCACCGGTGTGGTCAGCGGACTTCCAGGCCCCGCCAGTAGGCATTGCCCGGCGCCAGGTCCGGCCCGAGCAGGACGCGCTGGTACAGCCGCAGTGTCGTACTCTGGTTCGCGTACGGCGCGAGGTTCACTTCCACTTTGTGCCAGGTCAATTGCTCGCCGCCGCTGATAAGTTTTGACTCCAGGCGCGTGTTGCCGGCGTAGATCTCCAGCTGCCAGCTCCGGCCGCGGTCCGCTCCCACCTCCAACGATAAGACGGGCGTCGCGCCCAGTTCCATCCTGCGGGTGAGCACTGCCCCTCGCACTTCATCGCGTGGATAGGTGGCCAAGACATCGCCATCCAGATGCGTGTTGCCGCGAATGCCCGGCATCCCGCCACCTGCTCCGCCGAAACCCGCGCGCTGGAGCTCCCAGCCTGGGTTCCAGTATTCGGTGAACTGAGATAGCGAGAACAACTCGGCGGGTTGCGTCACCACCGTTTGCCGCTGTAGCACCAGGGATTCTCCCTCCCGTGCCCCGCCGTTCTCGATCGCGAAGCGCGCACCCACAGCAGCCGTGCGCCGCGCGATGTCCAAGATGGATTCGTTCAACGGAGGAATGACGGGGACGCCACCCATCTCCGAGCCATCCATGCGGTCGTGCAATTGGGCCACCAGTGCGGCGGGAATGGCCTTCATGCCCTTCAGAGAGCCCACCACGCCGCCTGCATTGGCAGCGTTGCAATCGGCATCGGTGAAATCTCCCGCTGCGAACGCAAGATTCAAGGTCTTGAGGAAATCGCCTTCCCCGAACCAGAGTGCCGCCGCGGCGATTCCGCCGTTCGCCACTGCGTTGTTGGTGGCCGGGTATTCAATATGCCAGCGATCCTCCACCGCCTGCATCACCTCGGCCGCGGAAGCGCCTTGTTCGGCCATCGATATCACCAGATCGAGGCATTGCCGGTACGGCGAAGCAGGAGCAATCAGGCGCGCGGCCTTGCGGACGATTTCCTTTACATCCGTCTCCACGAATGCCAGGCTGTGCAGGCCAGCGATGAACACTCCGCCGTCTGCACCTTCTGCATACCCATTGATGTGCCCGAGATCGCGTGCGAGCCTTGCAGCGAGATTCGGCATTCCCGGCGCTACGAGTCCATAAATGTCAGCGCTGAATTGCGTCCCAATCGTGAACCAAAGCCTGTTGTAGCGCGGGTGGCCGGTATCGGGCGGCCGGACTCCCTTGGCTAGCAGCAATCGTGTTTGCTGGCTGGATCCCCACGCGCCGGCATTGTTCTGCTTCCACTGCTCGCCGAGCTGCTCCACGGTGAGGCCCGTACCGTGCTTTTCGAACGCGCGCAGCGCCACCAGTTCGTAGTAATAGTCGTCGTCTACTGGAGCGGATTGATACTTCGGCGGCAGCGTCACAACATTCTCAACGGAAGCAGTCTTATGCTCGAACTGAAACCCCATCAGGGTGCCCAGGATCTGCCCCACCCACCCGGCATGGACGCGGTCTTCGTATTCGGAGTACGGTAGCTTTTCCTGCGCAAACGCAGCCGCTCCTGTGAGCAGAAGTATGCAAAGGGCCTTACTAATGTTCATTCCACTTACCTCCTAAGAACCGAAATCGCGTCTTGCTCGGAATGAGCCGGTTCGTCACCATGGTCTTCGACGTGATACTGCCAGAAGCAGCGCGCGTTTCGCGGACGGAACACTCATCCACTATCTCACCTGGAACGGCCGGAGCGAGCCCCGAAGGGCTCCCCGCTCCTGCGAGGGAATGAGTTCCACCGTGATATCGATTGGCGTATGCAGCATGAACTTGCGCACTTGAAGCTTGGCTGTTTGGTGGTTACCCTCTAGCCCATTGGGTTGCCAGACAGACTGGGGCTTGGCATCCTCGGCGGCGAAGTTGAAGGGCTGGCCAAGCGAAACGCAGGCTGCAGGTGGGAATTGCTCAAGAAGGCACACATCCCAGCGAAGATGCGGGAGGATGGTATCCCCGGATGAAGAGAACGAGCGGGCCGGGCTATCACGGTGGGTTGGGGTGGTGCAAGTTCGCTATCAAACCCGTGGTGAGCTGCACCCTAAGCCCTTGATACCAAAAGCAAACCGAATTTCTACTGAGAAGGCTCCAGGCTAGAACGGCGGGAATCCCTGCCGCGTCGTGCCAATGCCCGGCCGTTGCTGGTTCACCGTTGGCGCCGTATTGGTGCGGATGATGCTGCGCGAACCTGCGCCTTCAAACTGCAATTCCGTGTCGCTGAACTCCAGCGGACGATCCGTCACCAGTTCCAAGGTCGATCCCGCGGGCAGCACCACATCCGGCCCCCGTGTCAGGAGAACCGTGGCAAGCCCAGCAGCGGCGCCCGCGGCAAGCCCCACGCCCGCGCCACGACCGGCATTTCCCGCCGCTAGACCACCCAGCGTACCCAGTGAACCGCCGGTGACAGTGGTTCCGGCGACGGTCATGGCATCACTTCCCTTGTCGGAATCGCCCTTGATCGCACCTTCATCGCGCTCGAGACCCTCGCGCAATCCTCCATCAAGTCCGCCTACCCGCGCACGGAAATCGCGGGTCACCCCGTTCGGCAGGGTCAGCGAGTCAAACCGAAGGTAAAGTTCACCTTTGCCCTTCACCCGTCCGGGCCGGGTGCTCGACGTCACAGTGCCCAACACGTAGGAACCCGGGGGAATCACAACCTTGCCATCCACCACAATCGGAAATACGGTTTCGAGATAGACGCGGTCCCCGGGGGCTGCACTGCGAGTGCTGATGCTATTGATGAGTCCGAGGGGGATCCGTGTGCCGGTGGCCACCGTAAAGGGGCCAGCCGCTGACGCTTGGGGACCTTTCGCTGGATCAGTGATCTCGTCCGCGCTACGCCACCGCCCGGTGGGGGCAGGCCGCGTCGTCTGGAGCTGCGGCCTTGGCTCATCCTGCTCGGCAGAGGGTTGCGCGGGCGCGGTTTCCTGCGCCATGGACGCCGCCGGGCAAATGACAACGGCAAACGCCAAGGCGAGAGCCGTAAACCGTGGAAAACATCGACTACCGAACATCGTAGGCCCCTTTTTCACAAGCATTCGCTTGGATCCACCCTAATGAGATGAACGTTGTGGCAGCCCTGTGCGTTACCTTCTGGTGCAGCCGCAGGGCAAAATCAAGAGCATTCTACGGCACGCTGTCAAGTAGCCGGTAGGCCCGGTCAAAGTAGAGCAAGGGTGCGCCATCGGCAACTCGCGCCGCCACCACCTCCCCAAAGAACACCGCATGATCCCCGGCATCCACAATCTTGTGCGTCATGCATTCCACCTGGGCGAGACAGTCGTCAAGAAGTGGGGAGCCCCCATGCCCTGGCCGCCACGGAACGCCCTCAAACCGATCGCGGGATTTCAGCGCAAACTGATTCGATAACCCCTGCTGCTGGTCGTTCAGGATATTCACAGCGAAGTGCGACGCCCTCCGGAAATGCTGCAGCACTCCAGAGTTGTGGTTGATGCAAACCAGGATTAGCGGTGGGTTCAAAGATACCGCCGTGAAGGAACTGGCGGTGAGCCCGTGAGGGTTCCCGGCTTCGTCACAAACCGTAGTGACGGTTACCCCGGAAGCGAAGCGCGCGCAAAAATGGCGAAACACGTCGGAATCAATAGCAGGGGAGGCTAGAGGCATACGGCTTGACAACGCGCTAAATTCAATCCTATCATAGCGTTTGCGCCATCCTTGGCGGCCGGAACGCTGGATGTTACCGCGTTTTGGGGATTCCCGCCGAAGTCGGAAACGCCCTTCCTGGTTTAGGATACCCAACGAGGAGTGAACGATTGATTAAGCTTGATATCGTCAACGAAGTGGTGAACCGCACTGGAATCACCAAGACAAAGGCGGAGATGGCGGTGGAAACCGTGTTCGAAAGCATGAAGCGTGCCCTTAGCCAAGGAGAACGCATCGAACTTCGCGGTTTCGGGATCTTCAACGTGCGTCCGCGGAAGACCGGTATCGGACGCAACCCTCGAACGGGCGATGAAGTGGAGATCCCTCCGGGCAAGGCAGTCCGCTTTAAACCGGGCAAGGAATTGCAGAGCCTGCCTTAGTCTTCTGTGGCCCACGAGGATCATTCCGGCCTGAATGGTCAGCCGCCAGCTGAAGCTCCCAGGGGCCAGGCTGGCGCTGTGCCAGCCCGGCGGAGTGCGCCTCCCCTTCTTCGTCCCATCCATCTTCTGCAAGCGTTCCTGTTCCTCGCTACACTTTGGAGCGCCAGCCTGGTGGGGTCAAGCTTCCATTGGAGTTTTACTCACAACCAGCCGGCTTTCCTTCTCTCGCGGGACTGGGCATTTGTGAGCCGCGCAGCTCTCGAACCACTGCAACTATTGCCCGGCCTCTGGTACTCCGTCCCTCTGCTATTGATCCTTACCGCCCACGAGTTTGGGCACTACCTCGCAGCCGTGTTTTACCGCATCCGGGTAACCCTCCCCTTCTTCCTGCCGGCGCCGACGCTCATCGGCACGCTGGGAGCCTTTATCCGCATCCGCGGCCCCATTCTGTCCCGGTCGCAGTTGTTTGACGTGGGGGTGGCTGGACCCATTGCGGGTTTCGTATTCCTGGTGCCTGTGCTGCTTGTGGGCGTCTCGATGTCGAAGGTGATTCCAGGCATCGGGCACCAAGGTGACCTGGTAATGGGTTCTCCGCTCTTGCTGCGGTTGGTGGAATGGGTGCTGTTTCCAGGTGTGCCCGACCGCGATATCCTGCTCCACCCCATAGGGCGGGCGGCGCTCATCGGGATGCTTGCGACCGCACTAAACCTGCTTCCGGTTGGGCAGTTAGACGGCGGGCATATCGTGTACGCCCTTGCGCCGCGGAAACAATTGCTGGTGGCGCGCGCATTCGTGTTGCTGCTGCTGCCCCTGGGACTGCTGTGGGAAGGCTGGTGGTTCTGGGCCGTTCTGCTGTTTGTCCTAAAGCTGCGCCATCCCCCGGTATACGGGCAGACCCCGCTCGGACAAGGACGGAAGCGCGTCGCGGCGGTGGCGTTGATGATCTTTCTGCTGTGCTTCACCCCCACCCCCGTGCTGCCATAGCGCCCTGACCGACTGTCAGGCTGCCCATCATCCTGAATTCCGCCTCCGGCCCCTTCTGCCGTGAAATTCGACAGAGTTCTGGCGCGCATGTCGTGTTGACCGGGCTGGTTGGCCCGTTCGTCGAGGACGTTCCGCCGTTTGAAGTTAGGATAGATGGTTAGTACGCCAGCGTACCGGCAGTCTCCTGGAGGATGGCTTCCCGGTACTGCGGCATGCTCACGGATGGAGCCGTCTCGGTACGCGAAGCGAACTCGGCTTCCGGTGGAAGCATCTCAAAGGGGGACTCGCGGGTGCCCGTAGACAACAGCGGGTGGTGAACTGCTGGAACTCGGCTGCCAGTTCCGCAGTTTGGGCTTCGGCCCGGCAACCAGGCGCAGGCCACCCGCAAACGAGCGGCCTGATTGGGTCTTCCCTCCTAGGGATTTCTGCCGAGGAAGCCGCTCTTGTCCTGCCTGGCCGCTTCGCCCGTTGGCGCCGGCCATCGATTTGTATACTCAGGCGCCGGCCCCGCCCCATTCAACACCCGCAGCGCGGTTAAGCGCACCGGCTTCGGCATGGTTGTCGCGCTGAGTTCCTGATACAACTGCAACCCGCGCGCGCGGTCAGTGGCAATCGCGCCTTCGGCGCACAGCAGCATGGCTCTTGCAGCCACGGGAAAGACGGGACTCTGCGGCCGGCCGAGAGCCGTTTGCAGCGCCCGCGTCGCTTGCTCGCCGCCAATCATCCCCAAGGACGCTGCCGCGGCTCGGCCGATTTCCGGATCGCTATTGTCGATGAGTTTCGCCAGCGCATCCACCGCTTTTGCGTCTCTGCGGAAGCCGATACTGTTGATCACGCCGATCTGCAGTTTTCCTGTCAGCTTCGGCAGAGCAGCGCGGAACGCGTCGTCCACAGAGGGATCCGGATTCGGTTCCATACCAAAGCGCGCATAGCAGGATAGCTTCGGATCGCTAAGCAACGCTGCCATCGGTGCGATGGCGTCCTTGCCTCCCACAATCGACAGCTTCTTGCAGGCGATCGCCTTCTGGAACACGGTGGACTTGGGATCCTTCAGCATCGCCACCAGCGCCGGCGCACCCAATTTCCAAATGGGGAGCGCGTCGAGTTCGGGCGGAATCGCTGGAAGCGGATTCGGTTTGGGTGGCGCGGGCTTCGGCGCCGCCGCTTCAGGTGAAGCCTGGGTGTTTCCGGTAGACTGTTGTGCCATTGCGATAATCCCCTTTCTCCGCTTGCTACATACTTGTCGCCAGCGCTTCGCCCCTCCAGGGCTCCCGGTAGGCGCGGCTGCGCATGCGGTTGGCTTCCTCGTCGTTCACGAACATCCGCTTCTCCGGGTCCCATTCGAGCCGCCGGTTTAACTGAGCCGCAATCCAAGCGGCATGAGATGCCACGTGCGTGTTGCAGGTGACCCTGGCATTAGCGCGCGGAGGAGTGCGGGAGCGGATGCAGCTCACAAACTCCCGAAGATGCTCTGCCGTCGGATCGTAGGCCCGGCCCTGCTTCTTCGGCACCAGCGACTTCAGGTTATCCGAAACCTCGATCCGGCCGCTATCCCCCACTTCCACCCAGCCTTCCGTGCCTTCAAACAAATTGCTGCACGACCCAAGCAGGCGCCAGCTATGATTGCGCAGGATGAGTTGAATGCCGTTGGCGTAGCGGCAGCGGATGGTATACCGCTCAATCAGACCATCGCCGCGGAAGTTCGCGCCTTCCGGAATGTATTCCACCGGCTGCGTGTGCTCCATATCAGCAGCCCATTGCGCCATGGCTACCGTGTGCGACGCCCATTCGAGAAGTCCCGCATGGAAATCCCAGAATTGGCCGCGGCCACGGTCTTTGTACTGCGAGTTATACGGTCGCCACAGGCAGGGCCCCAGCCACTTATCCCAATCGAACACCAGCGGGTCCGGCTCCGGTTGATCTTCCGGCCACCAGCTATGTCCGCCTGCGTCGACAGTGCCGAGCCCGATCGCTGTGTCGGCGTGCACCGCGGTGAGCCTGCCCAGTTTGCCGCTCCGCGCCAGCCCGACCGCGAACTCGAAGGCATACTGGTTCTTCCGCTGCGCCCCGGACTGGTAGACGATCCCGTAGCGCTCCACATTCTCCGCCATCGAGTAGGATTCGGCGATGAACATGGCGCCCGGCTTTTCAATGTAGATGTCCTTGCCGGACTGAGCGGCCCACATGGCCATCAACCCATGCCAACGGTCGCTCGTCGCAATCAGCAGCGCGTCGATCTCGGGGTTTGCCAGGATCTCGGCGGCGTCGCGGTACATCTTGCACTCATTGTCCTTGTAGTAGCCGTCGACGGTGCTCTTCACCATCTCCCGCGCATCCTCGCGGAACGTCCGATCCGGTGAAACGATGCGTTTCATCTCCTGGCGCGCATGCGAGTCCATGCCGCGCGAGCGAATGCCGATCCCGCCCATCTTAATCTGGTCGACTGGGCGATAATTGCCCACAACTACAGGCCCGTATTGGCCAGCCCCGGGGGTGGCGATCTGCGCCGACGCTACGGACGCTGGAGCGGCCACCGCCGCGCCCGCGGCCAAACTCTTTCCAAACCCCCGTCGCGTGACCTCACCCTGCTTCTCAGCCATTGCTCAACCTCCACGATTCAGAGAAATCGCGCTGCACGATACAAGTGTAGTGTATCCGAATTGGGTTGATCTGGCGGACGGTCCCAGCGACAACGGTCCCAGTGACAACGGTCGCGGCGACAGGAGCCCAGCGAGGGCGTCTCCCCTGATAGCCCCGCGGCGTAAGCCCGGGGACCCTGGCCACCTCACCAGTCCCCAGTCCAGTGCAGCGTTCGCATGTAGACTATGTACCACTTATGGTACATACTGGAATGGTGAGACGAGATGAGCAAAGAACAAGCACCGGAAATGCCGGTCCGGTTTAGGGAGATGCCGGTCCGGTTTAGGGAGATGCCGGTCCGGTTTTACCGCTCGGAAGCAGGCAGGGAACCGGTACTCGATTGGCTGCGTGGCCTCGAGAAAAGCGACCGGCACGTCATCGGCCTCGATCTCATGCGCGTGCAGTTCGGCTGGCCGATTGGGATGCCGCTTGTGCGAAGTCTCAAGGATGGCCTGTGGGAAGTGCGTTCACCTCTTCCTAGCCAGCGGACAGCACGGCTCATCCTCTGTTTTCACCAGCAGACGCTCGTTGTCCTGCACGGATTCATCAAGAAGACGCAGAAAATGCCCCCGGCGGATCTGGCCGCCATGTTTTGCCCCGTTCGAGGCGAAACGCGTCAAACGCCGGTCCAGCGAGGCGCGTGAAGGGAAAGGACCGGAGGCGTACTTGTACGGTACGTTGAGGACCTTTACCGAGCGCAACGAAGCTAGGCAGAGCGTTTCACGCGGTGCAGCCCGAAGGCTGGTGGAACATGGCGGCTAGCACACCGTCGGAAGAAGGAGGTCACGGAATGAGAAAGCAAAACAAGCACATCGGATCGTCACTGGATGACTTCCTGAGCGAAGAAGGCGTCCTCGAAGAAACGCGCGCGGTCGCCCTCAAGGAGACGCTCGCCTGGCAAGTGAAGCAGGCGATGGAAAAAGACAAAATCACCAAGGTGGAAATGGCCAAGCGGATGAACACCAGCCGCGCCGCGCTCGATCGTCTCCTCGATCCCGGCAACGCGTCCGTCACCCTGCAAACCCTGGCCCGTGCCGCCCGCGCCATCGGCCGCGATCTCCGCATCGAACTAGTGTGACCGCCGCCCCGCCGCCAACGGCGACCCACCCCCCCCCGAAGCGGCCCCCCCCCCCCCCCACCCACCCCGCCCCGCGCCGAGCGCCCCAACCCCGCGCGGAGCGGCCCCAACCCGCCC
>JAHCHD010000133.1 GCA_026129915.1 Bryobacterales bacterium
ATCCCCATCGTGCCGCTATATTTCGCCAAGGACCGCGAGGTGCTGGTGCGCGGAGAGACGCTGATCCCGCTGGAAACGAACGTGAAATTGCTACCTGGGGAGAAGCCGCAGGTGGTGCGCTGCCGCATGCGATCTCTCGGGTGCACGCCTTGCAGCGGAGCCATTCGCAGTGACGCCGATACATTGCCCAAGATTATCGAAGAGCTTTTCGCGTTTCGGCGGAGTGAACGCGAGAACCGCGTCATCGATCACGACCAGGACGGTTCCATGGAACTCAAGAAGCGCGAGGGCTATTTCTAATGGCCAGTTTCGCTGAGAAGCCGCTGCTTTCGGCGGAACACTTCGTTGCAGGCGACGGAGAAAAGGACCTGCTGCGCTTTAGTACAGCGGGCAGCGTGGACGATGGCAAGAGTACACTCATCGGGCGGCTGCTGCACGATACCAACGGCGCCTACGAAGACCAGATCGACGCCGTGCGCAAGAGCAAGGTGAACCGATCCACTGGCGCGTTCGATTTCTCCCTGCTAACTGACGGGCTGAAGGCGGAGCGCGAGCAGGGCATCACCATCGACGTTGCCTACCGCTACTTTGCTACGTCCCGCCGCAAGTTCATCATTGCCGACACACCAGGCCACGAGCAGTACACCCGCAACATGGCCACGGGCGCCAGCACGGCGGACCTTGCCATCATTCTGGTGGACGCCCGCCACGGCGTGCTGCCCCAAACCCGCCGCCACGCCTACATCTCCTGGTTGCTGGGCATCGAGCACCTGGTGGTGACCATCAACAAGATGGACCTCGTCAGCTATTCCGAAGCTCGCTTTCATGAAATCCGTGCTCAATTTGAGGGCTTGCGGCACGAGTTCCCCGGCGCCACCATCCACTACCTGCCCGTGAGTGCTCTCGAAGGCGACAACGTGGTGGTGGCCTCTCCCAGCACGCCTTGGTACACCGGTCCAAGCCTGCTGGAACTGCTTGAGAATATCGAGATCAACCGGGATGCTGCCCGTCGCCCGTTCCGGCTTCCGGTGCAGTATGTCATTCGCCCCGACCTTCATTTCAGGGGATTTGCCGGACAGATTGCTTCGGGCGTCGTGCGCCCTGGCGATACCGTGTTGTCGTTGCCCTCAGGCGAACAGGCAACGGTCTCGCGCATTGTTACTTTCGACGGCGACCTTGCCGAAGCCTACGCACCCATGTCGGTGAATCTCGTGCTCGATCGTGAAATCGACCTGAGCCGCGGCGACATGCTAGTAAGTCCGACCGCGCTACCTTCCGTCAGCCGCCATCTCGAAGCTACCCTTGTCTGGATGAGTCCAGAGCCGCTTCATGCAGAACGCGCCTATCGTCTAAGGCATGGATCCCGTGAGGTAAGCGCGCAGGTTGCCTCCATCACCCATCGCATGGAGGTAGACCGTTTTCTGCGTGTCCCAGCCACCGGCCTCTCGATGAACGAGATTGCCGATGTCCTTCTGGAAACGGCCTCGCCGCTCTTTGTTGACCCTTATCGCGAGAACCGCCTGACGGGCGCCGTGGTGTTGGTGGATCCCATCAGCAACAATACCGTTGCCGCCGGCATGATCCTTAAGGCACGACCGGACGAAGCGGCAGAACGGCGGCGCCGAGAGCGCAGCGTTACCTTTCAGGCGGCAAGGGTCACTCCGCTTGAACGGCAACATCGCTATGGCCATCGCCCGGCTCTAATCGTGCTGGATGATCCCGAGGATGCCGAGGTCCTGGAACGCGCTTGTTTTGACCGTGGCTGGCTTGCTCTGTGGGTTGACGGCCAAGGCCCCAACATTGACCCGGAGGAGCCTTGGCTGCGTGGCGCCATCGAGGCCGGTAACTTGGTGCTTCTTAGCCGCTGTAGCCTGAAAGAAGGTGCTGGCCGCGCGCTGCCATCCGGCATCCCCCTGCTTCGCGTTCCCAGTGGCAATGGCGCACGAGAGACCATGGGGAAGCGGGTGCTGGCTCAACTGGCTGCCTGGGGAGTTATCCCTGCGGAAGACCAGGCTGGAGACGGGGAGGGGATCTAGATGGCCAGCGGAACAATTGTGTCCAACGTCGGGATCACCGGAGCCTCAGGCAGTCAACCACGTAGCGCGTTTGTTAGCGCTTCCGGTAACCATCTTGACGGTACCGCCGGGCCTGGCATCTCCTTGCGGAGGTGCCGTGGCGCTTCCCGGCAGGATAACCTCGCGGCTGGCCGCAAGGAACTGTGCAACAACGAACAGCGCCAGCGGTATCTGGCGAAAGCGACGAAGTGAGGCACCCGCAATGCCCTACTACTACCCCGTGTTTCTGAATCTTGAAGGGCGTCGCTGCCTGGTGATCGGCGGCAATGCGATGGCCTCGGAAAAGGCAATGGGGTTGCTTGCCGCCGGTGCGCGGGTGACCGTCCTCGCCGATAACGTGGTGGACGAGTTGGCAGAGGCGTCTCTGCTGGGTACCGTGGAGTGGCTGCCGCGTGTCTGGCAGGCGGGTGACCTTGCGGGCTTCTACCTGGTGGTTTGCGCTCCCGACGATCGATCAATCAACTCCGCGATTCACCGCGAGGCGGAAGAGCGCGGCATCCTCTTCAACGCGCTCGACGATCCGCCCCACTGCGGCTTCATCTTCGCCTCGGTGCACAGGCAGGGTGACCTTGTGATGGCAATCAGCACCAGCGGCGTGGCGCCCGCTCTTGGCGTGCGTCTCCGGCGCTGCCTTGGCGAGTTGCTGGGTCCCGAGTACGATGCCTTCCTGCGCATGGCTCGCGAATATCGCGAAGCCATCACCACGCAGTTGCCTGCATTCGTTCCCCGGCGCGATCTTTGGTATCGCGTTGTGGATTCTGAGATCATTCCCCAACTCAAGCGGGGGGACGCCGTCGCCGCCCGCGCGACCTTTGAAGCATTCTTGACCGAGGCGGGGGTGACGCCAGTGCGCGTCGCCATCCAGCCCACCCAACAGGAGGCCACCAATGACCGCGCAGCATGAGTTTGCCGCATGGGCGGACTTGTCCGCTCAGGAAATCGTGGAACGCGCGCTAAAGGAACTGCCCGCGCCCGCCTGCTTCACTTGCAGTTTTCAGGCTGAGGACGTAGCCGTCCTGCACCTGCTGCGGCAAGTGCAACCCGATATCCCCGTGCTGTTCCTCGAGACGGGCTACCACTTCCCGGAGACGATTGCCTATCGTGACAAGATCGCCGGGGAGTGGCATCTCAACCTGCACAATCTTCAAGCGTCAATCAGCGTCTCCGAGCAGGAAAGCCAGTTCGGCATTCTTAACCAGACTGATCCCACGCGCTGCTGTGACATCCGTAAGGTGGGTCCGCTTTGGGAGGGCTTGCGGGGGTACAAGACCTGGTTTACCGGCCTTCGCCGCGAGCAGTCGCCCACCCGCGCCAACATGAAGGTTGCTGAGCGCCACGTGCTTCCCACGGGCGAGGAACTGTTCAAGATAAGTCCGGCTGCCGCCTGGAAGTGGGACGAAGTGTGGGCCTATCTCACCATCAACGAAATTGAAGCACTGCCCCTCTATGAGCAGGGTTACACCAGCATCGGTTGTGCCCCTTGCACCTCAAAGCCCACGGGCGACGATCTGCGCAGCGGACGCTGGGGCGGTCGCAAGCTGGAGTGCGGCATCCATACTTTCACGGAGGCTCGGTCCTGATTCCAGGCAAGCCGGTGACGACCATGGCGACGGCAAGGGTATATTTGGTGGGAGCGGGTCCGGGCGACCCCGAGTTGTTGACGGTGAAGGCAGCCCGCCTTGTCGCCTGCGCGGATGTCATTCTCTACGATCGTCTGGTTCCTCCCGCGATTCTCTCCCTTGCCCGGCCCGGCGCGGAGCTAGTTTATGTGGGCAAGGAGGATGGCTGCGCGCAGGAGACTCAGCGGCGCATCTTCACGGAACTCGCAATGAACGCCCTGCGCGGACGTACCGTCGTTCGCCTGAAGGGCGGCGACCCCATGGTGTTTGGGCGAGGCGCGGAAGAGTGGGCGTTTTTGAGCCAACTTGGAGTGGCGGTGGAACTGGTGCCGGGCATCAGTTCGGCGGTGGCGGTTCCGGCGCTGGCCTCCATTCCTCTCACCGCGCGGGGGGTAGCGCGCAGCTTCGCGGTGGCCACCGGACACGCGAAGGAGGGGGAACCTCAGCACTGGGAGGCTTTCGCCGAGGTGGATACTCTGGTTATCCTGATGGGAGTGAAGCACCGGACATCCATTGCAACGACGCTGATTGCAGTGGGTCGCAATCCGCTCGAACCCTGCGCCTTCATTGAAAGCGGCTCCACTGAGAACGAACAGGTGGTAATCGCCACCCTCGAAGAGGTGGCCGCGGGCGCGACGGATGTTGCTTCCCCGGCAGTGTGGGTTTGCGGCCAGGTGGTTGCCTTGCGCGACCAACTGCGGGGATCTGGCGCCGCCGCGCAAGCAAGCTTCGAACCGCAAAACCCTTGGCTCGACGTCCCGGCCGCGCACCTGCCAGGTCTGTTCTGAATTTCCGGGTCAGCCAGACCCCTGCGCTACACTAGGAGCTTATGCCTCGTGTTCGCTTTGCTCCCTCGCCCACTGGTTATCTGCATATCGGGAGCGCCCGCACCTTCATCTTCAACTGGCTTTACGTCCGAAAAGAGGGCGGCACCATGGTGCTGCGGATTGACGATACTGACGTGGAACGGAACACGGAAGCTTCGATGCAATCCATCTTCGACGGCCTCAACTGGCTGGGCCTTGAGTGGGACGAGCAATATGCCCAGAGCGAGCGGATCGCTCTGCACCAACAGATGGCTTGGAAGATCTTCGACAAGGGATTGGCCTACCGCGACTTCACTCCCCTGCAGGCCACCGAAGCGGAGCGCGACCCCGCCAGCGGCCCCTGGCTCGGCGACCCGGCTATGCGAGCACTTTCCCAGGAGGATAGCCAGCGTCGCGCGGATGCAGGCGAGCCGTTTGTCCTCCGCTATCGGGTGCCCCGCGACGAGAACCGCTGGGTGACTTTCAAGGACCTTGTCTACCGCAAGCAGTCAAAGAATGCAGACGACATCGAGGATTTCGCCCTGTTGCGTAGCAACGGCTTGCCCACTTACCACATGGCATCCTGTGCCGACGATCTCGACCTACGTATCTCCCACATCATCCGCGGGCAGGACCACCTCTCAAACACATTCAAGCACGTGCTCATCTTCGAGGCCCTCAGCGATACAATGCCCGAGTTTGCGCATCTGCCCCTGCTGATTGCCCCGGATGGAGCGAAGCTTTCCAAGCGCAAGCATGGCCCGGTGGTGAGCGTCACCACCTACCGTGATGCCGGTTTCGTTCCACAGGCGTACGTGAATTTCCTCTGCATGCTGGGCTGGAACCCCAAGAACAATCAGGAATTTATGACGGTAGAGGAGATTAAGGAGAAGTTCAGTTTCGAGGGCATCAATCGTAGCAATGCCACCGTGAACTTCTCCGAAGCGGACCCTATTGACCCGAAGGCCTCCTGGTTGAATGCTCAGCACCTGCGCACTATGCCGGTGAGCGTACTGGCGCCCATGGTGCGCGAGGCCCTGGAATCCGCTGGCGTTCCGGTACCCGCCGACGATGCGCAGTTTGAGCAGACCGTCGATATCATCCGCAGCCGTTACGCGGTGCTCGGCGACTTTCCCGAAAAAGGCCGCGCGTACTTCTGCGACCACTTCACCACTACGCCTGAAGCGGAGGAGAAGCTGAATGTTCCCGGCGCCCGCATAGCCCTGCGCGAACTGGGTGAGACTCTAGCCACAAGTGAGGATTTCTCGGAAACGCACATTGAGGAGCAACTGCGTGCCGTCGCCGAAAAGCACGGCCTGAAGGCGGGCGTTCTGATCAACGGCAGCCGCGCGGTGCTCACCGGGCAGACTGTCGGCCCCAGCGCCTTCGCCGTCTTCACGGCTGTCGGGCGCGAGCGCGCCATCGCCCGATTACTGGCCCTCTAGCCAGCGGCGCCACTCTACCGGTAGTTGGTGAACTCCATGTGGATCTCGAAGTCCTGCGACTTCAGCAATTGGATCACCTGCTGCAACAGGTCGCGGCTCTTCGACGCCACACGCACGTAGTCGCCCTGAATGGATACCGTCACCTTGATCTTGGAATCCTTGATCGCTTTCACGATCTCCTTGCACTTCTCCGTCGAGATCCCCTGGCGCAGTTTCACCTGCTGCCGTACGGTGGAGCCAGCCGCGGATTGCACGGTCTGATAGTCGAGGCCCCGCAGCGGCACACCGCGCTTCACCAGCTTCTGCTCCAGCACCTCGCTGACAGCCTTCAGCGTGTACTCATCAGAGCTCTGGATGAGGATGATGCTGTCCTTTTCGGTCAGCTCAATGCTGGAGTTGGAGTTCTTCAGGTCAAAGCGCTGAGCGACTTCCTTTACAGCCTGCTGGATTGCATTCTGTACTTCAGGAATCTCAATCTTGGAAACGATGTCAAAACTGTTGTCGGCCATAATCGGGATCTGCACAAAAACGCGGGTCCGCGACGCTGCTTCGGGCAGCGTCCGGACCCGCTGTCAAACGTTCGAAAACTAGTCCGATGCTTTGTCAGCAGGGGCTTCGTTGGCGTGGCGATAGCGCGCTTCCAAAGCCAGCGTAACGCAGCGCGTCACTTCGTCGACGATGGCGCTCATCGAAGCAGATACTGCGATCTCCACCACCGCCCGGATCTCCTCTTCGTCAAGCCGCACACCAGCAGCAGCCAGGGCAAGCTTTTCCACTTGGCCCTGGGCGGCGACCGACGCGGCCGCTTCCGCCAGCATTCCGGCGTCGATTTCGTGTTCGGGTTCCGTTAGCTCTGTCGCCGCCTCTGCCTCGGCGGCAGGTTCTTCCGCTACCGCTACCTCGGCTTCAGTTTCCGGGATAACTTCAGGCTCAGGTTCGGTCTCGATGCCGGCGGGGACTTCTTCCTCGACGATCACGGCTTCCACCGCCGCTACCTCTGCTTCCAGAGGATCGTTCCCGGTGTCGAGCACCGCCGCATCGTTCTCGTACTCCGCCAACGCATCCAGCAAGCTGCGCCGGGGGCGAGCGGCTGGTTCAGAAGGTTCCGCATCCGGCTGTTCCTTCACCAGCGGCTCTTCCTCAGTCACTTTGGACGCAATGCGGAAGCTCCGCGTGGAAGGGGCCGGAGGTGCGTCGGAATCCTGCGTTCGACCGGATATGCTCTGCAACTTGGAAGCCGAATCGGGCGCCGGTGGGGGCACATTGCGCAGCTTCGCCACAGGGTTGTTCCGCAACGAAAGGTCTTCGGGCTCATCCTGAGCGTTCCGCAGCAACTGCGGGTTCGATAGCGACACCGAATCGCTGGCTGCCGCAACGCTCGCCCCCACATGAGCAGGTTCGCGTATGCCTAACGGGTCAGCGTCCTTGTCCCCGGCGGGGCCGTCGTCATCGTGCTGCTCCAGCCAGGCCTTTAGCGGAGACACGCCGGATTTCTCTGACGCCCGGTCGCCATCCGCCTCGGCGTTGTCGTCCCTCGCCCGTTCCCCTTCTTCTTGGTAGGAACCGAGGTCGAAGGTAGACCCGCTGCGTTTCTTTTTGCTGTCCTTGTCAGAACCGCTGATCAGATCTTTAAGCGATTTAAGCATCACGGATGCCTCGAATGGTTTTTTTAGCTGCCCATCCGCCCCTGCCTGGTACATCTGGTCCTCATCGACGCGTTCCAGCGCCGTTGAAGTCAGTAGCACCCGCACGTGCGAATGTTGAGGCTGTTTCTTGATAAAGCCACAAAGGTCGTAGCCAGACACCTGAGGCAAAAATGCATCGACGATGACGACGTCTGGATTGACGTCTTTAACGCGCAAAATGGCGGTTTCTCCGTCAGTGACGGTTACTACCTCATAGCCTTCCTCGCGCAGAATCCGCTCCCCCATGCGCTGTGCATGGGGGCTGTCATCTGCGAGCAAGACTGTGCAAAGCGTGGACACAGTACCCTCTCTCCTTCTAGGGCTGCCGTGGCTGGGGCTTCGGCGAACTCGTCTCGGGCGGCGTCTGGCCGTCCGGTTGATTTTGCCGGTTCAACCGCGCATCCGGCTGCGTATCAAGTGCAGTGGAATCCTGAACGGTGGACACGGTGACGTCCGCCGAGACGGCGCCCGGTACGCCGGTGCCTGGAGCGCCGCCAATTCCGCCTGCTGCTGGAACGCTAAGCGGAATGGTGGGCTGAAATGGATCAGCGGCCGGAGTGCCACTCTTTGCGGCCTGTCGTACCTCCGGCTTGCCGCGGAACACACCCCAGAATTTATCGAAAGTGCCCGGACTGAACGCATTCTCCTGCTCATATTTCATCCGAGCCATGGCTACCGGGTCCGCCTCCGGCACCGGGCGGTTCATCGCGAGCAGCTTCTCCTTCGCGGGGTCTACGTACTCGCTAAGCGGGTATTCGCGCACGATTCGCGTCAATACAGAGGCCGTTCTTTCCTCGAACCGGTCTCCCAGGCTGCCGTAGGATTCCGCCAGCTTCCAGAGAGCCTCGTCGGCCGCGCTGAATAGCGGGAAATGGTCCGCGAGCCCCTGTAGCCGATTCGTCGCAGCTCCCAGACTCCCCTTGCGCAGGTAGGTATCCGCCACGTTATACTCATGTCCCGCCTGCACTTCCTGCACATTGCGCAACAATTGCTCCACGCGGGGTGCGAACTTGCTGTTGGGGAACTTCAGCAGTACCTGCCGGCATTCTTCTTCCGCGCGGTACGCATGTCTTGTGTCGCGATCCGGCTTCGACATCTGGTTGTAGTGGATCATGCAGACCTTTTCCTGCGCTTCCGCCGATTCTTCCATCGCGGGATAGAACAGGATGAAATCCTTGTACTCCACCTCAGCCTGAACCAGCGCCGAGCTTGTACCTTCGCGGAACCAGGAATCAGCAATAGCCAGTTTCGCCTTCGCCATGTACTCGCTGGAATCGTAGGTGTTGATCAGCGTGTTCAGCGTAATCCGTGCCACCTCGTACCGGCCGCGTTCCATATCGGCAATGGCCTTGTCAAACAGCACTTTGTCGGGTTGCAGGGTGTCCTTGGTAATGGGGTTGTCGTAACGCTTCCGCCCACAACCGGTTGCGGCAAGGGCGACAAGCACCAGGCTCACCACCAAAATCAATCGAAACGGGAACGCTCTAGCCATTCTCAATCACCAGCCTCGCACGGGAATTACTTCCATTGTAATGGTTATACCTTAGCCATGGACGCCATCTCCGCATCTCGCTGCAAGCCGCGATAGGCTTCGGTGGCATCTGCGGTCTCAAATACGCTGGATCCAGCAACCAGCCAGTCGCAGCCTGCATTCACCAGATCTGGCACATTCGCGGCGCTTACGCCGCCGTCCACTTCAATCTGGTACGACAAACCATGGCGCTCCCGCAACTCGCGAAGCGCTCGAATCTTGTTGAGGGATCGGGGGATAAACCGTTGTCCGCCAAACCCTGGGTTCACGCTCATCACCAACACAAAGTCCATCACGTCCAGCACTTCTTCCAGACTCGACACGGGAGTGGCCGGGTTCAGCACCACCCCGGCACGCCCCCCTTCAGACTGGATTGCACGCAGCGTCCGATGAAGATGAGGGCACACTTCCTGATGGACGGATAGTTGGTCGGCGCCCGCTTCAAGAAAAGGCAACAAAAATGCATCTGGGTTGCTGATCATCAGATGGACGTCTAGCGTGAGTTTTGTCACCCGGCGCACGGCTTTCAGCACGGGGATGCCCATGGAGATATTCGGCACGAAGTGGCCGTCCATCACATCCACATGCAACATGCGCGCTCCGCCTGCTTCCACCCGCCGGATCTCGTCGCCGAGCCGGGTGAAATCCGCCGCAAGGATGGAGGGCAACACCTGTGCCATGCGCTTTCGTTCGCGCCCCCTGCTGATAATCAATTCTTACAAGAACAAACTGACGATCCCGCTTGCCTCCAGCGCTCTCCTCGAATGCCAAAAAGGCAAAGCCTGGACAGGCGAATTCATCGGCTCATGGCCAAATGTTGACTGCACACGCTACCTATACTGGACGGCGCGCGCGAATCATGGCCGCACAAAACCCGTCGCCTGGCTGGTCACCCGGCACGCGACGGAACCAACGGACATCATAATCATGACATATCTCTTCCACAATGCACTCATTTTCTTCTGCTTCCAGAGAACATGTCGAGTAAACAATAGTACCTCCAGGTGCCAGAACTGCGAGTGCATTGCGCAAGAGTAGCCGTTGGAGCGGGGGGAATGCGGCCAGCTTTTCGGGCGAGAGACGCCACCGTATCTCTGGATTCCGCGCGAGCGTCCCGGTACCGGAGCACGGCGCATCCAGCAGAATCCAAGGGAAGCGGCGGCGGAAGGGAAGTGGGTTCGTTCCGTCGAGTTGCACCTTGGGGTGCGCTGGCGGTGGCATTGCCCGCAGCCTGCTGAGGTGGAGGTCGCATGCGGCCGCCACCGTCGCTCGTTCCGCAATCACGGCTGTCTTGTTGCCCGGCGCCGCGCACAGGTCGAGTACCGCGACTTCCGCGTCCGCTGTTACCAGGCTGGCCACCCACTGGCTGCCGATATCCATCTGCCGGAACCCGGTTTGGACGGGGTTTCCCTTTACAACCCGATAGCAACCCCTTACGTCAGTGCTCTCAAGTACGCAGCCGGGCTGCTCACCGGGGTCGCGTTCGCCCGGAACTCGCACGTAGACATCCGGCTTCTGCAGGAAAGCTCCGGCGATCCGTTGCATCCCCTCCGCGCCAAATGCAGTGTGCCAACGCGACAGTAGCCATTCCGGCTGGCTCAAGGCGATTTCGCGGCTTGGCCACTCGGCTGGAAGGGACTCTGTGGCCACCTTTCGCAACACCGCGTTCACCATCCCTGACGCTGACGTCTTTCGCGCCAGTTTCACCAGGGAGACACTTTCGGAAACGAGCGCATGGGTGGGAACTCGTTCCAGGAACTGCGCCTGGAACGTGCCCATCCGCAGCGCAATCCTTACCTCGGCATCCAGACGGGAAACCGGCCTGCTTAGATGCTGCTGGGCCAGGTAATCCAGTTGGGGCTGGCGGCGCAGTACACCGAATACGATCTCCCGCGCGAGGGCGGCATCCGCGGGCAACAAGGCTGCCCCGCGATGGTGCAGCAGGTCAGCGGCATAGCCGCCTCGCTCCACCAATAGCAGCACGTCGAAAGCGACGCGGCGGGCAGGGGTAATGCCAGGCAACCCTCAGCCTAACATGGCTTGCGGTCGTCTGAGAACGGCGAACTCTAGCGCCAGTTTCCAGAAATCCGGTCGAATAGCTTGCCAGCCCGAGCCTCGATTGCATACGATCAGAATCGTTCCTCGTGCTCCCGTCGGGAGACCCTCTTAGAAACAGGATTCCGACGACGGTTTGCTGATCTTCCACCCACTAAGATTTTCAGGATGGTATTTCCGATGTTTCGCCACCGTGTATTCTTGTTTGCGTTTGCGCTAAGCGCTATCACGTTGCTCTTTAGTTGTGCCCCTTCCGCTGAGCGGACGGCCGTAGACACCGCGGCCATGGGCGCCGCCTACAACGGCCGCTGGAACGTGGAACTCGAACCGGCTGACCGTGGCCGGGTAGGCTGGTACCAAATTGAGAAAGCAGGCACTCCCGAGGCTGCCGGCCTTGTCGTAGGCGCGCCAGGTGGCGGCATGTACCCGTTCACTGAAATCAATGTGCTTCCCGATGGTCAGTTACAGATGATCTACACCGCTCGCTGGGGCTCCAACATTCCGGAGATCGGCCAGCAGGAACGCGCCGCCGCCCGTGCTGCCCGCGACCGTGGCGAGGAGCCTGTGCGTAACCCTGAAGTCCGTGCAGTCTATACTGCCAAGCTGGAAAACGACATCCTGGTCGGCAAGACCGAGTGGCCAGATGCTCCAGAACGTTTCCGCCCAGTCACGTGGAAGGCGAAGCGTGCTCCGGAGATCACCGAAACCGATGACGGCACATGGGTGCCCGGTGAGACCGTTGATCTCGTTGATGGCAAACGTAGCGACACCTTCACCGTCGCCCTCCCCAACGAGGAAATTCGCTGGAGCATCCAAAATGGCATCCTGGCGAACAATCCACCCGCGGGCAATCTGGAATCCAAGGATAAGTTCTGGAACTTCGACCTTCACGCCGAGTACCGGCTCTCTGAGCACTCCAATAGCGGTATCGGTCTCCGTGGACGTTACGAAGTGCAGATCATGGAAGACTTCGGCAAGGAGCCCTACAAACAGGGCCACGGCGCCGTCTACTACCGTATTGTTCCTACATCCAACCCCAGCAAGAAGGTGGGCGAGTGGCAGACCATGGACGTGCGCTTGATTGGCCGGGAAGTAAGCGTAATGCTTAACGGCGTGAAGATCATCGACCGCAAGATCATCGACGGACTTACGGCCATGGCCACCAATGCGAACGAGGGCGAGCCCGGACCCATCACCATTCAGGGCGATCACGAAAAGGTGGAGTTCCGTAAGCTCACAGTAACCCGATTAGAGAAGAAGGCCAACTGAGTTTCCTATCCCACGACGTACTGAAGACACACGCGAAGAGGGCGTCATCACGGTGACGCCCTCTTTGTGTTGAACCTGCTGGGTTCCGCCCTCAGCCCGCCATTTCCACGTAGCTATCCGTCGCCCGTGTGCCCCACTGGAAGCAGTGCAGGTTCCGGATGGTGTAGCTGGCTGCCTTCGTATCCACATCCACCACCATGAAAGAGTCCGCGTCGTAGCGAGTGGCGCCCAT
This sequence comes from Bryobacterales bacterium, assembly GCA_026129915.1. Classification (GTDB taxonomy): domain Bacteria; phylum Acidobacteriota; class Terriglobia; order Bryobacterales; family Bryobacteraceae; genus JACTMJ01. The sequence continues at coordinate 12,718 of JAHCHD010000133.1, forward strand.
CACGTAGTGCTGCGGACCAAACTCCGTCTTAAAGTCGTGCCAGCGATGCCAGTGTCCGGCGGTTACGAAGTGGATGCTCTCGGAATACTTCTTCAGAAGCGGGTGCAGTCCGAAGTCCTTGTACTCCGTGGGTTGGATTATGGATGCCGGAAAGTGCACAAACACGAAGGTCTGTTTGCGCGCGGCAAGCTGCGCTTCCAGCCACTGCAATTGCGTTTCACCCAGGCTGCCCACGTTCTTCTTGAAGGTCTCTTTATTGGCGGCGTTCCAGGTCTCGCCCAGAAAGTTATTCAGCATCAGAAAGCGGCAGTTCTTGTGATCCACGGCGTAGTAAGGCTTCAGGCCAAACTTCTGAGCGTAGAGCCGGTGGGCGAAGTCGCGGTCGTGTTGCGGCACCCAGTAGTCGTGGTTGCCGAAGCCCGCGTAAACCTTCATGCGGAAGCCATCGGTGATGCGCTTGGCGTGGTCCAGCCGGGTGACGTTCTTGAAGTAGAAATCGTAGTCCGGGGAAGGGAAGTCGTGGACGTAGTCGCCTGCCAGGAACACCATGTCGGGCTGGGGATTGAGGGCGTGAATCATGGTGCGGGTGCGAATGAGGCTCTCGCGGGTCTGCTTCACGGTCATCGTATCCAGCGGGTTGCTTTCCTGCCGGTTGTAGAAGTCGTCGATGATATGCGAGTCAGCAATGACGACGAAGCGGAAACGGTCTGGCGCGGAAGGCGCGGCCAGCAGTGGTAATTCACTTACGGCGGTAAGGCCGGCAAGGCCACCCGCAAGGCTTAGGAACGAACGGCGATTCACGGTCATGAACAGGTCTCCAGATACGGCGTCTATCTCCACGCTACCATGGGGGTAATCGGTACCCGGTTCGCCCATTGAACGTCCTGTGACAGTCTAGTGAGCCGCGCGACCGGCGGAGCAGTTGTCCCATGGTTTCGCGTC